>JAYZJO010000015.1:0-54579 GCA_036164375.1 Chlamydiota bacterium | reverse complement strand
TACAAAAGATACTTAATTTTTAATAAAAATGTACTTGAGTGTGATGGCGAACTTAAATAGTTCTCAACGATATAACGATATAACGATCTGAAAAATTATCCCTCAAGGCATTTCACAGTTATCCGTGAATCTGAATTGTCTTAAATATTTTGTAATTTTTTCATTGTACTTATAGTTAAAAAGTACGACCTTATAAGCTGTCAATCACGCTAGGCAAATGTACCTTAACAAATGACATGGACGCAAACCGGATTTTAATTAGAATTTTTTTGAGATGAAATCGTAATCGTAAAGAGCGTCAAGTGTTTTTTTTATTCATTCGGATATAAGGCTCATGATATCGTCAATAAGAACTGAACTCATGTTTTCTTTTATAATGCTATCTGAGATGTCAATTTCGTGGCCATTATAGTAAAAAATATTGGCATCGATATGAATTTGACATGTATCTCCTGATTAAGAACTTGGTGGATTCTTTCGGCGAGTTGAGTTGTCAAATCTTCAGGTAAGATTAATTGTGTTTGAAATTCATTATCGATAACAGCTCCATTTTCTATTAAAGGAACTTCAATAAACTTAATGGTGAAGTTCGGTGTGTGTCTTTGCGTGAGTCTTCTGATAGGTTCCTACTTAATATCAATTGGGTGACTTAGGAAATTTTTTGATCGATTGCAGGTCAAAATAGGTGTGAGTATCTAAAAAAAATGTTTTTAAATAATTTTAAATTTTTAATGTTTTGTTATAATTTGTTTGTGTCTGTTGTTTTTAATTGATATTTGTGTTATGCTTTTTTTTTATTTTTTCTAGGAGATGTAATGCAAGTTAATTCAAGTTCAGTAAGTCAGGGCTCAGAAGTTTTTTTAAAACCACAAAAAGAACATTTTGAAAAAAATCAAAAAATCACTAAGCAGGCAGAGAAGGTTTTTAGTGGCCAGCCAAGTGTTTGCAGCGACGAAGTAATAAGTAAAAAAGGGGAGTTACCTCAAATACTTAAAATGATAGCGGTTCGCAATTCGGATTTTTCTGAAATTTCGAATATGGAGTTCGCTTTAGAGCTGATGTTCTCTTTTATGTGTGAAATTTCAGGCTCAAAAAAGAAAACACAAGAAGCTCAATTTGAAAAAGTATTTAGCTTATTGTTGAATCTTCCTCTAGCACGAATTCTTCAAACTGTAAATGTCAAAAAAATTTTAAAAGATATCCCTGTAAATGAAATTCAAAGGTATTCGGATGTAAATATTTCTTTGGTTATTGAATTGTTAACTGAAATTAAAAGTCAAATTCAAGTTAGAGTTCACGAAAAAATTGACTTTATGATCTTCGTCCTAAAAGCTGTGAAGAAGTGTAATGAGAGTCCAAGTAGTGATTATTCAGAATTTACTGAAAAGAGATTGGGATTTCCTTCTTCAAATGATGAAACGGCAAGTTACGATATTAACAAAACGTTCTCAAATATCTTAGAAAGACTATATTTGTTGAGATTTGTTTTTAATAGTTTTAAGGATAAGTTAATAAATAGTAATCAAGATCTGTTAAGAGATGAATTTCCCAATCTATTTGGTTTTGGAAATGTTATTTCTAAAATGATTAATTATGTGAATAAAACGAAGAAAAAAGTGACGACAAGTAAGGTGATCGATCTAAAAAGTCTTATGAGCATCTATGAATATGTAGATAAAAATACCCTTAATTGCTGTTCTGATGTTTCACAATTACTGCAACTTTCGAATCAGCCAAATTTTATGGATTCAATAACGTGGGAATTCAAGCCTGATCATTTAGGGAGTCGTGTAGAGAAACCCAACGAAAGAATTGAGCAAAAGCTTAGCCTTATAGCGTTCCAATACTTCGCAGGCTCAGTGAGCTGGGCAAGGAGTGGAGTGGTTAAAGAGGTTCTTACAGAAATTGAAGTATGGACTATGAAGCAATCTAAAAGCCTGAATATTCCCTATATCAGAACCGTCTTGTGTTCTTTAGGTGAAATGCAAAAAAAATTGTCCGCAACGAATTTAGGTAAGTTTTCAAATGCTATCCCAAAAACAAAAGGCCTTAATAGAGAGGCGCAGCAGGCACAGATTAGTTTCTCCTTGAAAAGTATATCTTCTTCAGTTGAGGCCATAAATAATTGTTTGCGATTCAGTGAAATACAAGGGGGAAATGTAACTACATATCTCTATAGGTCTTTAAGTGTATTAAGGTGGGTTCTTAATACTGTAGAAAAAGATGTGCTTGTAAATATTATTACCCAAATTCAACAAAGTTTAGAAGCGGTAGAAAGCGGTATTAAGCAAAAAAGGGGGACGTATCAACAAAAGATAGATCTGCTTCAGACAGATTTACATAAAATATGTAGTTTGTTAGAGATTTTCGATGAATACTCAAATGGGGTCTTAAAGGACCTTGAAAATTTTTCAGAGCATTTCCTACTCTCAAATGAGCCAGATATTATCGAAGAACCGGTGGTCACGGAAGAAAAACCTACAGCAACTCAAGCCGTCTTACCCGAGTTAAAAATCAAAGCTCCAGAGGCGACTCTCTTTCCTCAAGTTAAAGTACATTTAGAGATGGAGGACGTAACAGAAATCAAAAAGGCTGTTGATGCAGCAAAGGATTTTTCTGCGGGTATTGACACTAGCACTTTTTTAGGTAGGAATGCCAAAAGGCGCGAAATTATTAAGCAGCTAAAAAAACTCGGCTATCATATCGATCGGGGACATGGTAAGGGGAGTCACGTCTTTTGCACGCAACCAGGAAAGAAGCCGATTACTCTTCCGAATAGTGCTACAATTAGTTTGGGGGTACAAAAAAATATCGAGGATAGCATTAATGGAGTCTCTTCAGAGGAGTGTAAACAAGAGGGTAAAAAAGAAACTCCAGTCACTTCGGTAGGGCGTAAACATGCAAAAGCTAAGAGAAAAACAAAGAAAAAAAAATCTAAAAAGCATTAAAACCCGGGAGGCTCTTGCATAAATAGGAAATTTTCATCGAGATCACGAGTTTAAAACATGGATTGTCTACGATCAGATAAAGTTACTTCCTTTAATAATTCACCTTACGCAGCTAAAGCTCTGATGTGGCTGTGAAAGCTTCTCTAAAAGGATATTTAAATTTTAGTAAAATTGTACTTGAATGTAACGGCAAACATAAATATTTCGCAACGATATAACGATAATATTAATTATCCTTCAACTCATTTCACAGTTATCCGTGCATCTGAACTGTCTTAAATACTTTGTAATTTTTTTATCGTTCTGATCGTTAAAAAGTACAACCTTGAAATCTATCAATCACGCTAGGCTGAGGTTCTCTAACAAATGGTTTGGAGGCAAACCGCGTTTGAAAATAAATGAAGGAGTCCTTGAGTGATGTGTGAAATTTATAGCTTAGATTTTTTGATTTTTATTACACTCTGCCTAATTAAATAAAAAATAACATGCAAAACGTAGGGGGGTATGAAAATCCGTAACAATTCACAATTAGATTTTGAGGTTAAAATACAGTACAAAAATCAAATTAAGGCTCGAAATTTAGCTCCTAATGGTTTTTTGTGTTTAAATGATTTTTATAAAGGGCATGAAAATCCAGCAAATAAAATCAGAGAGTATCGTGTAGAGGTGACGAATTTTTATTATCATGAAATGATAAATTCGATGAAACGTGATTTTATTGACCCTGACAGCGAAACTACCCAATTTGATAACGAAATCGCTCAACCTGTAGCGAGACGATTTAAGCAGGCAAGGAGAGAGTTTAAACTGGTAAGGAACGTATTCAATCAAATAAGAAGAAGCTAGGTTTGTTGGTTACCATTGGGATTGGTATCAATGGTGATTTATACAGTTTTTACTTTTCTTTTAAAGCTTTACCCTTTGAATAAACGCTTAAGCTTCAATTGACTCACTCAAAGATGCAGGAGTGTTAACGTCCAAGGTTTCGTCTAACCAGTCAAACACCCTCTGGGAGAACTGTCCAATAGCGCCTGCAGCGCAATGTGCGCCTGCACCTTCACCATTACCAAAAACAGAGTAAGTTTTAGGGCAAAGTAATGTCTCGTACAATTTTAGAGCCTGACCTTTGCTTAAAGGTTCACTTTCACTATCAGCTACAAAGGTTGGGCATTGGATCTTTGGAGAAATGTCAATTAAGTTGTAATCTTTCCATTCCTCAAATAGATCTTTAGGGCAGTCCAGTCCATGGATGAAGAGTTTTAACTTTAATTTATGAGCAACATATTTATCTTGCATAGCTGCTTTAAGGAATGTTTCTATATGGTCTTCTAGCTGAAGGGGAGTCTCATCTGTAATATTTGCTGCAGATTTTATCGCTTCTAAAGCATCATATTGACCAGGGTTAACCACTAAAGCAGCTAAGCGAGTTTCAAACGCAGCTGCTCGGGGTGTGAGCATTCCTCCCCAACTCGGACCGTAAAGTGCGATTTTGTTTTTATCAACACATCGTCGATTCAGAAGAAAGTCAATGACGGGAGAAATAACCTTTTCCCAATCGTATCGCATTGGAATGTGTTGGTTGAATAAAACAGCCCCTTGGCCTGGACCGTCGAAAGCTAGGACGTTGTAACCTCTGCTAAGTGCTGCAGGTACAAAAGCAAAGTATGCTTCCTGGTGTGTGCTATCATAGCCACCATTTGCAATGATTGTAGGTTTGGGTTTTTTGGTATTTGCAGCAGAATAAAAATATCCGGGTAACATAGTATTTTCAAAAGGAATTTCTACAGCTTCAAAACGGGGATCGAATAATTTTGCCGCTTTGTCAAAGGTTTCGATATGCATGTCTAGAGCCTCTCTAACACGTATGTCAGCTGGGTCATCTGCAAGAAAAAAATAGGAAGTGCGGAAATAATTGGAAGATCGAAGGTAAGCCTCTCTAGCACTTACGTTGTGACCTAAATTTTCTGATGTTATGGCAATAGATAAAATCCGTTCGGCTGTTTTTTTCCACTCTTCATACCAACTTTCAAAGTTACCTTCTTGGATATGGCTGGCGGTAACTAAACATTCACCAATGTCCGAACATCCATGGTAGACATGACTAATAACACGTAAAAGTTGAGCATCAAATGAGGGTTGATTAAAGTATATTTTTTTCATCTTTTGATCCTATGACTTATCTTCTTTAAGTTTTTCGATGACAGAAGGGTCGGCTAATGTACTTATATCTCCAAGATTATTCAAGTCACCTTCGGCAATCTTTCTAAGAATACGACGCATAATTTTTCCTGAACGTGTTTTTGGTAAAGCTGCAGTAAATATTATTTTGTCAGGAACAGCAATGGCACCAATTTCCTTTCTAATATGTTTGGAAAGTTCGGTTTTGAGCACTTCGCTCTCTTCTACGTCCTTCAGTAGAGTTACAAAAGCATGTAGCCCTTGTCCTTTAATTTCATCGGGAATAGGTACAACGGCTGCTTCAGCTACGTCACCGTGGCTGACGAGAGCACTTTCAATCTCTGCAGTTCCTAGTCGATGTCCAGAGATATTAACAACATCGTCAATACGACCCATTAGCCAGTAGTCTCCTTCTATATCTACTCTGCACCCATCTCCAGTGAAGTAAAGATTGTCAAAAGTCGTGAAATATGTATTGACGAAGGTATTGTGATCTCCCCATGTTGTCCTCATCATTCCTGGCCATGGTTTTTTTATGCAGAGATTTCCGCCCTGACTTGTCTCACATTCAGTGCCATCTTGCTGAACAATGATAGGGGCAATCCCAAAAAAAGGTTTACCGGCGCTTCCAGGTTTTAGTGTATGACACCCTGGAAGCGATGCAATCATTATTCCGCCTGTTTCTGTTTGCCACCACGTATCTACAATAGGGCAAGTACCTTTGCCAATGATATTGTGGTACCACATCCAAGCTTCTGGATTTATTGGCTCACCAACAGTGCCTAGCAAGCGTAGACTGTCGAGGTTGTACTTTTGTGGCCATTGCTCGCCGTGAGAAATTAAGGCTCTTATGGCAGTCGGTGCGGTATAGAAAATGGAAATATTGTATTTTTCAATAATCTCCCAGAATTTTCCAGGGTTAGGGTAGGTGGGAATTCCTTCGTACATTACCGTCGTACACCCATTTGCAAGAGGTCCATAAATCACATAGCTGTGTCCAGTGATCCATCCAATATCTGCCGTGCACCAGTAAATATCGTTATCATGGATGTCGAAAATATATTTATGGGTTAGGCTTGTATGAAGTAAGTAACCAGCTTGTGTATGGACAACACCTTTTGGCTTGCCGGTTGAGCCAGATGTGTAGAGAATAAACAAAGGGTCTTCAGCGTTGAGCTCTTCAGCTGGGCAATCTTCATTGACGTGTTGCATTTCATTATGAAACCAATGATCTCTACCTTCTTCCATAGGACAACTTTCTTCGGTGCGCTGTAATACAATCACATTTTGAATTGTTGTACAGTGAATGAGGGCATTGTCGACAATGGATTTTAAGGGAATTGTTTTATCGCCCCTCAATGATACGTTAGCTGTGACTACTAGCTTACATTCACTGTCATTAATTCTATGACTTAATGATTCTGCACTAAATCCAGCAAAAACAATCGAGTGAATTGCTCCTATCCGCGCGCAAGCAAGCATTGCGACTGCTAGCTCAGGAACCATGGGCATGTAGAGGCAAACACGATCTCCTTTTTTTATTCCTCTTGACTTTAGTACGTTAGCGAATTTGCAAACTTGTTTGTGCAATTCGTAAAAAGATAAAGTCTTTGATTCATGGTGATTTTGCCCTTGCCAGATGATAGCTGTTTTATTTTTAATGCAGGAATTAACGTGACGATCAAGACAGTTAACTGTTAGATTGATCTTCCCATCCTCAAACCACTGGTGCTTAATAATGCGGTGTTCGGTATCCCAAATATAATCTAGTCCAACACTAGGTTTTTTAAACCAATCAAGAGTTTGTGTTTGTTCTAGCCAGAAGTTGTCATCATCGTCAACTGATCGTTTATACATTTTTTCGTACACATTTTCTTCTGAAATATGAGCCGAAGTTCGTACTTTTGAAGGGGGAGGAAAAGAACGATTTTCATTCATGATGTGCATCATGGAAGTTTGGTTAAGATCGTCTGACATTATTTTATCCTACTTAATGAGTTAAAATGTACTATAGAGCAATTCAGAATTAAACATACAGAGACTCTTAAATAAAAATATTGCGTCCTGTTTTTGACATAAAGAGTAATAGCTTTGTTTGTTCTTATTTATACAAGGGACTCTCAGATACCTGAAAACGATTGTTTGTATCGCATAAACACCTATAATAAGATAGATTATTTTATTTGCAAATAGATGTGTTTTCTAAGTACTTGTGCAGCTTTTTTTTCTTTATAGCAGATTTTTCTTGTCAAATTAAAGCGATCGTATTATACATTCTTAGAAAAATGTCGTTGGCGTGCTTATACCCTTAAAGTAAGGGGTTTTCATGTTTACAAGTAATTTAAAAAGCCTTTTAGGTTTTCAACATAGAAGGGGATGATGCCATGAAACACGCATGTCCTGATTGTGGATCAAAAGCGTTTAAGCGAAATGGATATACCAGACATGGTAAGCAAAACCACCGCTGCCTTGAATGTGGCAGACAGTTTTCATTTGAAGTACAAGAGTTGATTCGAAAAGACGACTTAACTTCATTTAGTGATAATGATGAAAATGAAAAAATTGAAAAAGGGTTCGCTCAAATTATCATAGATTGATATCAACCCCTGTAAGTAATATCAATCCCAACAAATAAAGCTATAAATAATGTTGATATACTCGTAAATGATCTGACGGTCTTTTGTTCATTATTTTTAGTAATAATAAAACGCAGACAGTATTTCCGGTAGCTGATCATTATTTGTAATTTTATTTGTTGAGGTGGGTATAAGTTGAAAATGGGGTGATGTTAGCTCTATTTTTTATCAATTAGTGGTGTTTATCCAGCATGTTAAAAGCATCGCTTCCAAGATCTTCCATAATTGTATTTTTCCAGACTATTAAAATGGTCGCTTGTTGTTTTTAGCTCAGAAAGTTATCGTGAATAGTCAATGGTTATTAAGTGGTTCCTAGAGCTAATTACTTCCATATATTTCTGCTAACACAAATTTCCAACTTCACTCATTATAGAACTAATCGTATTCAATTCTATATTCTCGAGGATAAGTCTTAGTAAACTGAAAGACCCGCATCGTGAACAGTTCTTTCAAGGGCCTCATTGCGGCTTTTAACCTCATCGAAGGTCACTTTTAATTCTTGTAACTGCTCCTGCGTGTTTTCCTGTTTGGACTTTTCTTGTGTAAGCCTAGTCTTTAGGTATGCAATCTTCGCTCTTAATTTGATCGGGCTAGCGTTACTAACTGAAGCTGAGTCTTCTTCAACTAACTTAGCCTTTTCATATGCAGAAAGTTCATTTTGAAGGCTATCAGCCCATTTTGACATAGCATCGATACGTTGCTCTAGTTCGGCTCTTTTGTCTTTTTCAGATTCATATTTTTCCTTAAGTTTTTCAAACTCTTCGGACATGTCTTCATCAGGGTAAAATACAGCATCGATATCGTCATCATCACGGCTTTCTCTAGCTTCTAGTCGTTCTCTTAGAGAACGGATCTCCTGCTCTGCAGAAATTCTTTCGGACCTTTCCTCATCTAGAGCTTTGTTTAAGTCATCTATTTCTTTTGAAAGTGATTGTTTATGTTTATCGCTAATCGCCATATTCGTTGAGTCGACGTCGTTAAGAAGAGCAATCTGCATTTCAAGATCTTTGATGGTTGACTTGCTGGCTTTCACTGTTTCGTCAACATGTTGACTGTTATTTTTAGTTTCTTCCAACTGATTTTGAATTTCTTCAATGTACTCATTGTTTTGTTCAAGTTGAGCCTCTAACTCATTATTTTTTCTTTCAAGTAGTTTGATTTTCTTAAGGTAGTTGCTGTCGTTACCTGTTTGAGCAGGGGTAGGTCGATCCGGGAGGCTATTAGCCAAGTTCTTTGCTTGCGCCAATGCTTTTTCTTGGGCTACATAGGCTTGTTCTAAAACTTTTATTCTATCTTGATAGAATTTTTCGTTAAAAGAAATGGTATTATGTTTTCCGTTGTCACTATCTTCTCTTGCCTTAGAAAGCTCGTCTTTGAGTTTCTGGATTTGTTTTGTTTGCTCTATATACAGCTGATATAGTTGCTGATCTTTATTCGGAGCATTTATTGAGTTAGAATCTTGTACTAGGTGAGTTCTTTTGTTTAGGCTTTCAATGGTATTATTTAACCCAATGATTTTTTCTTCTTTATCTTGAAGTGCACTTTCGTATCTTTCACGCACAACTTCCACATTAGATCTCGCTTCAGATAATTGTGTTTCTAGCGATGCAATTGTTGCTTTCAGGGTGGATTGCTTGCTTAGGACGTCTTCATCGTTTTGTGGCGATTCATAGTAGAAGGTGTCCGTAGTGTTGATACCAGCGTGCCTTAACTGTGCTTCTAACGCATCAGCGCGCTCTTGTGTTCGCTCTAGCTGAAGTTGAATACTATTGTAGGTAGATGTGGTATCTCCGCCATTTACTTGCGTACTTTTTAAGTGTTCGATAGTATTTTCAAGCTGACGGTTTCTTCTTTCAGCGATACCTAAGTTTGTTTCTAGTTCATGTATGAGTTTGTCTTGTTGAGCTCGAATGGTCGCTTTTTTGTCTGACTTAGGAGTCTCACGAGAACTATTGTCTTTTATAGTTTCAACATCTGGAGTCGGAGACGGATCTTTTGGGTGGTCAGGGAAATCAAATATTGTGTCTCCATCATACTCATCCTCTTCACTTGGAGTATAAATGGTGTCTTCATCTTCAGGTTCGCCTCTTAGTTTGTCCAACTCATCACGTAGTGCTATTGCGCGGAGCTCTTCGGATTTCTTCTCTCCGATTGCGTTTGCAAGTTGCTCTTCTAAATTTTTTGCACGTGTTTCTTCGTTATATAACTTTTCACGTAGCTCTTCAATGTCACTAACGTGTTCACCGTTTGTGTTGAAAGTTGTTTCTAAAAAGTTTTGACCAAGTAGGTCAGAGTGAATTTTTTGCTCTTCAAGTTGTTGGATTAGAAGTTCTATTTTTGCTTGTGCAGTTTCAAGTTCTTCTTGTTTTAGGTCTAACGAATATGCTAGGCTTTCAGCACGAGAGTCAGCAACTTCTTTATCTTCTTGAGATATTTGTAGCTGTTCTTCAAGATCAAAGATTCGACTTCTAATTTTACCGATTAAGTTTTCGATGTTTTCTGTTTGCGCAATGTTTTCTTCAGATAGATTGAACTGATCTTTTATTTCATTGATAAGCTGAATGTTTCTTTCTTGCTCTTGTTTGTACTGAGCTGTTGTCGTGTGGATGTTAGCCTTCAAAGCGTTTTTGCTTTTCTTGAAAATTCGTTTGAGTTTCTCTATTTCTGTTTTTTTGTTAGCAATAACTCTATCTCGATTTGCTATTTCTGTACGTAAAAGTTGCGCTTGGTGTTCTGCTGCTTGTAGCTCATCTTCAAGCGAGTTGATGATTTGCTGGTAGTCTTGCTCTTTTTTTCCACCACGCATCAAAATGTCGCTTTTGAGTTGCTGCAATCTTGATTGAGTTTGATCAAGTTCTCCGCGTAAGTATTCAATTTTTTTGGCTTGTTCTTTTTTTTGGCGTGTTAACTGGTGAATGATGCTGACGTCGTCGTCAAAAGATTCCGTATTATCAGAAAGTGTAATGATATTTTCATCGGTGAATTGTAAAGGTTTTCTAACGATAGGTTCATTACTTTCTTTGATCACCTCAACTGAGTCGCTGTTGCTGTTGCTGATAACTTCGAATCCTATTCCTGCAAGTATTAAAGAAGACACAACGCTAAGAGCAATCGCTGTTTTTCGTCTTTCATAAAGAGAACTTTTTGATTTCTCTTTGCTATACTTGTCCTTGTAATCTTCAGAATTGGACTTATCATCATTGTGGTGATCTTTATTCTGCATAGGATAACATCCTCTATGTGTAAATACGATTAAATATTTAGATATAATGTAAGAATAAAAAATTCAAGATTATTCTTAATATATCTTTTTTTAATATCTTCTGTGGGCATGTGAAAACTCTCAAATAAAGATCTTGATTTCCACTAGCAGACAAGGTATCACTGACGATAACACCAGACCTAACACACAGGATATTTATGTCCGAACATCACAAGTATACTAACCGTTTGATTCATGAAAAATCTCCATATCTCCAACAGCATGCTCATAATCCGGTAGACTGGCATCCGTGGGGAACCGAAGCTTTTCAGGAGGCTAAAAAACTCGATAAGCCAATTTTCCTCTCTATTGGATACGCTACATGCCACTGGTGTCATGTAATGGAAAAAGAATCATTTGAAAATGAAGAAGTGGCCAAGTTGTTAAACGAATCCTTCGTCAATATCAAAGTTGACAGGGAGGAGCTTCCTGAAGTTGATACTTTATATATGGAATTTGCACAAACGATGATGTCAGGTTCTGCAGGATGGCCATTAAATGTGGTGTTGACTCCGGATTTGGAACCTTTTTTTGCAGCTACGTATTTACCTGTGAATGCAAGTCATGGCTTGATGGGAATTATGGATTTGATTCAGCGTATCAAGGATGTGTGGGATAGCGATGAAAGAGGAAGTGTCACAGAGCAGGCAAAAAAAATCGTTGAGGTTTTCGCTGAAAATATACACACACGCGGTAATATGCTTCCCGATAAAGAGCTTGTTGAGGCTACCTCTGAACTTCTACTTAAATTAGCGGATCCTATTTATGGTGGTATGAAAGGAGCACCAAAATTTCCTATTGGGTACCAATGCAATTTTTTATTGAGAGAAGCTAAGCTCTCGGGCGATAGCCGTTCTATATTTCTTGTTGAAAGAACCCTTGACATGATGTCGCGTGGCGGTATTTATGATCATCTTGGGGGTGGTTTTTCGCGGTATAGTATTGATGAACAGTGGCTTGTACCGCATTTTGAAAAGATGCTGTATGATAATGCGTTACTGATTCATACGTATCTAGAGGCATGGCAAGCTACCCATCAACCTTTTTTAAGAGAAGTTTGTGATGAAATAATCGGATACATATTGCGCGATATGACAGATCCCTTAGGGGGGTTCTACTCAGCAGAAGATGCTGATTCTGAAGGAAAAGAAGGCTTTTTTTATACATGGAAGTATGATGAAGTTAAGTCTATTCTCGAGCCTTTGGATTATCAATTATTTTGTGATTACTATAATGTTACTCCCGAAGGAAATTTTGAGGGGCGAAATATACTAAACACTCCACTTCCGAGTGAAGACTTTTCTTCTGGTGTGGGATTAGATATTGAAGAGTTTAAGCAAAAAATAGAGCCCCTTAAGAAAGTTTTATGGGAAGAGCGTGAGAAAAGGGAGCATCCCTTTAAAGATGACAAGGTCCTTGTGGCATGGAACGGTTTAATGATCTTCTCGTTAGTGGAAGCTGGACGCGCGTTGAATTCGCAACAATATATAAATGCAGCTTTAAAGTCTGCGACCTTTATTAGAGAGCATATGTGGGTTGAAGGACGTTTACTCCGCCGATGGCGTGGTGGTGATGCCTCTATAAATTCGGGGCTCGATGAATATGCGTTTCTTACTAGGGGGGTGATCAGTCTTTTTGAGGCTGATTGCGGAGCTGAATGGTTGCTGTGGGCTATCGAACTAACTAGAATTTTAGAACTAAAATTTAAATCTGAAAATGGGGCTTTTTATCAGACTGACGGTGAAGATAGTAAAATTATTATCCGTAAATGTCAGTATTCGGATGGCGCTGAACCGTCAGGTAATGCGATCCATGCAGAAAATTTGCTTCGTCTTTACCAAATTACGGGAAATCCTCACTATCTAGATCAGGCTGAAGATATTTTTCGAGCAGTGAAAAAATATCTAGAAAGTTATTCGCCAGGGTACTGTTACCATATGATGAGTTTAATGCGCTACTACGATAAAAAAGCGCCCACATTTGTTCTCTCCTTAAATGAGAAAGAAGAACATTATGGTGAAGTTATCCAAGCAATTTATACACAGTTTATTCCGCACAAAACTTTGCTTGTTAGAAGAGTTAATGATGTGGACTTATTCAGGATGCTTCCTTACGTCAAAGAACAAAAACCATTGAATGGAAGAACTACGTTATATATTTGTTATGAAGGAGTATGTCATAAACCACTCCTTGGGCTAGATGAGATTCTCGACGGTATCAAAAAAATATAGGGCATTTTTCAAACGGAATATAAAAAATGCTAACGGCAATAAGTAATTTCCAATTTAATTCAGTATATATTACTAACTCACCTTACGCAGCTACAGCTCTGATGTGGCCGTGATAGTTTGTATACAAAGGAGATTTAAATTTTAATAAAATGTGCTTGAGTGTAATGGCAAACCTAAATAGTTCTCAACGATATAACGATATAACGATATAACGATATAACGATCAGTAAAATTATCCCTCAACTCATTTCACAGTTATCCGTGTATCTGAATTGTTTTTAATACTTTGTAATCTTTTTATCGTTAGTATCGTTACATCGTTCTTATCGTTGAAAAATACGGCCTTAAAACCTGTCAATCACGCTAGGCAAACGCATTCTACAAATGATTCGGATATAGATGCTGAGTAAACATGATAGCCTGTCTAAAAATAGTGTCGAATATACTGAATTAGAAATCTCTAAATTAACCAGCGTGCGAAAAATCTGCGATCATACATTTTTATTTCAAGAGTCTGTTGCTGAATTTGAATGAAAAGGGATTGATCAAAAGATGCCTAGCAGATAATACTTATAGTTGTTCCCAGCGTGTACTATCATAATATTAGCATCGCATCGCCATATGAAAAGAAACGGTATCTGTCTTTTACAGCTTTTTTGTAAGCTTCCATAATAAGATCATATCCAGCAAATGCGGAAACGAGCATGAGTAGCGTCGATGAAGGAAGGTGGAAGTTTGTTAAGAGGCAGTCGACATATTTAAACTTGTACCCCGGATAAATGAAAATATCGGTTTCGAAGTTGCCGGGGGTAATGATCCCATTTTCATTAGAAGCTGACTCTAGTACGCGACAGCAGGTTGTCCCAACGCAGACTTGGCGACTTCCTGGCTTTCTCGTATTCAATCGTTTTGCAGTTTCAGGGAGTACAACACATCTTTCAGTGTGCATTTGGTGTTCCCTTACATCTTCAACACGCACAGGCTGAAAAGTACCTAGTCCTACGTGTAGGGTCACTTTGTCTTGATGAATTCCGTTAGAAGAAAGAGTCCTTAAGATTTCATCGGTAAAATGTAATCCAGCAGTGGGCGCTGCTACAGCTCCAGGCTCATTAGCATAGACAGTTTGGTAGCGTTCGCTATCAACCTGTTCATCAGGTTTTCGGTCAATATATTGTGGAAGAGGGATTTGGCCATATTTTTGGAGAAGGGTGTCAAAGTCGCCATCGTAGGTAAATTTGACGATTCGCGAACCATCGCTACAAATTTCAACGATGTAGCAACGAAAATTTTCGCTAAACTTGATGCAGGTTCCCTCACGAAGTTTTTTGCCTGGTTTTGCTAAAACTTCCCATGTATCAACTCCCACAGGCTTCACTAAAAATATTTCAGCTTTACCGCCACAAGGTCGAGTTCCCAGTAGGCGTGCGGGGATAACGCGTGTGTCATTAAAAACGATGGAGTCGTCAGGTTGGAGGATCTCTGTAATTTGCTTAAATGATTTTTCTGTAATATTTCCACTAACTCTGTCGACAATCATTAGGCGTGAGCTGTCACGCGGGTTGGCTGGATACTTCGCAATGAGAGATTCATCAAAGTCATAGTGATATGACGCAAGGTCAAACAAATTTTTAGTCATGGTGGTTCAATATAATAATTATTTCTAATAATTAGGAGATTATAGCGGAGAACGGAGATAAAATCTAGAAAAATAGCCCCTCTAAAGAATACCTTTAGAGGGGTGAATGGAAATTATTTTTTTGATTTTGGTTGTAAGATAAGCTCAATAGAGGCATTTGGAAAAGCTTCATGAAGAAGTTGAGCTGCATTTTTGTTGGACTCAGCAAGCCTTTGTGCATCTTTAAGCGAAATTCTAGATCCAATGCCAATATGTTTTATACTATCTTTCACTTGAGGGCTATTCCAATAGCTCATAAATGGCGTTAGCATCCCTTCATATGTACCAGTTCTGCTAAGGATCATATGTTTTGTATCGACAATAGCTTTATTAACCGGTAACTTCATTGATTCATTAATGTCACCGTGGTAGTTAACTTTGCTCCCGTCAACAGACCAGTAGGGGTTTGCTGGGTTTTCAGCTTGGTAGTAAGAATTCGTTCTCGCTGTGATAGCAATTGCTGACAATAGCTCATCAGGGTTGGCCTCATTATTAAGAGGGGACAATGTAGATTTTAAGTAAGATTCGATGTCTAATTTATTGACAACCATCAACTTGTTTTCTACATCGTAAAAGTACATAGACCCTAAGTACTCTACGCCATCAACTTTGATTTTAGTTTCAGGAAAAGTTGGGACTATCAGTAACTGGTGGACTCCCGGAAACTGTTCGCTCCATTGAAGACCGCCGTCCATCACTCTTAAAACAGCATCTTTTCCAAGTTTACTTAGAAGGATCGTTTCTCCTGTATGGGGGTCGTACCCTTTGAAGGGACCGTCAACTACGACGTCCATTGAACCTTTATCCTTGGCAATAAGTACTTTAATTGAAGGTGTTTCTCTTTTTATAGATTTTTTGAAAAATGAGTTGATTCCGTCCCACAATCCCGCTTCCATGGGAGATGCTAGTGAGACGAATGCTAACATGATCATAAGTATACGATAGATCATAATGATTCTCCTGCTTTACTTTTATTTAAGTGTTGATAAGCTTTTGCTGTTACTTCACGTCCACGTGGCGTACGTTTAAGCATCCCTAGTTTGATGAGAAATGGCTCATAAACTTCTTCTATGGTGCTACTTTCTTCAGCTACGGCAACAGCGATGGTGTTAATGCCAACAGGTCCCCCTTCGTAATGGTCGATGATAACTTCGAGAATTTTGCGATCCATATCGTCGAGGCCTAAGCTGTCGATATCAAGCATGGCTACAGCTTTTTTGACAGCCTCCATGCAGATAATGTTGTTTGAGCGAATTTGTGCGTAGTCACGAACCCAACGTAATATATTATTGGCGATTCTGGGGGTGCCTCTAGAGCATGCAGCAATCCCTCTTGCGGCCTCTTCATCGATTGTGACGTTTAGGATTCGGCTCGTTCTTAAGATAATCGTTGTAAGAGTTTCAACGCTATAGTAATCGAGCCTTCCACTAAAAGCAAATCGAGAGCGAAGGGGGGCTGTGAGTAATCCCATTCTTGTCGTTGCACCGACGAGTGTGAAGGGATTTAAGTTGACTTGAACAGACCGTGCATTCGGACCGCTATCGATTGTGAGGTCTAGTGAAAAATCTTCCATAGCAGAATATAGGTATTCTTCTGCAGCGCGATTCATGCTGTGAATTTCGTCTATGAATAAAATATCCCCTTCTTGCAGGTTCGTTAAGGGACCTGCGAGGTCACCAGGTTTTTCGATGGCAGGGCCAGATGTGATAATTAGGTTGGTCCCCATTGATTTGGCGAGGATATTTGCAAGAGTTGTTTTTCCAAGACCAGGGGGACCACTGAATAAGCAGTGCCCTAAAGCTTCTTGACGCTGTTTTGTAGCGTCAATCATTAGCTCTAAGCGTTCTTTAACCGCCTCTTGGCCAGTAAAATCGCGGAGCGATTGAGGGCGCAGCGGTACTTCGAAAGTGGTGTCTTGTTTGACAATAGTTGATTCAATAAAGCTTTCAGTAGACATACTGTTACCATACACGAAAGTAATATATGTTTAAATGGAAATTATCCCGATCGCATTTAGAAAAATAAAGATGATACTTATGGGCGCAATATATTGGATACACACTCGTAAGTAGCTCTTTAACCATGGTTGCTTTGTGAATAGTTTATCAGACCCTTCCTGAAGGTGTTTAAAGGCGCTATTGTATCCCCAGATCCATCCAACCATAACCACAGCAAATAGACCGCCGAGAGGAATTAAGATACTGCTGCATAGGAAGTCCATGAAATTGAGGATGGGCATGTCAAAGAAGTGAATGCCGCTAAAGGTACTATAAGAAAGAGCGCTAGGCACACCTAGTAAAAAAGCTCCCGCTCCTGCGCTCATAACAGCAGCGTGTCTCGTCCAACCTAAATCGTCACGAAGATAGGCAATAATTGGCTCCATTGCAGAGATCTCTGAAGTAATAGCAGCTAGAGTCACTAGCAAGAAAAAAATTATTGCGAATAGGTATCCCCCAGGTATTTGGCTAAACACCCAAGGTAGAGTGTTGAAGAGTAAGGCGGGGCCCGAGTCTGGTTGCGCGCCAACGGAAAAGACAATAGTGAAAATTGCGATTGCAGAGAGAATAGAGACGAGTAGGTCCATCAACAGAATAGGGATGCAAGTAAGTATGATATTCTCGCTTTTTTTTAAGTAGCTACCATAGGTTACCATTGTCCCTTGTCCAAGACTCAATGTAAAGAAGGCTTGTCCCAAGGCAATCATGAAGACTTTGGGGGTGAGCTCGCTCCAGTCGGGAGAAAACAAAAAAGTGAGAGCTTTTTCAGCGTCAGGTAGTGTAAGTCCTCTTGCAACGAGAAGGGCTAGGGTTACAAACAGTAGAGGCATCATGATTTTTGTGCCCCGTTCAATGCCGTGACGGACCCCGAGGTAGAGAACAGAACAGCAGATAAAAAGAAATATAAAGTGGAAGGTGAGACCCCACGAGGGTGTTCCAATTAAGGTGGAAAAATAAGAGGCTGCCTGTGGCATTGTTGCAAAGTTTGTAACGTTTCCCAGAGAGGTTTCAACTAGGTAGCCGAGAATCCACCCGGCTATGGCGCTATAAAATCCACTTACAAGAAAACCGGTGAGTATTGTTAATTTGCCAGGGATAGACCAAATTGATTTTTTTCCTACGTATTTGAAGGCTCCACTCGGACTTGTTTGCGCTTTTCGTCCAATTAGGATTTCAGATAGGAATACTGGAAATCCGATGAGTAGCAAGAAAAAAAGATATAGAAGGACAAAAGCTGCACCCCCATTTTGCCCAACGATATAGGGAAATCGCCAGATGTTTGCTAGGCCAACGGCTGATCCAGCAACAGCAAACGTAAATCCGAGTTTTGATCCCCATGTATCTCTCTTCATCAATCTATCCTTATTGAAAGTAAAATTAGTTGCATTGATTATACTAGCTTAAAAAATTGATTTCAATAGGAATGCTCGTGCTTTCAGTAGATCAGTTATTGTGCTTGTTGGAAGGCTCTTCAATTACTTTGTCTTTTGAAATTATTTTTTTTAATTCATTCAAAAGTAGCTTCACAAATTTTTCAGATCATGGTTGTGTTGGTGTGAAATAAGATTTTGTGGTAGAGTAGTAATTCGGTTACGCAGTTTAAGTGGCTAAAATTGTGGTTTTAATAGCCGCAGTTTGCAAAATATTAATTGAATCTTTACGCAAACTTAATGGGGATTTGGTTTAATTATATTTCAAGAATAAGGCGAGATAGATCAATTTTGATAATCTCGTACAGATAAATATTAACTTGAGGGTTTTCTTATGCCAGGCAATGATATAGATCCAATATTAAATATGACAACTCATGAAACTGTTGAGTCTTCAAGCTCAACTTCATCATCGAGTTCTTCAGTTGAGGAGCTTGTTCGCGATATTCTAATTTTAAAACTTATGAGGCTCGTTGACGCAAGTAAAGAAGATACTGAAACACTCAATGCGATGTATGGCCAAATTGACGTACTTTCCGAGCTAGTAGCAAAGATAAATGCCATGACTGACAAGGACGGAAAAGTAAAGGTTGACGATGAGCTATTTAGTATGCTCAACGCAGTGCTAACAAGCGACGACCTTACAGATCAGCAGAATGATTTGAAGATGAGTCCAGATAGTCTTAATATTCTAGAGGTCGGAAAAACTTATAAGAGCGACGACAGACAGAGGCTTTTAGAAAATCTGAATATGAAAATAAAAAGTCTGACAACAAAAACAGAAACAAAGTTTTTGGATTTAAGTCAGGGATATTCAGAAAAACTGGAAGCTCAGCAGGTGGGGCGTCAAATCATCAACAATCTTGATAATATGATGAAGTCGCTACTCAGAGGTATTGCTGGTAGATAATCGTCAACTTGTGAGGGAGTTATGGAACAACAGGCTGTAAAAGAAAAGTCAGGTAACGAATTTGAAGAAGAGATTAAAATGCTTCTTGAAGTGTTTTCTGATACAAATATTTCAGTTGAAGACTTACCCGATCTCACAGATGAGGTTGTAGAGGGGATTTACTCTTACGCCTTTGGCTACTATGAAAAAGGGTGGTACCTCGAAGCAGAGCCCCTTTTTCGTATATTAACAGCACTACGCATACGCTCTGTTAAGTATTGGAAAGGCCTTGGCGCAACTTTTCAGATGTTAAAAAAATATCCCGAAGCGATAGAATCGTATGGGTGGGCAGCAATGAATGATAAAACTATGTCAGACCCCTACCCACATTTTCACGCGGCAGAGTGCCTCTTGACGCATGGTGAAGTGACTAGAGCGTTACAAGCGCTCAATTCGGCAAAGGCCATCGCAAGAAAACAAGGGAATTACCACGGTTTGCTTGAGCAAATCGATCTTCTCCAAAAAACTTGGAGAGGAAAAGGTAAAGTTGAAAATTAAATTATTGGCTCATGAGGTAAAAGCATGACAGGAACAAATATTGACAGCTACAATCCTGTAGACAGGGTAAGTATTCATGAAAGAGAGCAGGAAGATGTAAAGAAAAACGTACATAATCCAAGCGCTCACCCTTATCCTCACCCCATGAACAATGGGAATTTTCCTGATACTTCTAATATTGATCCCAATACGCCACCTACTGTTGAAGAGGTAACTCAAACGAGGCCTACTGGCTTTTGGGGTTCTGTTAAACGAAAGGTGATGAGCTTGTTCGGTGCAAGATTTTCAGGTGAAGAAGAGGATCCTGTTGTTGAAGCTAAAAGAGTCGATAACACAGCGCAAACTATTGGGTCAAGGCCTGGGCTTGAAAAACCCAAGGAAATACATGCTGATGCAGACCGGCTAAAAGAAGCTCTTAAAAAGGCTATTGGCGAGAAAAAAGTTAAAGAAGTTAATTCGGAAGATGAGAGTGTCGATGCAGACGGCAATATGGGAATGCTTACTTTTCACGTAGAAGGTGAAGCAGAGCTTGAGAAAGGTATGTTCGACAGCTTAAAACATGCCGCTGAGATACGCAATAAACACAACGTGAACCTTAAAGATGCTATCGTAGAGAAGTCTAATGAGCAACAACGACTTTATAAACAGTATCTTGACCTGAAAGCCGAAGCTGAAAAGAAGTCAAAAATTTCAAAGATATTCACGTGGGTAGGTATTGGCGCTGGTGTTATCGGTGGTGCCGTTATTCTCGGTGGCTTAATAGCTGCTGTTGTTGGTTCTGGTGGAGCCGCTCTTGGTGCAGTTTTAGGTATTGCAGCGGCACTTGCTACAGTTGCAGGAGGGTCGAGCTCTATTACTGGATCTGTGTTCAAGTTCCTGGGTAATAAAGACAGTGGTAAGTCTTTTGCAGCGAAAGAGCGGGGTAAAATTTTAAAAGATGAAGTGACTGAAAAAATTAAAGAGTTAGAAGATAATAACAACAAGTTGACTCAGCTGTGGTCAAACCTAGCGATGTTGTTGAGAATGGATCCTAAAGATATCTTTAGGCCGACATAATAGAAGAATTAATAAATATTTTGAGGTGTAAAGATGGTAAGTACAAGTTTTAATGGTGATGAACCTCTTCGTGATTCAGAAGTCAATGACGGGGTAAGAAGTGGTAGCGACCCTTCTTTAACCGAAGTCTCTAGGGAAGGGGTGAATGTGGATCCCTTAGAGGCTAATGGTTGGTACACAGATACTATGGAAAGTGCCGTGCCTCCGGAAGTCGCAGAACAGGTGGAAGAAGAAGAACCAGTTCAAGAAAGTGTATTTTGGCGTGGGGTAAACTGGGTGAGAAATATGTTCAGTAGGACACCATCTTCTATTCAGAGTGAAGACGTCGCAGCACAAGCAATCGATAAAGGGGTAGAGAGTACTTGTTCCGATGTCATGCAAGAGCAGTTTGCGGAAATTTCAGAAGTCGCAAAGCAAGATTACAATGAAACGAAAGATCCTTTGTCAAAAGAAATTGTTGATATTACCACAGAGCTAAACGAAGAATTAAGTAAAGACGAGTTTGACTGGAAGCAAATTAACCTATTACTCCGCAAGTTGGCGATCGTTCTTGGAAGTAAGATGTTGCAAAATGATCATGAAGTGAGTTTAGAAGAACTCCAACGCATGAAGGATGATATTGAAAAAGTTCAGAAGACTTACAATACGAAATGGGAGCTAGCTTTTGGGATCACTCTCGGTGCTATAAGTATTGCTGCTGGTTTAGTTGGTCTTGGTGGGGGTATCGGCGGTGCGACAGGTGCATTGTCAACAGCCTTCTTGAAGCCTATTGAAGCCATCACTAGTGGAGCTAATGCAGTGAGTCAGGGCGGACAGAATTTTAGTAAGTTTATTAGTAACTCAAATGAAAGTAAACGTGCCCTTTATCAATTTATGCTAGAGCATGATAGAAACGCGAAAAATACGTTTGATACCGCTAAAGGCGATACTACGCAGAAAATTAATCAGATGATTAGTCAGGCATCAAGTGAAAATGATAGATACTATCAGGCTTTTCTAAAAATTCTTCAGTAAGAATTCAACTAATCTACTCTTATTCATATTTTGGCGCTCCATTTTTGGAGCGTTTTTTTTATTTAAAAATAATAAAAGTGTCAATTCGAATTTTTAAAGAGGGGTGGTTTTTAGGATTGTTATACTGAATTAAATTGGAAATAGAGATTTGACAGTCAAAAATAATTATGTGATAACAAGATGAGGTAACAACTGTTTTAAAGAGACTTTGTTTTGATGAAAAAATTATTTATTGCCAGTTATTTATCCTTCTTTTTTTTCCTGACTATCAATATGTTAAGCGCTAGTGCTCTTAGTGCCACGACGTCCTCTTCAACAGAAGAAAAACAGTATGTACTACCAGATCCTTTGAAGTTAGAGCCTAACTGGTTTTTATATTTTGATACGAACCCTACAGAGCTAGAAAAGCGAGTCAAAGAACAAAAGCTTCTTTTGGATACATTCCTCGGGCAATTAAATAATGAAGAAGATGTCCGTGAGGTAGAAAAAGAGCTTAAAGAATTTTACTCTCACTTAAACTCCTTTGCGATGCTTAAAAATCAGGAAGTGCAGAAAGGAGATTTAATATGGTTACCAAATGATCAGTATACATTAGATGACTACTTTAAGTTATCCGACCAAATAAGAAACCTTAAGTTAGATATCAAATATAAAAATACTGAGCTAAAAAGGTTTAAATATTCAGAAAATGAAAGCTACCACTTACTAACTAATGATTATGCTGACTACCTAAATCAAAATGCTTTTTCTAAGGAAAAGTTCCTTCGAGGTTTAGAGGTTATGGTACGTGGGGCAAGGTACCTCTATATTCAAGAAGAAATTTCTCTGATCAAAAGGCTAATTAAGGTCGATCAAGAGCTACTGCGACGTTATCAAGATGAGAGGGATCAGATTGAAGGCAAGCTTGTCTTTGATATAAATCAGCAGGAGGTTGATGCAGAGATTGATCAAATTAGGCTCGCTCTCTCTGAAACACACAAAGAATTAATGAACTTGGAATCCGAGTCAGTGAATGCGTTTACACAAGACAATGGAATTGAACAGTCCCGTTTGATTAACCAAAGACTGACAAGTATCTTTCTTAAAGAGGCTTACTACAAAGCGAAATTGCATATTCTTCAAGCGAAGCTAACTCTAAAAAATACTCTTGGTGAATCCAAGGAAGTTGACTATGAAAATAGTGTTGGACCCATCAAAACATTTAAAAATGAAACACGAAAAGAGTTGGTTGCATGGAATGATATTGTTTCAACAGAGATTGACCTACTTAGCCAATCATTTGTTAAATTTAATGGGGAAATTACCGATAAAGAAACTCCTTCCGAGTATGAAGATAGCTTGAAAATTGCGTTATCTAATCGAGCCCTTTTAGATGCTATCGACTATAAAGTTTTTCATATTTGTTTAGTGCTTGATTTAATTGATCAGCAAATCATGGAGAAGCAAACCGTGTTAGATAATACATCCTATTATATAAGTCACACCTGGGAAAACTTTTCAGAGTCGTTCGGGGGGTGGTTTTACTACAGCTTATTTGATATTGGTGGAGTGCCGGTTAATCTCGTTGGGATTTTTAAGGCAGTTCTTATCTTTTTAATGGCGATTTGGTTTTCAAGTTTCGCGAGAAGCGCCATAAGAAAATTTAGTGCAAGAAAAGGAAAGTCTGTTGAGTCGACACTTTATACATTGCAAAGGATCGTTCATTATATCATTCTACTTTTAGGATTACTTTTTGCACTAGGGTCCATTGGTATAACTATGCAAAACTTAGCGATTGTTCTTGGTGCTGTGGGTATCGGGGTAGGCTTTGGTTTACAAAATATAGTCAATAACTTCCTTTGTGGGCTTACAATCCTTTTCGAAAGAAATGTAAAAATTGGTGACTATGTTGAGCTTGAGTCCGGGTTTCTAGGAAGGATCACTGAAGTAAATGTACAAAACACCACTATTCACACATTCGATGGTCTGGATGTGTTAGTTCCAAATTCGTCTTTGATTGCTAACAATGTGGTGAATTGGACAAAAAAAGACCCTTACCAAAGGCTGCATATCCCATTTGGAGTGGCTTATGGGACTGATCAAGATAAGGTTTCAGATGTTGTTTGCGAGGTAGCCAAACAGATGTCATTTACCATGCGCTCTAATGAAGGGGTAAATGATCCAGAGGTATGGTTAGTGAACTTTGGTGATAGCTCTCTTGATTTTGAGTTGGTTGTCTGGGTAAATATCTTTAGATATCGAGGGCGCAAGGCTATGAAAGCAGAGTACCTTGGTGCTATCGAAAAAGCCTTTAAAGAGAACGGTATTGAGATTCCATTTCCACAAAGAGACTTATACCTTAAAACAATTCCGGACAAT
This sequence comes from Chlamydiota bacterium, assembly GCA_036164375.1. Taxonomy (GTDB): domain Bacteria; phylum Chlamydiota; class Chlamydiia; order Chlamydiales; family Criblamydiaceae; genus JAYZJO01. Next base: position 30,347 of record JAYZJO010000015.1, on the reverse strand, counting down.
ACCATGAAGTTAGGGGAGTCTAAGGATGAAGAAAAAAACAAGTAAGCAGTGTGAAGTATGTCGAAAGGAGTTTGGAAATCGCGATTTATACCCTCTTACCTTAATAAGGAGTAACGTTTTTGCTCTTGCAGAGCAAAAGTATCCAGGGATTTCTCGACAGGGTTTTGTTTGTTTTCCCGACTTACATAAAATTAGTGCTATTCACTTTGAAGAAATTTTAAAAAGAGAAAAAGGTGCGCTCAGTGAACTGGAAATAGAAGTTGTTCAGAGTTTGAAACAACAAGATTTGTTATCAGGGAACGTTAATAAAGAATTCGAAGAAAAGTTAACTCTTGGCGATCGACTAGCAGATAAGATAGCAACTTTTGGAGGGAGTTGGACGTTTATTTTGTTGTTTGGATTTATCCTGATTTGCTGGATGTGTATAAATTCCTTTCAATATTTAAATGAGCCTTTTGACCCTTTCCCTTATATATTATTAAATCTTGTTTTATCGAGTCTTGCTGCATTTCAGGCGCCTATTATTATGATGAGTCAGAATAGACAGGCGTCCAAAGATCGCTTGACTCAAGAAGGGGACTATCAAGTAAACCTTAAATCTGAACTGCAAGTGAGACAACTTAATACGCGTCTTGAACTCTTTATGAAACATCACTGGCAAAAAATGCATGAAATAGCGAGAACGCAAGAAGAAATCATTACGAGCTTAGAAAATTCTATAAAAAATAAATGAAGAAAAAAAAGAAAATATCAATAGACTTAATCCATACTGCTTTTCAGTTTATTGAAGAACAAAATTTTGAGTATCTCCTCGTTAGTGCAAAGCTCAAAGGGGATATAGAGTGTATTAATAATTTACGGTCTACACAAAAAATTCTCTGGATAACACCCGAAAACTTCTCGTTAGGCAATGAAGAAGATTTTGTGGCGCCGCCCTTAGGTCAAAAAATGGACTTAAGTAGTCGTGTATCTTTTAGTTTATTTTTAGCGTATATAAAGAACTTTATTGGTTACGAAGATTTAATTGCATGTCTTACAACGCAGTGTAAGGTGGGTGCTATTGACACTTTAATGGTGAGTTCGCCAAGGAAGTTGTTTCCGTGGCTTGCTGGAAAGGAAAGGGTTTTTAAAAACCTTCTCCAAAAAATATCACCGGTAACTTTTGTTAGCCTGTTAGAGGTCGCCTTAAGATTAGTAAAAGAAGGTAGAGAAGGAAAGCCTATCGGTACAATGTTTGTTTTGGCGCATCCTCAAGATCTTGAAAAATATACCGAACAATTAATTCTCAATCCTCTGAAGGGACATCCCAAAAAAACATGCAATATTCATAATCCTGTATTTTTTGAAACAATCCGTGAATTGTCAGCAATTGATGGTGGGTTTGTCGTTTCTCCAAAAGGTACAGTTATATCATCAGGTACCTATTTTCATTCGACAGCGCATCATAAATCCAAACTCAAAAAGGGGTTTGGTACCCGTCATGCTGCAGCAATGTCCTTGACTAAGCAAACTGAGTCTATAGCAATTGTGCTTTCAGAGTCATCTAGTGATATACGTATTTTTTATGCGGGGAAGATGATTTTTGAAGGAGGAGTACATTCGTAATTCAAAACAGTGAAAAATTTTTCGATCACTACTTTAGTCGTTTAAAGTTTGTTTTACGTTGACTTCGGCAGCAACGCTGAGCCTTTGAAATAATCCCAAGCCGATAAGAAGTAGCGTAGCGACTAAAAATAAAGCGGCTGGATATATTAGGAGACTTACATCTTTTGTGCCAGCACGAATCACACTCAAAAGAGCCTCTAGGGTCACTGCGATTACAATAATGACCATAAACTTAGTCAAGCTTTGACGTGCCTCTTTCGGGGAGCGTAATTCTCTTTCTCTGAAAACTTCTTCTTCGAGTAGGTAACGCCCGACATCAAAAATTGCGACAGAGATAATTAAATAGCCTACGAAGTCCAAGAGCGTAATGAGAGTGTCACATTGAAGGTTTAAGCATTGAATGACATTCCAAAGCGCGAAGCAGGCAACACCTAGTGAAGATGTGGAAAAAGTCAGGCCCATTAAAAGAAAAAAAAATTTAGAACCTTCTTGTAAAACTTTTTTTAAGTATGGGGCAGTAGATTTAACGTTTTTCATCTTTCCTACTAAATTGAATTGTCTTTCTACTACCAATTAACATGTTTAAGTGTTTAGTTGATAGTGATTTTTTATATTTAGAGGGATAATTCTACTTTATGATTTGTAAGTAGACGTCCGTTGTACCCCACGGATAGGGAACTGTAAAGCGTTTCATCAGTTCAAATGTATCGTCATCACTGTAATCAGATAGAGGGTAACTCACAGTGATAACTTTTGTTCCAGGCGTCAGTTTCTTAAATTTTTTAGTCAGAGAGGTGATAGCATCATCATCAAGCATGGTTCCATATAAGTAAATGACTGTCGCTTCCTGAAAGTCAGCTTCCATGAAATCATCCTGTATGAAAGTGACATTATCGACTTTTAATTTTGTTTTGATGCGATTCGCCCTTTCTATAAATTTAGGAACAAAATCGATACCTGTCACATGGCAATCAATAAAATATTTTAACCAAAAACATGTTCTACCTCGACCGCATCCTAGTTCAAAAACGTGATCCTTTTCAGTGATGTTACAAGTTTCAGCAATTAACTGAGCACTTGTAAGGGGTGTTTCACCATAAGCGTGTATGTTTGCCTCTCCCTTTTCTTGAAGAAAACGTCGACTAATCACAAAGGGGCTATCAAGTAGGTAAAAGATAAGCAAGGATAGGTCTGCTTTCATGAAGGGGAAGTGTGAATAATATTTGCTAGCCACCTTGATGAAGTCTATAAGACTCATTATCCGGTGTTTGATGTTGATCCATATTAGTTCGAGCCCATCAAAAATAGACTTGGTTGTCAGCTTGTCCATCATTTCATCCCAAAAGAAAGCTTTCATATCACTGGTGTTCATTAGATTCCTATTGTTGCTTATTAAGGAATCTATTGAAACAGATAATATAGACTACGTGCAACAAGAAAAAACATAAGAGATGATAATACGTCGTTAAAAGCGGTAACAATTGGACCAGAAGCTACTGCAGGGTCTATATTCATGCGCGCAAAGAAAAACGGTGAAAAGGTCCCAAGAACTGTAGCTGTCATACAGGCCACAAAAACTCCAGCACTGACAGTCAGTCCTATGCGAAGTTCATCGGCACCTTCTATGTGTATTCCATAATGGTAAAGGAGGTAAACCACTAATCCACAAATCACACCAAAGGTTGTTCCTGATAGCATGCCTATCCCAATCTCTTTTGCCATGGCGTCACCACGAGCGCTATAAGAAAGCTCTCCAGTGGATAGGCTTCGCACAAGGGTAGTACTGCACTGAATGCCAACATTACCTGACATACCTACAATTAAGGGAACAAAGAAAGCCATGTAGCGAAACCAACCAGAAACATCGAAGCGTGACATGACCGTAGAGGTAACCAAGCCTGCACAAAGTGTGACGAGAAGCCAGGGCGCTCTCCAAAGAAATTTTCGGTAAATCGGTTCGTGCTCACTAACGTCTTCACCTGTACCAGCGATGCTCGCTATTGTTTCATCAGCTATGTCTTCCATGACTTCAACAATGTCTTCGTAAGTGATAACACCCACCATCTGGTTGTCTTTGATGACAGGTAAAGCTGGGATTTTATAACGCTCGACAATGTCTACGACTTCATCGCGAGATGCGGAGGGTTCTACTTGATGCGTTATGGGACGCATAACTTGCCGTATAGGTATGTATGGGGGATTGACAATTAAATTTCTTCCAGGAACAAACCCTATCGTATTATTATCGTTGTCATAGACATAGACAACCCGAGTTAAGTCGATTCCAGGGTTTTCCCGTATCGCTGTAGAGACTTCACCGATAGTTGTATTAAGGTGAAATGAGAAAAACTCGTTAGTCATAAGGCGGCCGGCACTATGGCGGTCGTGCTTTTGCAGTTCTCTGATGCTGTGCGCTTTTTTTGCTTCTAGGAGGTCAAGCACGCGGCGCATGCGACGGTCAGACATGTCGTCGAGCATCCATACAGCCTCATCCGGAGGGATTTTTTCGAGTAGCTGCTTTATTTCAGAATCTTGAATTTGACGAAATATTGCCGTTCTTGTATTGCTGCCGGTGTTTATCATGAAGATGATTTTGGCGTCGAGGTCGGGTAAATTATCATATACAACAACGCGGGCGCTTGGTGGAAGGCGACTTACTGTGTGTGCAAGGTCGACGGGGTCATGCTGTCGTCCTATTTGAGCAATATCATGGAGCATAACCTGTGAAGTGTCACTAAATAGAGCGTCTTCAAGTTTTTCTTCTAGAGCATCGTCGAGGTGGCTAGTACGGAAGTCTAGGGGTAGGCCAGATGTGATTATTTCTTCAGTCGTATGTAAGTTTTCGTTGTTTTCTGGTTCCAATAATAACTCCGTCTCAGTACAAAGGCATACCCTTAAGTGTGAATAATGATCTAACTAATTTTAACCTCTATTTTATATAAATGGAAGGAAAAACTCAAAAGTTGATATTAAAGATATTACTCTACAGTCAACCTTTAAAAATGGCATTCCTGTTTTGTCGTCTATAAAAATAAAAACTAACTCCCCCAATCACTAGCGCAATCATCCATACAATAGCACGTGGCAGGTTAATGAAAGGGTAAGGCTTTTGTAATGGGGGGCCTATTCGATCACCAATAGGCCAGATGATCATTGAAGGAGCACCTTCTAGGTTGTCTTGCGATATAAATCCAAAAACGCGACTGTCAGCACTCATTGCGTGGTTGTCACCAAGAACAAGATAGTGATTTTCAGGCACTGTTACCCCAAAAGTTTGAATAAATTCAGTATCAATTTCACCGTTTACGATAGGGGCCCCGTAGTCTTTAAAAGGGATGTAGGGTGATCTTGGTAAAGAGTTTTTAGCGCGGTCATTTTCCCGAGAAAGCATTTTTGTGATTGTCGGGTCATCGCCAGAAAGGATTTTTTGGCCAAGTAGGTATAGGTCGCCGTTACGAAAATAAGCGTAGCGGTGTGGGAAATTGTTAACGTTTCCCTGAGTAGGGCTTTTGATAGTGAGTAAATCAATTCCTAGGTTGTAAAGGAGCTGAATGTTTTCTGGCGATTTATTGTAGAGAGGGTGATCCATGGGGAGCTCAGATAAAATTCCTCCCCAACCAACTTGCCATCCTTTTCCGTAGTAGAATTCATAGGTTCCATCAGAGACGTTTGGGAAGCGAGGGCTAAACTTTGAGTAGTGAATTGCATCAGTGGAGTAGCGCGCAGCAAAATGGTTTTTGATGGTAAAGCGCGCTGTGTACATAGCATCCATGATTCTGTCGAGGTGCTCTTTCTGAAGAGGTATGACAGTTCTTTGGGTGTTAATGATGGTGTTATTGCTGATGTTGTATGGGTCAATGTTTGGCGGGGGAAAAGAGACGCTTGGGTGGTGAGCTATTTCAAGGTAAAGGATTCCATCCTCTATTTCTTGCGTACCTAAATAAGGCAGTTGTTCGAGTTGTTCTTTGGTGAGTAGACGCGTCATTGCAAAGTTGCGAATACCAAAAAAATCGCTATAGCTTTTGATCGATTTGTGTGGAGTGCCCTGAGCTGCGGGATCAGCGGTTATCCACTTGTTGTTCACTTTGATTTGGCTAACAAGACCTTGATAAGGTTTGTTTATTAAGCGTCCAATTGGAAGGTTCATCTGCTTAAAGGACACTTGATTTTGATCTGCACTTTCAAGTTTTCCATCAAAGGAGAGAAAGGGAATGTGTTCTAAGTGATCAAGCCAGGGGGCGTTATCAAAATCAGTGATTGCTTTTCCATTTTTATCGACTCCATATATTTTACCTCCGTAGAAATAGAGGGTGTCGCCCGGTTTACCGATCATACGTTTGATGTAACGTTTTTTTGCCGGGAAGAGCCAGAAGTATCTAGTGTCTGTGTCAGGTAGGTCCACATTTTCTCCTGAAAAAATAACGACACTGCCTCTTTGAACTAAACTCTCATCAAAATAAAAATGACTGTTGGCAAAAGGGATATTTATTCCAAATGCAGTTTTTGAAACGGTTAATCGGTCTTTTTCTTCAAAAGTTGGTCTCATGGATCCTGTGGGAATTTCATACAGCTCAAACCAAGTTTGGCGGACGACGGTTGCAATAAGTAAAGCTAAAGTGAGGGCTATAACAAGTTCGGTTGTGTAATCGAAAAGGTTTCTTTTTAGGTGATTAGCGGCTAACGCTTCTAATTTGTGAATATGCGTATTCGCTGCCTCTTGGTCATTGCTAAGAAGGGCAGTGTCTACAGCTCTAAATGTTTGTTCGAACTCATTAATAGTGTCGGGTGCAAGTTTTTTTTTCTTTTTCTTGAATGTTGCGTAGGTTTGCTTCATGATTGAACGGCATTTGCCCATTCTGTACTGCTTATGTTGTGTTTGCACAGTCTTTCCTCGGTATGGGGTGAGTCGAAATAATAAATTATAATAACTATAAACTCTCTTTTTAGCAAGATGAAGGCGATTGTGCGTACGATGTATGTACGCAATTAAGGGATCATTTTTAGATGCCTTGGGAGGATTCTGTGTGAAATTTGTTTGTAAATTGTTCCTAATAGGAAAAACAATCAAAACACTCATGGATAAAGAGAAATTCTTTTGTTTTTTGTTGTGATGGTGGTTTAAGTTTAAAAGCTTAATTATTAGGTATTTAAAACTGAGTTTTTATTGGTTGTAGTAGGGGGCGCCTAGGGGGAGAGAAAAGCGCCTGAATAAAATTTACGAGTAAAGTTAATTGTTTATAACTTTAGACTACATCAACGGTTTTGGGGAGACAAGGTCTCCTCCAGATTCGATAATACGAATTTTGGCTTTACCGATCATTCCACTGATTTGTAGCCAATAGGGAAAGTAAGAGGGGTAGCGGTCGCTTTCCTCCGGTAAATAAACCTCTATAAGCTTCCCTGCTAGTTCGCTACCATCTTTAGGCCAACGCGCTTTCCAAGCTTCAAAGTTGACGTTAGGAATAACCTGTCCGTTAACGATCATTCTCGGTTGCCATATTTGCCTGGATTGACGCATTGCAGGGCTTGCACCCCTTGGTCCGACTCGCTTTCTTTCAGAGTGCGGAACGTGATAGAATTCCATGCTTAGAAGCTTTGATAAAAAATTGTCGTCTTCACGAAGTTTGAACCAGGTGTTTTTTGTGTAAGAGTAGCTTCCATCAATATTGCCAGTATCAGTGTTTAGGTGGTAAATAACCCAAGAGGTGTTTCCTGGAGCGTCATTTTCAACCCACTCTCGCCATGTATATTTATTGCGAGGAATTTTATTTCCGGGGGCAGTGATTTCTTCTAACACCAAACTATCGCTAGATTTATCTTTGACGTGAAGGATTGAAAACATTTTATTTTGGGAGGTGACAATGAAGTCGCCGACTTTGGCTTTAGTAAAATTTTCTTTAAGGATTGGGCGGTTTTCAGCTTGTACAAATGTACTGACGAGTATAAGTAGTGTTGCGATAAAAAATTTTAATTTCATAGCTGTTCCCTGTGTTATTTATGACTCTATCCTAAGTTAAATAGAAAAAAATAGCAATTTTTCAGTTTTCTCTTGACTCTAAGCTGGTAAGCGAGTATCTTTTGTATTTAAATTCAACTGCTCGGATGGTGGAATTGGTAGACACTAGGGACTTAAAATCCCTTGCTCTTACGGGCGTGTGGGTTCGAGTCCCACTCCGAGCATGCCAAACCGTGAGAGGGTTAGGTCTTTTAAAAGACTTGAACGCCTCTCTTTTTTTTTGCAAATTTTACGCACACACATGCCACACTCTCCAATGATGAATAAGGATAAATACGAGGTGAAAAAGACTCATTTTTTCATCCTTTGGATTCTTTGCAACATGGATGGTATTCAGCTGTAATAAAAAATCAAAAGCGAGTGCTAGTGAAGTTGATTGATAGCCAGTAATTTAAAACAAACTGTAATTGATAAATCCTAGGAAATATGGTATACTCATTTAATTCAAATATGTGTTGTTGTCAACTAGTCGCAATTACTCATCTTTGAAATTTGATTAATCAAACCTAAGGAGTTGAACCATGAGTTCACCAGTAAATAGCAGCCCTATTTCTTCTTATGCTTCACATGTAGAGGAGAAAAAAAAAGATGTTAAAGAAGGAGAAGGACACAATACTGAAATAGGGTTACTTGGTAGCACGTTTCAGCCTCAAATGTTTGAGGGCAACAAACCAAGTTGCTTTACAGCTGGGTGTGGTGGTAGTGAACAAGACCATATTGATGCTGCATGGCAAATGTTGCAAAATTTTATTGAAAAACGTCCTGAGTTTGAAGATCAACCGCCTAGTGATATGGCTGCAGGATTAGCTGAATTTGCTGCAGATGCACGCAGAAATGGTGATAATTGTTGAATTTAATGATTTAATTTATGAAAGCTGATACAAAATATGCTCAGTCGTTAGCCTCGGCTTTTTTTACCTCAAACCTTTCTTAGAAAATTCCGCAAATTTTACGCACTAGACCGGAAAACAACCGGCATAAAATAGCATCTCCAGGCTAATTAGAGAAAGCTTAAATAGTTGAATATATTGAGCTCGGGTAAGTTGGATAACGTTGATTTAAACAAAGGGAACCGACTTGAAATTCCTTGTAGGCAACAGCAGGTGGGTTTTAGTCCCACTCCGAGTATGCCAAATCGTGAGAGGGTTAGGTTTTTTGAAAGACTTGAACGCCTCTTTTTTTTGCATAAATTTCATGCACTCAATCAACTTAGTTAATCGCTCTCAAAACTTTTCCCTATTGCAAGCCCAATCTGTTTGGTAAAAGCAGTGATTTTTTGTTGAATTGCATTAAATTCCTTTATGAAACAGCGCGACTTTTCGTGATATTAGGGCGGTGTGGAATTTAGTTAATGTTCAATGTTTAATGTCATTCAAACAAGAAAGAGCATCATTCACCTTAGGGCGTTAAAGCCGTGATAAAAGTGTTATGGTTTCCGTGAAATGACTATTTTAATTTGAGTAAGAGTATAATTGAGCGGGACGGGGATCTTAAAAAAAATTCAACGATAAAAACGATATAACGATACAAACGATATGAAAAATTGTTTCTTAACTAACTTTACAGGTATTTGTGAATCTGGATTTTTTTAAGTTGTTCAATCTATTTATCGTTTCCATCGGTGAAAAGTTCGAGACTAGTTTGAATATTTGAAACACTGTTCTATGCAGATATGGTTGAGTATAAATTGTTCTAAGGGTGTAAAAAGAGAGTGTAAGTGATAAAACTTTCTTATGCTCTGTTAACTATACATACCGTAGATATACCTAAGAAGGCGAAATTTCCTCGTGAGTTTGCGACTGTTAGTGACTTAGTTCTTTTAAACTATAGTTGATAAATAGTGGAAATTATGTTAAATCTTCCTTGCTATTGACCACGAACAAGTTTTAAGGAGACTATCTAATGCAAGCTACATCAATTATGGCCGCGTCGCCATACCCTACTTTTTTGTACCCAAAAAGCAGGCAATTTCCTGTTGATGAGGTATGTGAAAAAATCGTTAGGGCACTTGAAAAGAGGAATTGGAAAGTGCCAGGAGTACAAGTTAAATTTAACGATAGTGGAACGGGGGAGCTTAAGTATCGCTATGTCTCGATTATTAAAGGAGCGGACTTTAGGCTTTGGTTCTGCAGGATTCAGGGGCGTATCAGCTATTGGAAAAATGACGTTGCCGCAATCACTGAAATATCCATACCTAAAAGAGAGCTCCACGTTTATGATGATGAATCAGGGCCAACTTATTTTACTTACGTAGGAGATAACTGGGAAGAAGACAAAGAGAAATTTATGAATGCATCAAAATATTGTAACACAGTCAATGGTGAGAAAAAAAGTTTTTGAGCTATAATGGGCGTTGTGGTCCTTTAGACGAGAATGGATATTCATACAGAAGCAATCTTGTTGGTAGAAGAAACCCTTATCTTGTGACTGATAGCGTTTTTGGAAATGAATATAGCGCTAATGATGGCTTGCCCAAATACTTTCTTACTAAACAGGTGTTTGAAGAAGTTAATGAATGGTTAACAGATAATGTACTTCAAAAAATAGAATCCATTGAAGAGGCTTCCGAAGTAGACCTTATTTCAGAGTAAAGCACTCCATATCCTAAGGATGTAGGGCCCTTCTATGTAAAGGTTGGTTGGGAAACCTATAACAGGATCACTAAGGGGAAAGAAGATAAAAATCAGTTAGAGACACTAAGAGGTATGCATTATTAGGTGGCGGTAACCAATTGATTTCATCGGACGTTAGAAATGATGACGATAAATGCGTCATATGCTAAATTTCTTAGCCCACTAACCAAATAGTTTCTTAAAGTAAAAAAGGCGGCGCACATTGGGGTCGTCTTTTTTTATCTGATCAACCAACATGACGGCTGAATATACGCAAATTTAATTCACAAATCTAAATACAATGAGCATGTGTACTATTCAAAATAAGTAGAGCAAGCTATAAACAATAAAATATATTGATTAGCTTGCCTACTGATACCTAGAGGGCTGATGGGCTTCCCTTTTTAATTTAGGAGAGGATCACTTTTAGACAATCCTTTCAGCAGTGCTTGTCCCTTTCAGAAATCCATGAATGTTTTTTATTAGGAAGTATTCATGATTTGGTGTGCAAATAATAATTTCTTTCATAGGGTCATAGTTTTCTGTTTTCTCGATCACAGCGGTTTGTTTAGACTTTAGGAGCTCTGCCATGCAATCATCTATTATACACATGCATTTTCTGTATGAAGCACCGGATATCTTTTTATCGGCTTCGCTTTTAAGATAGTATATTCCTCTTTTAGGTTCTAATTCTGGCGTAAAAGTAAAACCAATAATTTGTTCTTTGATATTTGGAAGTAATTTTTCGATTGCATCACATATAGGTTTTGAGAGGATAGACTCAACTGGATTTTTAGCGCCTGAAGGGAGCCTATCCGTTGACGGAATAGGCTGTTTTCCTAAATCTCGAGAGAGAAGAGCCCATGTCGCTTGAAAGAGGGTATCCAAGGAGTTGTCGGAGTTGATATTACGTAATGAATCGCAAGCTTGTACGATCAGCTCTTTCGCTCCTAGTTCACGAATGGGTCTTTGAGCCTGTTTTTCTGGGATCATTAATTCTTCTGTAAAATATTTGTAAACTTCTTTGTTATCACTTTTTCTTGCAATATCAGCGAGACTGTATTTTTCTTGATGAAGTACTGAAGTGTCAGCATTATATGAAACAAGTTTTTTAACACAATCTAGAGAAACAGTAGAAAATTCATTGCCAATAGCGTATTTGGTACCAGTCCTTTTCATTGCTGCCATTACTTGAATGGGCGTCATATCATATTCTCCTCGAATATTGGGATTACATTCATTCGCAAGTAGATACTCCAAAACCTCGAGATGTTTCGGTTGAGATAAACCTCCTAAAATTTTTTCCACTTCGTTAAAATTGGCTCCAGACTCATGTAGACATTGCACTATTTCAAAATTTCCTTTTTGCGCAGCAAGTGCAAGAGGGTTTTCATTGTAGCTAGGGGTAAAGTGTGTAGAGTTTACTGTGCTAACCATATTTGGATTCGCTCCCAACTTAATAAACTCAACAATATCTTCGATTCGTTTATGCCTCACGGATTCTAGTAGAAATTTATCTAATAGCTTTTGTGAAAAAATAGGCGTTTCTTGATTGATGATCTCTTGTGGTGGGTCTATTTTAATCGAGTTTCCAGTGCGGTAATCTGGATTCCAGTTTAAGTGTTGGTAACTTTGCTTTAGATGCTTAATTTCCTCTTTTTTGAAGTCGCTGTCTGGGTAGATTAGAATGGATTTTAAACGCGAAGCCGTTTGGACGAATTTTTCAATGCTTTCTATTGAAACATTATGACAATAACTGATTTCTAAATGTTCGAGTTGCGGGCATCCCTTAGCAAGAGCAAGAAGAGCGGATTCGGAAATTTCTTTCCAACCAGTAAGTTCGAGTGATTTCAGTTGCGGGCAGTTTTTAGCGAGCTGTAAAAGAGAGGCTTCGCCTAAATGACTAACGTTGCTTGTGCTTAATCTTTGCAGGTTACTGGCCTTTTTCGTAAATACTGCAAAGCCATTATCGGTAATGTTTTCAAAACAAAATGAAAATGAGGTTAATTTCGGACAGCTTTGTGCTAGAAGAGCTAACCCTTCATCTGTAATGCGGTTATGATTGGAAAAAAAACGAGTTTGTCCAAACACCTCTAAGTTGGGCAATTGTTTTATTATCATGAATAACTCGTAGTCGGAGGATAACGCAGTTGAATTTCCAAAATCCAAAACTTTTAGGTTTAGACCGTGAGGCTTAATGAGAAAATTTATCAGATGATTGGTTTCCCAGAAATCTTCTACTTGTAAAGAGTGAAGTTTCTTGCACGTTTTCAGTAAATTAAAAGTTTCTTCTGTGATTCCATGACAATGTCTGAGGGTGATTTTTTCTAAATTTCGACATAGGTCAAAGGGGATCGTTAAATCTATCACTCTTTCTTTAAGACTAATTTCTATAGTTTGAAGGTTTGGAGACTTTAAAAAAAAGTCTGAAAAAACATCATAATCTAGAGGTGATGGGTAAAGTACATCGTCATTAATCTTTAATCCGGTTAATTGTGAGTGAGCTAAACTTTCCATGAGTTCTCTGTATCTTTGCTGGCGTTCAATTTCTCGATTCCATTCACCAAATCCCTCAACTGGGGTGTTCACTGTGATGCTAACTAAATTTTTAGGGTAATGTTCTTTGAAGAGGTTCATGACTGGCTCTAAAAGTGAGCTCTCAGCTATATTTAGCTTTGTTATATTCAACTTTTTTATATTTGGGGTTTTGTTGAGAGATAGGGCAAAGATGAGCGGGTTAATCTTAGAAGATTTAGGTTTGTAACTGACGTATCTGGGGAGTTGTAAAGTTAGTTCGCTGGTTTCATCATTGAGAGGCATAGGTAGCTCCCAAACAGCTCTACCTTCATTTACTAAATTGTATGTATATTCACCTGTATGTGTTGTCATAGTTGTTTGTTCCTTGAAATTTTGTTGTTCTAAGTTTTTCTATTCTAGTGTGGTGTGAAGTTTATCTTAAGAAAGTAGATTATAGCAACTATAGACTTTGTCCAATTCTTTTGCGCAAAAAAGTGATAGTGAAATTGGATCTTTTTTTAATGAGTTCCAAGCAAATTGGAGGGCTAAAATTTCTTCTCATACAGGCCAATGGGGCCGACTCCTATTACTAGCATGTTCAATAGCGAAAGAGGGGGAACCTTTAGAAAGGTGCAGACGTTTATGATGTTTCTATATTTGGATTTACTGTAAATTTCGTTGTCCATACTGATGCTGAATATTGAATGTTTAAACTTTTTTTAATATTTGGGGACTATAATCACTCTTGATTTTAAATTTTATTTAGTGTTATGTTATGTGTTTTAAAATTTATAAAAATGGTGAAATTTAATGTCTGATTTTAAAGTTGTTGGTGATGTTAGTAGTATAAAACTTTCTTCAGGTTGGAGAGATTCAGAAAAATTTATTAGCAAAGGTAGAACTGTCGGAGAAAAAGGTACGCTAATTACTGCAAGCTATAAAGGTAATCAGTATAGATTAATTGCAAAAAAGGAGCGTCACTTTGCTGCAGTGGAAAGAATAGGTCGTGGATTTCTTGGTGTAGTAGCCGTGGTGTGTACATTAGGACTCGCAGTCCTTATTAAGTCAGTAAGAAAACTTTTTGTTCAGGATAAGGTTGTAAAAAAATTTGCTGTTCTGTCTAAATCATCAATTTCAGAAACCTCAAAAACAGATAAGTCATTAAATGACTCGAGTGTTAGTGAGAAGGAGTTGCAGAGTGGAGTAAATATTTCAGAGGAAACAGTTGCAAAATTACAGGACTGTATCACAAAGATTATTCACAATAAAAGTTTAGAAGGCGTTTGTTATTACCAGAGTCAATATAACCACCGAGTTTTTTCATTGGATACAGCACCAGAATTAATCTTTAAAATGAAAGCCATTCAAAATTGGTCTGTTGAAAGCCCGGATGATTCTATGAGAGCTCGTTATGAAGCATTGATTAAGGCTCAAACGATTTGCAAAACTTATGCGTTGGGATTGCTTGTGGTTCCTAATGCAAAGCTCTTTAGTGTTGATGTTGCCGGTAAAAAGTATGAGATTATTGTAGAGAAAAAATTAGATATAAATCCAAGTGAAAGCGCTCAGGAGCAGTATTATTTAGATTACGCTTCAAGTTTAAATGAAACTATACGCCAACTTGCAGTATTTATTTGTAAGACGGGATGTAGCAATGTTGACTGGAGAAATAACCCCGTATTAAATGATGCACCAGATCAGTTTGGATGTAGAAAAATAGGTCTCATTGACATAGAAGAGATTGAATGGGCAGAAGCTGGGCTGTTTGGATGTGGCTATAGAGGACGAGGTTTAGTTGGATGTGTCACCGAGGATCAAGGCAGGATTGTTGAAAGTGTAGCTAAGCAACACGGCGTATCAACCTATTATTTCCCTTCCGCTTATACTCAAAGAAAACAAGAAATCGAAGAATCAAAAAAATTACAGGAATATTATGAAAAACATAATATAACTACAGGTTTTGAGCTTTTAGAAGTCGATATAGACTCACTACCTCTAGAATTGGAAGAAACCGGAGATGTTAGGTTGCACACTGGAGTTGAAGGGGGAGAGTTTAAGTTCGAGAATAAGACAGTCTCTATGAGGGATGTTGCTAAGGATCTAGTAAGGGAAATTAATTCTCTTATTCTTCTAAGTAATCCAAGCGATTCGTTAAAAGGGAAGAGGAATATTTTAGTCGATACGAACGCTTTGACACTTCAACAGTATGATCGTTTAGGGGTGCCATCGGGAGAACTTCAAGTCAAAAAGGAACAGGAAACGAAGCGATGGTTGACTCGAATACTCAACGCTTTGGTTGAAAATGGTTACATTTTTAAGTTCGAGAGAGTTTTTGATCTTGGGTATGATATTCAAGCTTAGGTCATCACCTATGAAAAAAGTAGTGCCATGCTTATTAAAAGTTGGTGGCCGATCTGTTTTAAGAGTTTAAAGAAAATGTCATCGATTTGGATAATCTTTTATTCACCACCGTTTTGGCTTAGTGATGAGGTCAAAATTATTTGTAATAGGACGTGCGTCCAGATTGAGCGACACATTTTTGGCTCGAACATTTTAACGATTAGAACGATATTAACGATAAAGAAATTTACAAAGTATTGAAGTAATTTCAGATGCAATGATAAATGTAAGATGAGTTGAGAATTATTTTTTTTTATCGTTCGTATCGTTATATCGTTCTAATCGTTAATGACCTTTATGTTGCCGATTCCGTTTGAGAACATTTTTATAAAAATATATACTTCCTTGTTTTTGTTGATGAGACGGGTAAGCCTTAAAAAATGATTATGATAAATAAAAAACGAAAAGTCTATCCATTTTTAAACGCTCTAAGGCCGAAGGAAAAGGCTTTAGAAATGTATTATGGAGAATTAGAAGTTCTAGGGGATGGAGGGCTATATAAAATTCTTGACCAAGGAAAAGCGTGGTCAAAAGAAATAGCATCAGATCTCTCTTCGGGAAGAGGGGTAATTTTTCCACACACATTTATAAGTATGTGTGGTTATCAAATTGCTGCGGTTGTTCACGGTGTTTTAGATAGTGGCGCAGATGAAGTAATCTTATTGGGAACGGCACATGGATTTCCTGGTGAAATGTTAGATGCTCGTATCAGAGAGTTTAATGGTGAAGATATATCAAAAGAACCATCGTGGGGTGTGTTAGATCTTAACTCAGAAAAGGGGTGCCTATTGGAACATGAATTTTCTTTAGACTTGTTTAAAGTGCTATGGGAGCTAGAAACAAAACGAAGGGGAGTAGCCTCTCCAAAATTAATTGAACGGTATCCTTGTTTGACAAACCGACGTCCCGATTTACTTCCTGGAATTGATGAGCTAAAAAAAATATCAAAAAATGCTGTGATTGTCGGAACAGAAGATTACTGCCATCATGGTATTGCCTATGGGGTTACACAAGATAATGTGCTTTCGATAAATCAAGAAGGTTTATCATTTGCAAGGTCACAGATTGAAACAGGTTTTTCCATGTTGCAAAAGTGTGACTATCAGGGGTATTTCGATCACTGGATGAATCCAAGGGCTATTGGAGATCCCTCAGATGTTACAGTTGTTATTCATCATCTTGTTAGTGATGTTGCATCACCAAAAATTTTGGACCTGAAATTAGCAGATGTATCCACTCTTTTTGAAGGCGATCCATCTCCTAGCTGGGTTGCAGCGGCATTGGTGGTCGTATAATTGAAGCTGGCGTCATTTGGGGGTAAAATACTAAGCATTTCATCCAGCATAAATATTCCAGCACCCTCTTCGAGGGTGCAAATAATTGAAAACGCTTTTCCCAGGGCAAGCTTGCGCAGCCCTGGGTGTAGTGCCCCAAAAGCATACGCACCCTCGAAGAGGGTGCCGGAGTAACCCCTTAACTTTTGTTAAATAGGCGTTGAAACTCTTTTAGTGTCCTGGATTGCTCGCGTTTATTTTTATCGTGTAAAAGTTTTTTGCAACAGACTATTGTTTTCATTTCAAAATTCAAAAAAGAAAGGAGAGAGCAGCTGTTTAAGCGAAGCTCTTTAAAAGATTCCACAGTTTGTTACGCCCTGTAACAGATTCCTTGGTAAAATTGAATTTATGTTCTGCAACGATCTTTCGATCAAACCATAATTTCCCTCCAGGATACTTTTCTTGGGTAAGAGCTAACCAGATAATTGTGTCTGCACCTTGTTTTGGGCTTCGTAGTCTTGGACCTAGTAGTCGATGGAAGGTAGGCATTGCTTCCTTTACACCTTTTGTATCAACCCATCCTGGATGCATGGTGCTAAAGCGGATGCTTGGACCGAGCTGCTCATCCCATAGCTGTGTCAAAATCACTTGTGCCCTTTTGGCGTTAGCGTAAGCACGGTACTTATCATATTTTTGTTTTTTCCAGAGTAGGTCACTCAAATCTAGTTTTTGAAGGTACATTCCCCCAGATGACACTGTTATAACTCTTGAGCCTTTAGAGAGGGAGCGTTGTTCAATAAGACCTGAAGTCAGAAAGTAGTGACCTAGCAAGTGAGTAGCCCAAGTAATCTCTATATTTTCAGTATTGAAGTTTAGAGAAGAGGACATGCCTCCAGCGTTGTTTACCAGAATGTCAACATGAGGTGGCGCTTCACTCTTTAACCAGCGATCAATCGCTTTTTTATCGCTAATATCGAGTGTATGCAGGGTTATTGTGCCATCCGAATTTGAACTTTTTAGTTTTTCAACAGCTTCTTTACCACTTGCTTCACTGCGGCAAAAGATGTGAACGTTCACATTGTATTTGAGTAGAATTTCAGCAGTCACATATCCAATACCTGAATTTGCACCTGTAATTAACGCAACCTTTCCTTTACCGCACCAGTTTTCATCTTTAAAATCTTTTGAATGACGAAGAAATCCGGAGCGATCAAAAGAAAAAATGATTGAGGAATCTAAAATTTGTGAAAGTATGCTCATATACATTTTTTTTAGTTTATATCTATGGTATTAGGAGTTGCAGCTATTTGCTTTTGTGTCCATGAGATAAAGATAAGGTGTGGGTTATGACATTTGTATTTGTACGTCAAATTTTTGAGGATTATCATTTTCAACGATAGGTTTTTGCTCCTTAGGAAGAGATATGTAGAATGTTGATCCAACGGATTTTTGTGATTCGACCCAAGCCTTTCCGCCACTTTTCTCTATGTACTTTTTGACAATACCAAGGCCTAAGCCTGTACTGTTGTTCTTTTTAGCATTTTTACCTCTATAAAAAAGGTTGAAAATGTTTTTTTTGTCATCTTCGTGAATGCCTTGACCGTTGTCATTGACATATATGATGTGTTTATCACCACCATTTTTATAACCTACTTTTATGATTTTTTTCTCACTGTCGTTATACTTTACTGCATTCTCAAGCAAGTTTTTTATAACTTCTTTTACTAAAGTTTCATTTATCCACATGTTTGGAATTTTACTTAAAATTTTGATGTCAACACTCTTGTCTCTTTCTTGGATATCCTGCATTAATTCGTTTAAAATATTTTCAACGCTACATAGCTCTACCTGGGTAGCTTTATGTATGCCCGTTGAGTATTTGAGCATGTTGTCAATCATTAATTGAGAGCGAGCACTCAGGTTAACGATTTTTGTCAGTTTTTCCTTTACCTCTTCAGGGAGTTGGTACTCATCACTATCAAGCAAAATAAAAGCATAACTACTCATCCCACGTACAGGCTCTTTAAGATCGTGCGCTGCGTGGTATGCGAAATCTTTTAAAGTATCCTCACTTTCTTTTAGTTCTTTGTTTGTCTTTTCAAGTTTTGCCAATAACTCTCTATTCATCAACTGCATCTTAGGAACATGTACGAGCATTTTGAGATAGGGTATTAAAGCAAATACGGTCATCCATGATACTATAGCTGTGAGAACTTTAATCGCTCCTGCGAATCTATAAACAGGATAATAAAAAATGATCGCTTCAACTAGGTGTCCAGTACCACAGCAAAGGATAAATAAGGCGAATAAGCCAAACACTTTTTCTAGCTTGAACCCTTGGATTTTGAAGTATAAGTAAACGAGAATGCAAGGGATTGCAAAATAAGCTCCAAATATCAAAGTGTCTGAGATGATATGGGTGTAACCTAAAGCATCAGTCCAGTTTCCACACCTCCAACGTGGCGGCCATTGGCTTGTATCAAAAAGAAATTGAAAAAAATGGTTCATTTTTCAGCTCACATTTTACTTTGGTGGTAAGGCAACAACCGAAAACCAAAACTCTTTAAGCTGTTGTATGGTTTTTTTTAAGCTGTCTATGTCTAATGGCTTTTTTATGAAGCAGTTTGCATAGAAAGAATAGGAGTTATGAAGGTCTTCTTCTTGATCAGATGATGTAAGAATAACTACAGGTGTCATTTTGTGCTGTTCGCTTTCTTTGATTTTGCGTAATATTTCCAGTCCTGAGATATCAGGGAGCTTAATATCTAGCAGAATCAAATCAGGAGGGAGTGAGTCCTCATAGCCATTTTGCATAAATATAAAATCGAGAGCTTCAACCCCTTGTTTAATGACCTTAAGATCTACATTAAATTTATTTTGCGTAAGCAAAAATTGTAACATTTCCGCATCGGCATCATTATCTTCAACAAGTAAAATTCGCGCTTTCCTAACGGTCTGAGGGATCATGTAAATCTCCTTATGCTATTTTTTAACAACTTACCACACCTGTTAAAATAAAGTACAAGGTTAAATTTTAATTCTTTGTCATGTTGATGAACTGGGTCATTTCTTCATCATTTGTGGGAGAAGCCTAGATCTATTTGTTCTTATAAATTAAACAAGATCAAAAGGTAGTACAATACATATTGTATTGATCATTACAAGTGACTGACGAAACATTTGGCGACCCCACTGTTTGTCGCAGTTGGTCTTAAAGCCTTTAAAACAGTAAAAGAGCCAAACACAGCCAATGAGTGAGGTTAGAGAAAGGAATAGGTATCCCGTGTATCCAAAGAGTGTAAGAAGTCCTAAGATAGGAATCAAAAATAATATGTATAAAACCATATGTATTTTTGTTTTTTGTGCACCTTCTGAAACAGGGAGGATAGGAATGTCAGCTTTTGAGTAGTCGTCTATATGCCATAGTCCGATAGCAAAAAAGTGTGGCATTTGCCAAAAGATCATTATCAAAAAGAGAATGGCTGCGGCCGAATCAAACTGGTTGCTAACTGCGCAGTACCCAATGACAGGGGGGATTGCCCCTGAAATGCTTCCGATAAGTGTACTGTATGAAGTGCTGGACTTTAAGAAACTGTAGAGAAAAACATAGACAGAGAATCCAATATTAGTGACTAAAACAGTAAGAATATTTGTGTAGATGAAAAGAGTGGCATTACCCAAAAAGGCAAGGAGTATAGCTAATGCTATCGCATTAGAAGCTTTAATTTTCTGAGTTGCCAGTGCACGATCTCTAGTGCGTTGCATTTTCTTATCTAGATTTCTGTCGATATAATTATTGAAAATGCAAGCAGCAGCTATAATAAATGCAAGCCCTAATAAGGTTGCGAAAAATAACTTCATATTGATGATACCTTTTGACGCTAGAAGAAATCCAGCAGCAAAAGTTATTAGGTTGCCAAGGATTATTCCTGGCTTCATTATGAGGTAGTAATTAATCATGGTGCATCTCCGATGTGTTATGACGCATCATTCTGTACTCAAGATCGGACATGATCCATAAAGAGCCTAGAACAATAATAAGTAATACGAGAACCATAAAAAAGAAGATGACCATTTCCCAATGAGAGTCCTCTTCTTTACCTAGATTCAGAAAAAAGATAAGTTGAATAATCGCTTGTGTAAAAGCCAAAGCAGATATAGTGTAAATGAGTGTGTTTGCTTGTAAGTACTGTTCATTAACAAGCGTAAAAGCTATACCTGTGAGGATTAGCGAGCCAATAAATCCTATTACGTAGGAACGTATACTTCCGTGCCATGCTTTTTGCATTTCTTCTAAGCTTAAATCTGCGCTCATATTAAATAACCCCCATCAGATATACAAAGGTGAATAGAAATACCCATATTAGATCGAGAAAGTGCCAGAAAAGACTAAATACTGCAAGTCTTCTAAAGGTCGTCACTGTTAGACCATAGTATATAAGCTGTGCTATCATTACACCAATCCAAAGTAGCCCTACGGTAATGTGTAGACCATGAGCGCCTACGAGGGTAAAAAATGAAGATAAGAAAGCACTTTTTGTCCAGCTATGCCCTTCTTCTAGAAATGCGGCAAATTCAGATAGTTCTAAAAAAAGGAAAGTTGATCCAAGAATAAAGGTAACGATAAGCCAGGGAATTATTCTAGTGATTTTATTTTTTGCAGCGGAAAGTACAGCAAATCCACAGGTGACACTGCTAAGAAGAAGAACAACAGTTTCTTTTAAAGGGAGTGAGAGGTCAAATAGGTCGTGGGCTGAAGGGCCACCATAGGTTTTATCATGCAAAACAGCGTATGTGATAAATAGAGTGGCAAAAAGCACACAGTCAGTCATGAGATAGATCCAAAAACCGAAGTATGTTTTTGAAAAAGTATCTTGATGTGGATCCGGCAGGCTTGTATCAGCCTTAGGGTCTGCAGTGTGTCGTACTGTTAGTGAATCTGTCATGCGTACTGATGCCTCTTGAGGTTAGCTTCTTCTTCTGTTCTTCTGACTTCTTCAGCAGTGATGACTTGATGATCATCAGTTCCTGAGAGTTTGGTGATAATACATGTTATTATTCCGATAAAGCAGATGATGGCTAACCAGAAAATGTGCCAAGTCATAGCAAATCCGAATACCAAGTTTAATAAACCAATGTACATTGCCACAGGAGTATTTATAGGAAGGTGTATGTCTTGATACACAGGTTCCGATTTTGTTTTTTCCTTTGTTTTTTCAGCCCATAGTGGATCTATTTGATCAACTGTTGGGATAATAGCAAAGTTGTATATTGGAGGAGGTGATGACGTTGACCATTCTAGGGTCCTGCCATTCCATGGGTTACCGCCTGTTTTATCAAGATTATTTTTTCTGTTATAGATGCTCCAGAATAGACCAGCAAACTGGATGACTGCTCCAACGGAAATGATGAGGCCGCCAATTGCCGCTACCACAAATAAAGGGTTCCATCCTGTTGCTGCTTCGTAGTGATCAAGTCTCCTTGTAGCTCCCATGAACCCGAGCATGTATAAAGGCATAAAGGCTAAAAGAAAGCCGCCAAACCAGCACCAAAATGCTATTCGATTCAATTTTTCATCGATAAAGAATCCGGTATATTTGGGAAACCAATAGGTGAATCCGCAGAAGAATCCAAAAAGAACACCTCCAATTACCATTCCATGAAAGTGAGCTACAAGGAATAGGCTATTATGCACTTGGAAGTCGACAGGTGGTGCTGAGAGTAGGATTCCTGTCATTCCAGCTACACTAAAATTTAGAACAAAGGAAAAAAACCAGAGCATTGGGGAGGTGAAGTGTACTTTCCCCCGAAATTTTGTGAATAGCCAGTTGAAAATTTTTACACCTGTGGGAATCGCAACGAGCATGGTCATTATCCCAAAAAAGGCATTTACGTCTGGGCTTGCTCCCATCGTGAAAAAGTGGTGTAGCCAAACAATGAAGGATAGGATTGTGATAATAATCATTGCCCAAACCATTGATGCATAGCCGAATAACCTTTTTTCCGAGAAGACAGGCACTACTTCAGAGAATATTCCAAAAGCGGGCAGGATTAAAATATACACCTCAGGGTGTCCCCATGCCCATATTAGGTTGATGTACAACATTGGGTTGCCGCCATGGGTGGTTGTGAAGAAGTGAGTTTCAAGGTAGCGATCAAGTGTGAGTAGTGATAGAGTTGCTGTCAATATTGGGAATGCAAAGATGACGAGTACCATAGAGCATAGTGCACTCCATGTGAATATGGGCATTTTCATCAAGGTCATCCCAGGGCAACGCATTTTTAAAATTGTAACTAAAAAGTTGATTCCCGAGAGCATTGAGCCGAGGCCTGATATTTGTACAGACCACGTCCAGTAGTCTACCCCTTCCCCTGGGCTGTATTCAAGGCCTGAAAGTGGGGGGTATGCTAACCATCCAGATATAGAAAATTTTCCGATACCTAAAGAAATAAGCAAGAGAAGTCCTCCTGCGGTGAAGAGCCAAAAACCAACAGCGTTCAAAAACGGATAAGCTAAGTCTCTTGCACCAATCTGCAGAGGAATAATCAGGTTCATTAGTCCAAACATGAAACCCATAGCCACAAAGAATATCATGGTTGTCCCATGGGCAGAAAATACTTCTTGAAAGTGAGTTGATGAAAGATACCCTTGCAATTCACCGACAGCTGTTGCTTGCTGTAGGCGCATCATCATGGCGTCTACAAATCCTTTTAAAAACATGATGAGAACGACGACAATGTACATAATCCCGATTTTTTTGTGATCGACAGTAGTGATCCACTCTCTCCACAGCCATTTCCAACGTTTTAGATAGGTGATGAGCACGATGAGAAGGATAGCATTGACAGTACCTCCAAGAACGGCCATGTTTTGAATGAGGTCGTGTTGAAATGCTTCTAAAGTTAATCTACCAAACATAGTTGTCTCGCTAATTTATGGCTTACTTGGTGGTTTCATATATTTCATAATGATTTCGTGGAAAAGGTTCTCTTCTTGAAGTTGGAATAATTCTACGGGATTATTCTCAGAAGGAGCAGCTAGGGTTTTGTATTCTTCCAAGTTTAGAGTTTTACTAGAGTCTTTAATCGACTGAACCCACTCTTCGTAGGACTCTTCCGAAGTTGCTTCTGTTTCGAAAGTCATTCCGGCAAAGCCTTTTCCACTAATATTTGCAGATGATCCCCGAAAAGTTCCTTCTTCATTGGCAATGAGGTGAAGTGTTGTTTTCATTCCTGGCATCGCATAAATTTGTCCGCCCAATTTAGGTATCCAAAATGAGTTCATGGGAGCATCAGCAGTAATATCGAATTGAATGGGAGTATTACTTGGGAATTTTAGTTGATTTACAGTGGCTATTTGCTCTTCAGGATAAATAAATAGCCATTTCCATTGAAGCGCGACAACTTCAATATGAATTGGTTTTTTTCCAGCGGAGATCGGCTTGTATGGGTCTAGTTCATGTGTTTTTACATAAGTAATAAAGGCTACAATCGCGGTGAGAATTAAAGGGACTCCCCACCAGGCTATTTCAGCAATTTTATGGTCAACAAGGTGGGGGTCATATTTAGCCTCTTTGTTATCGGCTCGGTACCACCAAGAGAAAGCGAAGGTGAAAATGTAAACTGGAATGATGATGAGTAGCATAAGAAGTTGAATAAAGATGAGGAGGTTTCTTTCTTTGAGGGCAATTATACCACTTGGAAAAAGAACATCAATATCCTTGATGAAGAATAAGATTTCGAGGGGTTGCATCAATAGAATTAAGGCGAGGATGATGGCAGAGAAGACCAGTTTGTTGTATATTGGTTTTTTTGGATCTTTCATTATTGTAATCGCCGGTTAAGTGTCTAATTTTAATTTTAAATATAGCATTTACATTGAAAGGTCAATCTAAATTTTGGGGATCACTATCAAATTAAGATCTTATGTCTAGGTTTGATGGTGATTTTAACGTGAAACTGTAAGAGGAAAACATATTTAACTATGGGCAATTCAATCAAAAAAAATCAAAACGGAGAAAAATTTTTGAGGAAGACGTATGATCATGTTTCGTTTGCAGATTGGAATTTCTTTGATTGTACATTTGAGAAGTGTAGTTTTCAAGAATGCTTATTTCAAAACACTCTATTTACAGACTGCACTTTCTTAAACTGTCAATTACAAATGCCTATTATTAAGAGTTCAAGGTTTCAGGATGTCGAATTTAATCAATGTAAACTCGTAGGAATAGACTTTTATAAATGCGATTCGCTGTTTTTTTCTCCGCACTTCATAAATAGCATGCTTCTTGGTTGTAATTTTTCTAATATGAAAATGAAACAGACCAATTTCTCTGAAAGCAAAATTAGAGACTCACACTTTACCGATACTATTTTAATCCAGTCCGACTTTCGAGACACGGATTTAACCGGAACACTTTTTCATAATGCAGACTTATCAAAAGCCGATTTTCGAAATTCGCAGAATTTTTCAATAAATCCACAGACTAACACCATTAAAAAGGCTCGCTTTTCGATGCCTGAAGCTTGTTCATTGCTGGAATATTTTGATATCGATTTGTCGTGATATTTGTATGGTGACGGTGAATGTTTATCAGACCTTAGATGGTGGGGCTTAAATTGATAAATCGAATTGTCATTATTTATCAACTTTCTTATAGTGGGGTGCAATTTATTTTGATTATTTAAGAGGTTTGAAATGAGGTGTATATTTAAGCTTTGTTTTGTCGTTCTGTTAGCTTTAAATTTTTTATCAGACGATGTTTTCGCGCAGGAACCATATAAAATAGTCTGTTTGATTTCAGGGCCTCGTTCGTTATCAACTGTCTTTTTACGTATTATCGAGACTAGGGGGGACTTCATTATATACAACGAACCTACAATCCCTGTTTACGATAAAGTGCACTTCAAAGAGTATACAAAAGACTGGTTTAGAGAAGATTCACATGAAACTTTTGAAGATGTTAAGCGTAACCTTTTTGAGTCACAGAAGCTTTCAAATGTATTTGTCAAAGAGATGAGCTTTTCTTCGCACGATTACTATGTGAATGATCTGTCTTTTATGAAAAATTCATCAATTCATTTTGTGTTTTTGTTGAGGAATCCGCATCATACGACTCTATCATTTTATAACAAGGTTGAAGAAGTTTCACCGATGATGAGTGATTTAATTGGTGTGAAGAAACTCTATCACATGTATGAGATGGCTCTGAAGCATAACCCAAACCCCGTACAGATAATTCAATCGGAGGATTTGTATAACTCTCCTCAAGAGACGATCAATAAATTTTGCAAAGAACTTGGGATTCCCTATAAAGAAAAAGCCTTAAAGTGGAAAAAGTATGGGGAAAATTTTCAGGGGCACAAGGAATGGAATGAGCAAAAAAGTGGTAGTATCATTCATCACTGGCATGGAAGAGCGATAGAGAGTCAAAAGATCGGAAAACCAACAGTTTACGATGTTGATCGTTTAGGAAATCCAACTTTTAGTGAAGTAGTTAGTCCTGAGCACCGACGAGAGCTGAAGCGTGTTTATAGAGAAAATCTAGATTATTACCGAAGGTTTCCTAGGTAAATGGGAGTTGATAAGGATGCTAAAATATATGTGCGAAGACGTTTAAGTTTTTATGAAATTGTAATTGAGTTAGATCTCTGTATTGGACAAAAAATTTTAACAAGATGAACAGGATCGCCTTCGGCGACAGGATAATAATCTGAGAAGTGGAGAATGCTTGTTCTCAAGTTTTTAATATAAAATTTTATCCTGCCGCCGAAGGCGATCCTGTTCATCTTGTTAAAAAATTTTCGCCCTGTTTTCGATTATAAATTATTTTTGTCCAGTACTGAGGAGTTAGATAGCAAACTTTAAAATTCATCAACCATATAACGATTATACGAACGCTAAAAAATATGACAGTTATTTATCGATATGACTTTTCCTTAGAGCTATCCAGTTATTTTTATCATTCTCATCTTTTAATAGCTCAACGCTAAAACGAGTCATTACATGTTAAGCGATTAAATAATGATTTAGATCTAGATGTTGAGAAAAATCGGTGGCTGCTAGGAGGAGATGTTGTGCAAGGAAAATTAAAATCTCTTTTCAGGGATACAAGGTCTGCGTATATAAGTTAATTGAATAGGAGGCTTCGATCGCATGAAGTGTTATTTAGTTGATTTATCGCCTGTTCTTGGTTATTACAAAATTAGTAATCAATAAAATTTAGTTGTAGATTGGGGGTATTTATGAATGTTGAGATTCCTAAGAGAAAATGTCCTTTTTGCAAGAAAGACGCATACATTGTCGATGTTGAGATAGAAAGCGAGTTCCCTGAAGATAGATTAGAAGTTCGGTGTGAAATTTGTGGTGAGTTTCATTTACTTTCAAAAATGATTAGGTTTGAAGAGGGTGAAATGGTGATAGATAGTCTCAAGGGAAAAAAATTTGATGTCACAGAAATTTCACGGGTCAATAAATATGCCTTGTCCGAAGGAAAGATGGTTTTGTGGTTAGATGCTTTTAACGATGTAATTAAATGGGAAGAAATCAATAGACAATATGCAGAACACTATGCAGGCGTAGTTCCCTATGAAGTTCGTGTAGTGATTGATTTTGAAGAAAAAAACTAAGTTGTTTCTGGTGCGGTAAAAAGCCGCAAAAAGTTGTGTTTTCAGTTAGATTCATTAAACATTCTCAAATTGTTTTTTCTAAATGTAACCTATCGTAATGATTTTCAGTACTTTTAACTTCGTTTTTCTTTTTTTTGTAAAACTGTTCTCCCAGGAGAAATAAGCTAAATGAAATTTTTATGCTTATCAGCTATCTAGAAAACGAGAAAAAAAATATCACTTTTTTGAAAAGATAAAAAATAGATTCAACAAAAATTGTTGAAGGAATTTATAGAAGTGTATTCCCTTCCTAATGAATGTTTTATGAAGGTTAGTTGAGGGAAGAGTTTCCTTCGAAAAGTCTTTTTTGATAATTAAAATGATCTTTTTGTACGAAAAAAAATCGAAAAAAAAACTTTTTTTACTAAAAAAATCTTTACACCTGTGATTCTCTGTGCTATTTGTTACTTATGTATTTCACAAACCTTTTATACGAGGGAGAACATATGGCAAAGTGGAATCAAAAATTAGGCATGAGTTTGTTGACTCTTGGCCTATTAGCTATGACACCGAACCCTGTTAACGCGGCAGATGACTGTGCATCATGTGATCCATGTGCAAGTGATTCGTGCGATTCATGTTTTGGTGGATTTGAAATCGCAGCAGACTTCTTATTTTGGAAGCCTTGCGTTGACGATTTAACTTATGGGGCATCAGTTTCTAGAAGAGAAACTAGCCAACTAAACGACAGTGCGTTTTCACGCACAGTAAAGTATAAGAACATCTGCCCTGAGTGGGAGCCTGGATTCAGAATTACTGTTTCTAAGGAAGATGTATGGTGTGGACTTAACTTCTCATCATCTTATACTTGGTTAAACACAGATGACTCTTCTAGTAGCTGTGTTCAGTGCGGAACAGCTTTACCAGGTTGGGTTGAAAGTCCATTACTTCACCCTGAACTTGCACCTGCTGTACCTGACCAAGAACTACATTGTGTTGAAGGACATTGGGACACAACATACCAAACATGGGATGTTTTAATGTCATATGATATCTGCTGCAACAGATGCCATACTTTTTCACCTTTCTTCGGTTTAGCTGGATTGATCTTAGATCAAAGCTTAAAAGTTGACCTTTATGTTGATGAGTGTAAAGATTTAGCTGACTCTCGTCACATTGATTGGGTTAACGATTACTTTGGTGTTGGTTTCAAAATTGGATCTGACTACACATATGCTATCTGTGATGGTTGGACAATTTTTGCAATGGCATCAGGAACAATCGTTGCTGGTGATGCTGATAACAAGTACAATAAGAACACACAAATTCACTATACTGACGCTACTGGCGGAAGTGAAAAATATGTGTTCCAAAATCCTGACGGTTGTGTAATCGTTCCTGGTTACCACCTACAGCTTGGTCTTATTTATGAGAGCGAGTTCTGTGGATGTGTAACTGACGTTAGATTCGGTTGGGAGTACTTGGTATGGCACAATATTGCTAACCCAAGAAGATTCTCTGAAAAAGGTATTTCTCATGGTGGTGGTGTAACTAGTGAAATCTATGATACTAGTTACTCATCACAAGCTAACACAACGACTTTTGGTTTCAACGGTCTGTTAGTTGGTATGGATCTTACTTTCTAAGTTGCTAGTATTTATTTACTAGATGCTTAATGCGAAGGGACCGTTATCTTTGATTTCGGTCCCTTTTTTATTGCACTAATGGAAAATGTTTTTATGAAATATAGACAATACTTCACCTTTATTTTTTCACTTTTTTTATTACTCCTTCAAAGTATTAATTCTTCAGCAAGTGAGAATGATGAAATTGATTCGAGTGATCTTAGAAATCCAACACAAATAAATACTGATGAACTTGATAATCAAAGTAAGCCTCTCGATGATGTTCTTCCTGAAGAAGAGGTTCAAAAGGAGAGAAGGGCTCAAAGAGTATATCGTGAAGGCCGAATACCACGGAGGCCAATTCCACGAAATTCTATTCCTCGAAGATCTCTTCCGAGCTATTCTATCCCACGAGTACGTATTCCTGATAACAATATCCCTCGAAAGTCCATTCCACGTAATCAGATACCAAGGCGTAGTCTTGAACGAAGTCCCATTGAAAGAAATCCCATTGAAAGGAATCCAATTCCAAGAAGGGCCCTGCCGCGTAATCGGGTGATCGACAATAGAGAAACGTGGTTACAACAAACAACCCCACAAGATGATGAAGAGTAGGTTTTACTGACTAGCACGTATACATACTGAATTAAATTGGGAATTCGCTTGATAACCATTCTTTTTGTCTCTGACTTTGTTTAGTGTGACCGGTATAGAGCCATACTCCATAGACCTATTTAGTTTGGTTTGTGTATTGATTGATATGTTACAGTTTGATATGTACTTAATATGTTTTAAACATATTTTGAGGGGAGTTATGAATCAAGTACAAACTATTTTACCTTATATGACCAGTGCTATTAGAAGTGTTGAACTTCCAATAGAATCAGAAAATAGAATTGATGAAGTGAAAGAAGCAGCTCTCATGTGTTACTTTGCAACTATCAAATGTATAGTTACAGATAAAAAATTTCTCGCAGACCCTAAGAAATTTGTTGAGGAGTGGAATACTAAATGGCTTAGTTCCGGTGAGTGTAATTTTTCAGATCTTTCAGTACAAGTAGAGAATACCGCGCTGAACGCATTTAATTATTATGTTGATTTTTATTTAGAGAAAACCAAACTTTTTGCATGTCACCTAGATGAATATGTCTCGGACGATGATGATAGAATGAAAAATGACGAGTTGCAAAAGGTTAAAGAAATTATTTTTTGCCATGAATTTCTTGAAAATCCAGTTGAGTTTTTAAATGTTCACTCTCAAACGAGTTTAGGTTACGAAAAAGGCGATCGTATAGATTCAATAATCTCAACGATCGTTAATTTCTCTATTATGAAGTATGGCAAAAGGCCTGATCGGATTTAGAGATATACCGCAGAGGTTATCAAACTGCGGATGAGAGTCTCATCTTTACCTCCGTGTTAATAACTATACTGAGTGTAATTTCCAATTTCATTCAGTATAGGCCTGGTATGATACCTTTTTTGTGACTATTTCAGGTGTAATACTAATTGAAAATTTAAATAATACAAGTGATGTGACATAAGGCTTTTCTTAATCATTGCGAGAGCGAGTATGAAAGCGACATCTGATTACATCAGTTGTATTATTTAAATTTTCAATTAGTATTAGCTTGAAACAAGGAATCAGCAGAGTCGTTAATGGACTATAAAATCTCTTTGCGACTTTGCG
>JAYZJO010000014.1:0-7854 GCA_036164375.1 Chlamydiota bacterium | reverse complement strand
GAGAGCGAGTATGAAAGCGACATCTGATTACATCAGTTGTATTATTTAAATTTTCAATTAGTATTAGCTTGAAACAAGGAATCAGCAGAGTCGTTAATGGACTATAAAATCTCTTTGCGACTTTGCGTCTTTGCGTTTAATTCTAGTCCTAAACTCAGCCTTCGACATCCAGATTTAGACAATTTTATAAGAATATGAAACGCAAAGACGCAAAGAGATGAACCAATTCCAATTTCTCATATATTAGCCTATAGGCTATTACAGCTTAAAAGAAGGAGTCAGCAGAGTCGTTAATGGACTATAAAATCTCTTAGCGTTTAATTCTAGCCCTAAACTCAGCCTTCGACATCCAGATTTAGACAATTTTATAAGAATTTGAAACGCAAAGACGCAAAGATATGAAGCAATTCCAATTTCTCATATATTATACTAATTGAAAATTTAAATAATACAAGTGATGTGATATAAGGCTTTTCTTAACCCTTGGGAGAGCAAGTATGAAAGCGACATCTGATTACATCAGTTGTATTATTTAAATTTTCAATTAGTATAAGACCAATCCCAAAATAATCATCGTTCGTGTCGTTATATCGTTTTCATCGTTGAAAACTTCCAGAAAACGACGAGAACCTGCATGATTTTTTTTCGTTTAGAATATTTAAAAAAAATATACTTGAGTGGAATGACCAACATAAAATGTCATCAACGATGAGAACGATACGAACGATAATAAATTTATTTATTGGGATTGGTATTACTCATCAAAAATATCCTGCACAAAGCTTTTGCCTCGTGGAGTCAGAACAATATCGGTATCGCCAGATTTTTTTATAAAATTCGTTTGAAGTAAAGTTCTACATATTGTCTTGGTTGCACGTTCTTGCAAGCCTATCGACTTAGCAACAGTGTAGCGATTAATAGGAGTGAAAACATCACCATCACGTTCTGCCATCTCATAAAGTGCTACAAGAAAACGCTCATCTTTTGTAAGGCTACGCTTTGTCATCTAAACCTCCGCCTTTTTTAGTGTAGGACCACTAGGGGTGTCTTCAATCATATAGCCATTTGTATGAATCAAATCACGAAGTTCATCGGCCATTGCCCAATTTTTTTCTTTTCGGGCATTATTGCGTTTTTCGAGAGCCTCTTTTAAGAAGTCAGGAATACCACTGTCGACAGTTTCAAAAGTCATCACATTCAGAACTGAATCAAATTTCTTCATCACTTCAATAACTTCCTGAGCGTCACCTTTACCTACTTTTTGCTCATCATAAAGACTGTTAACTTCTCGAATCATATCATAAACGGCCGCCAAAGCTGAAGAGATGTTCAGATCGTCAGCGAGCGATTCAGCAAATCTACTTAATGCATTTCTAAGAATTGGTGTTACTTCGCCTGTGTTCTTTTCTTGCTTTTGATTTAACATGCGTACTATGAAGTCATCAAGCCTACGAACAGAATGCTTGGCTGCCTCAAGTCCTTCGAGAGTAAAGTTAAGTTGTGTCTTGTAATGTGTTTGAAGAAGAAGGTAACGAACTTGGATACCTGTATATCCCTTATCGAGTAAGTTTCTTAGTGTGTAAAAATTGCCTAAGCTCTTGGACATTTTTTTGTTGTCGACGATAAGGTGCTCGGAGTGCATCCACATTTTGGACATCGTCTTTCCCGTATAGGCTTCAGACTGTGCTATTTCATTCTCATGATGAGGAAACATATTATCGACTCCCCCACAATGAATATCAATGGTTTCCCCAAGCATTTTCATGGCCATTGCTGAACATTCTAAGTGCCAGCCAGGCCGTCCTTTGCCAAAAGGGCTTTCCCAGTAAATCTCTCCATCGCGCTTGGGATCATACGCTTTCCACAGAACGAAGTCTGCTGCATTATCTTTATCGTACTCATCGCTTGCAACGCGGTCTGAAGCTCCGGTTTGCAGTTCATCTAACTTAAAGTGTGAAAGGCAGCCGTAGTTGGGAAATTTGCTGATGGAATAGTATACACTCTTATCAGCACCTTGGTAAGCCATTCCTTTGGCGATTAGCCCTTCAATCATTTCTATCATTTCCGCAATATATTCTGTCGCCGCAGGGTATTTTTCAGCGCGTTCGATTTTTAAACTGTCCAAATCCTCAAAAAAAGCCTTCACGTAGGGCTTTGTGTATTCATCGAGAGTCACCTTCTGTTTAATTGCTCCGTTGATTGTCTTGTCATCAACATCTGTAATATTCATGACGTGGGTAATAGACATACCCAAAAGTTTAATTGTGCGTCGAAGAAGATCTTCAAAAACGTATGTTCTAAAATTGCCGATATGCGCGAAATCGTAAACTGTTGGTCCACAGGTGTACATTAAAACATGATTATCATTAATTGGCTTAAGAGGTTCTTTTTTTCGTGAAGCTGTATTGTATAATTTTAATTGTACAGTTGTGGGGTCAAAAGTATCGGGCATTCTGATAATCCTAAATATGTGTGATATAAAAGGTTCATTGTAAGGATAAAATCCTTTATTCGCAAGGTAGACCCAACTATTTTAATGGAAAAATTACGTCAAAAGGTTTGCGATGGATACCTTTTGAATTTTTGTTCTAAAATACTTTCTTTTTTTGAAGAGTGTTTTGAAATCAATGTTATAAATTACTTTGGATACATTTTTTTCTTACGTTTGACATTATTTATCATGATTTCGATAAAAACTTACATTCAGAATTTATTTCTAAAATAAGGGACAGTTCAATAGAATGGCTCTTCTGCAATAAAACAATTACAAGGAAATAACACATGTTCACCTCATCCAGTACCACTCCTCTTTCGACAACACCTGATGCCTCTGCCATTAATACATATATTGAATCGAAAGATATCGATGCCATCTACAAAAATTTAAAAATTGGAAAGAAATTCCCTGGTAGCTCTGATTTAAATAAAATCTTAGAAATTGCGATCGAAAAAAATCATCCTCAAACCATACTATTAATAATAGAAGAATGTATTAAGGGTGAGGATATCTATACTATCGATAGCTTTTTAAACAGTGGCGGGAAAATCGAAGGCTACTGGCAAAAAACAAGAGCTCTAAAACTGGCAGTACAAAAAGACTGCCGCACCGTTATTGACTCGCTTATAGCTCAAGATACCTATTTCAATTTACCTGACCTTTGGATGAACTATAAACCTCCAGTTGAATTATTAATGAAATTTACACAACAGGTCGATGAAGATCAACTAAAAGAGGTCTATTCTTTAGCAATTGGCAACAACCTCCCCGAAATTGCAACGTTATGTATCGATCGCGGTTTAGACCCAAACACACTCGTCAGCAAAGAAGATATTATTGAGCAAAAAATCATACCCTACTTTCCCTATAAGAAAGAACAATGTGTCTCTGCAGAAAATTTCATTACTCCACTCGCTGCTCTCTTGGTAAAAATCAAACTATTAGACCAAATAAACGAAGAGGGTCAAAAAAATTGGGGGAAACTTTACTTAGTACTGAAAAGCAAAGGAGGTGAATACTCAGACTCTCTCCCGGTAAATGAAGAAGGTAACCTATATTTCTGGGCACAGGTAAAAGGCTTTAATTCATTAGTAAAGTTTGCTGAAGAGCTTGGTGAAGATAAAGTCTTATCAACAGCACAATATGCAACCTTATCCCTGAAACACAATGAACATACCCATTTCAAGACACTTGTACCAGACCTTTTATCATTCATTTTAAAAGGTAACGTTGGCACAACATATGACCTAGCTGA
Source organism: Chlamydiota bacterium (assembly GCA_036164375.1). Classification (GTDB taxonomy): domain Bacteria; phylum Chlamydiota; class Chlamydiia; order Chlamydiales; family Criblamydiaceae; genus JAYZJO01. The sequence goes on along the minus strand of JAYZJO010000014.1, from coordinate 4,102 downwards.
ACTTTTGTCTAGCACCCATCAAGAGACAAAGAAAAATTTTCTATTTAATTGGGCAAATCAACTTCACACCAAAATCTCTCCTGAAATCATCCAACACCTCGTCAATTTTAAAGAAGGTATTTTCTTTTTCAAAGAAGAGCGCGCAATGTTCTATGATGCATTAGAAAGAAAACTTGGAAAGAAGAATGCGGAAGAAGTATTTGGTAAATGTCACCCTAAACTAATGAGGTTTTCTGAATTATGTTCCATGCTCCAAACGGACACGAATCAGCCAAACATTACCCAGCAAATTCAGGACATTCAGTATGGATATAAGGACATAAATATAATCTGCTCTAATAAAAACTTTCTTCCTCCCTTTTACTTTGGAGCAGGATTCGATGTAAAAAAACTCGAAATGTATGTAAAAGAAGGTTTGCCACCACTAACATTAATTCAGCCGGGCGTTAATTTTCTCTCTTATTTGTGTACATCTGGCGCTTCTTTACCAAAGCTGCTGCTTAAGGATTACTTAGAACAGTGCACTGTCAATGACCTGTCTCGTAAGTGCACACCTGAGATGATGCCCTTTGAAACTGCCATAATGAACAAAAATTTTTTAGTCGCAAAAAAGTTGATCCAGCAAGGCGCGCCTTTTGAGCAAGATCATAAGGGTCTTACTCCCATTGCTCATATAGCAGGCCTGCTTAATACATTAACATCGATTACAAACGACGAGGAACTGGAAATTATTGATCTCTATCGTATCGTTAAAGAAAAAACAACTGACCAACTCAACTTTCGAAACTGCTGTTATCCGATGGCATTAAAACTAAAAGCCTATAAATTATACGAGGTCACAAAAGAGTACGGTGAGGGGCTATCGACCCACTTATTCGTTTCTGACTTAAAGAAAATTATCTTACTCAACGACGATAATGTTTTTTTAACTACCCTAAAAGACTATTTTAAAAAGAAAAACATTCAAAAAGAGTCTCTTTCGGAGTATTTGTCCCTAACTCTTGAGGAAAGCTTTTTAACGCATATAGAAAGAGCCAATTTATTTAAAATGCTTTCTGAAAAAAAGAAAAACGAACTCATTAAATTTTGGAACTCTCATGAAATTCCAAGCTATTTATCGGCAATGATACCTCATATCAAGTGCAACCAAAAATCATATAATGTACCTGTTAGCATTTTAGGATGCACCACATACCAACAGATTCTATGGTATATCAGTACCAGTAACGAAGTCATTAATGAAGCTAATAAAAAATTCGGGGTAACCAATGATACTGGCCGAAAAGTAGGGTGGCTTGCAGAGTATCACAAAGCTTACAATCGCTGGTACCCCAATATGTTAAACATAGAGTCCAAGCGCTCATCACAAATACTTTTTTCAGCTTTAAATTTAAATCCAAGCCTAGATTGGGATTTATCCTTAATTATTGTTAAAAAATGTCCGAGCAAGTTTTCTTTATCGTCAATAGCCGCAACCCTCGGTCACTTTTTCGGAACAGAAAAATCTATTACCATACCCTTTACTGACTTTAACGCATCGCCTTTTAGAAAGTTAAGTCAGCACTCGTTTAATCTAAATAACTACTACATCAATTTCCCTTCACATAGGTTCAGAAATTTTCAAACAACCCCCCATTTACGTCAGGTTTATGACGAAACTAACACTTCACAACAGAAAGAAAACTATACCCGTCAACTTCACACTCTCACACTTGGCTTCCTCATCGATGGCATGGGATATTCAGAAAATGAAATAACGGAAAGAAAATTTCTCAAAGGACTAAAAGATAAAAAAAAGCAGATCATTCAATACTTTTTAGAAAACGCAAATATCATTAAAGAAAACCTCCAGTTTTTTGTAGACATCAAGTGGTTCTCGGAGAAATTTGTAAATAAATGGTATGAAACGTTTTATGCTAATCCCCACGCATTAATAGAAATGATCCTCACAGATATAAATTGGGAAATAAAAAGTACTGTAAAAACAGTCTCGCCAAGATGGTCTGATAATAAAAAACATCTTAAAACAATCTATCCTGAAGTAGACGAAGAAGAGCTGGAGTGGACAAAAAATTATATTGATAACGAAGCTTCTTCACTAAAATCGATGCACGCTGTGGAACTATCCGACAAAACCTTTTCACGTGATCAGGCTATAACTTACCTTAATCTAATTATGAATAGTCCCAAACGTTCTGAAATATTAGATAAGCTATACACTTTAAATTACTTCGAAATAGAAATGGGTGGAGACTCTTCAACAAAGTACTGGGCTCACACATTTAAAGATTTGTTTGAAGTCAACATCCAAGAATTTTCAGATAGCTCCAAAAAAATCTTTTTAGAAAAAATGCGCGAACGACTAAACCTAATAATCCAACAGCCCATACAGACGATCAAAAAAAACAATTTGCTCAATCAGCTCGTTGATGAAGGCTGGACTTTCCAAAAATGGCAAGGAAGAACTTGTATATTTACGAATAAACAGGGCAGATGCCGCGCAATTAAGTGGCAAAAAAAAGGGGAAAGACAAGAAGAGCTTTCTATTGAATGCGAAGTTGTAAAACTACTTAATGAAAATAAAAACTTCCTAAAGCTCAAATGCTCCTACCCTGAACCGATTGGCGTTTACGAAATTACTGGCCTTATGCCCTACCCACTAAGAAACGCTCCTGAAAGTGAACTTACCGCTAACGAAAAAAACGGAAAACAAATCGTTTATATCTACGACTGCCCAAATGATCACTACTTTACCTATTTACATGACCCATCCATCACAGATGAAGAGCGCAAACTTTCACGTAAAAGCATATTATCCGATCTAACCACACTAGCAGAGATAGGATACTACCTCACATCGATCTGTGACGCCTACCATACCTTCCCCGATCGCGCTGCTAAACGCATGGACAATGCGGAATATCACCCTCTAGCTGATTTACTCGGTATAGGGTCAGTACAACGAGGAAGTGGACGCCTACACAATTGGACGGGGGCGATCGAATACGTAGATGAAAGGAAGGGGGAACACTTAGCAGACGTTGGCGACGGATCACTATTTCCTGCAACTGACCTTCCTGAAGGGTACCTAAAAGAGAGAAACTTATCTTATTCACCTTGTGACTACTACAAAAAAGCTTACGAACCAAAAATAATGAGTGACCTTTTGGCATCCTATCACCTTGTCGATGAATTGGTCATCGGAAGGTCTACGTTTCAAAAACACCATATCGACTGGACAAATGATGGAGCCCTTAAAAAAATCGAAGATCAGCTCATTGATGGCGCTTCATGGATGCTGATGAATTATGCTGGAATGACAGAAGAAGACTCTCGCAAGCTAGCTGTTGATTGCGGTATAGACTGGAAGCGATATGCTCGGCAAATGGCTTTTTGGATGCAAAAAGAAGAGTACATGCCCCATCTCAAGAAAAATAATAGGTCTCTCCCCGAAGGTATCTATCCTGAGTCTGCAATAATCACGCTTGAAAATATCTATAGTTTCTCAAACTGGAGTGACAGTGACGGACTACAAACAGTGGATGGGCCATGCATCGGTGTATTTAATGGAGGGTACACAATCAAAGAAGGGGAAAAGGCGCGATACATCACTGTACTGTCAATGCTTGCCAAAAGAGAAGGGCGCTTACTAGCAGAAAGCGATGAATTAACTGCCAAAAATGCTATCGAGAATAAAGAGTACGATAAAGCTCGCGAGTATTTAGAAAGATCTATCCTGATAACCCCTTCAGCACGTAAATACCACCTTCTAGCAAAAGTGCACGAACAACTAGGAAATTATATTCTTAGAGACTCCTGCTTGAAGCAATATTGTGCTTTCACAATGCAAAATGCTCATAGAAGACGTAAAAAGCTCTAAGAGGACTGGAAGTAATAAAGCCTCGATTGATACTGAAGAGTTCGCTTAGTTTCGATGGCCCATTTTGTTTGGATGGTTCATTTTAACTTCGAACTCTTCAACGATAGAACGATGGTCTGATAATATTGAAGAACGATAAGAACGATAAGAACGATAAGAACGATAAGAACGATAAGAACGATAAGAACGATAAGAACGATAAGAACGATAAGAACGATAAGA
>JAYZJO010000013.1:0-6493 GCA_036164375.1 Chlamydiota bacterium | reverse complement strand
TATTTGGGTACAGTTTACCACAAGCTGATAGCTTTTTCAAGAAAGATTGGAGCTTGCTAAAGGCTATTTTACAGCAGGAGCTGATGACTCTTGTTTACATTTAGTGGCGTGTTGGTAATCAGTTATTTTCTTTTTACAACTATTCGCAAGGGACTCATTGAAATTTTTTGGGCTCGAAGCAAAACCTATAATGAAAAGTATAGGTTGGTAGAAAAGGCCTATTGGGGAAATGATCAAGCAGAGAATTGATAGTGGTAGTTGTAGGAGTAACTGCTTTCCAGCTTTTTTTATGCAGCATTTACCAGTAAAAGGTGCTCCAAAAAGGTTGGAGATTCCCTTGATAGTACACTCACCAACTCTTGCTACAGCCTCAGCAATATTTAGAATAGCAACTGATAAGCCTATCGAAAAACCGGCCATGATGAGCACAAAACGAGAGGGAGGTTTTGAGTTTTTAGATAGATTGTAGAAGTGTTTACTCATGTTGAGTTTGGCAGTTTCAGTACTAATAGCACATTGATCTATTGATTTTAAATTAAAACCCATAATTATACCTTAATAATAAGATTAAGTTAATGCATATTGTATCATGAATGTGTATAAAAAGCTATCTTTAATTTATTAAATTTTAATTTTAAGCTAAGGTTTTTTTAAATAATTTTTTAACATTTGAGGTCTGTAATTATCTACATATTAAAATTCAAGATATTTATGTGGATTTTGTCGTCTATATTAGGTTATGATTAATGAAAACTCAAATGAAGAAAGTGGTAGAATGAGCGTTCGAGATTTAATAGTTTTAGGTACATCCAGTCAACAACCAACACGTTTTCGAAATCATGGAGCGTATCTCTTCCGTTGGAATGAAGAAGGTTTTTTGTTTGATCCTGGAGAAGGGACACAACGACAATTTATTTTTGCTAACGTAGCTCCACCTACAGTGAATAGAATTTTCATTTCACACTTTCACGGCGATCACTGTCTTGGTCTTGGATCTTTTTTGATGAGACTGAATCTTGATGATGTTGAACACCCAATTCATGTTTACTATCCCGCAAGCGGAAAAAAATATTTTGATAGGCTTCGTTATGGTACAATTTATCATGAAAAAATTAATGTAATTGAACATCCAATTGAAACATCTGGAGTCGTTCATGACGATGGGAAATTTTGTATAAGAGCAGAGTTTTTGGAGCATGGAGTTGAAAATATAGGATGGCGCATTACTGAACCCGATACACGTAAATTTGATAAGCAAAAGCTCGCTAATTTAGGGATCCGTGGTTCTATCATGCGAGATTTGGTTGAAAATGGATCAATACAAATTGAAGGGAAGACAGTAGCTGTCGATGATGTAAGTTGGATACGAAAAGGTGATAGTATCGCTGTAGTCATTGACACCCGTATGTGCCCACAAGCGATAGAGCTTGCCAAAGACGCTGAAATATTCTTGTGCGAAAGTACGTACTTAGAGGAACATAAACATCTAGCTTATAATCACTACCACCTTACTGCAAAGCAAGCGGCTACTATAGCTAAGAAAGCGAAAGCGAAAAAACTTATCCTCACTCACTACTCAGCGCGTTATGTCAATAGTCAGGATTTTGAATTAGAAGCAAGGCAAGTGTTCAATAATTCTTATGCAGCTAACGATATGGACAGGTTTCCATTTCCAAAAAACAAGACAAAATAACACTTCCATGTAGACAATAAATGTGATAATGAGTTTTTATCTCTATTGAATCTTTACTAATGGAGAAGAAATGTTCATCAAAGCTGTCTACGACTTCCTCGCACATATTAGAATTGTAAAAAATGCTTCTGAGCATACTATCAGGAACTACGCGATCGATCTCAATAGCCTCAAGGATTACATCGAAAAAGAAGAACTGAAAATACTGGAACCAGAACACCTTCCAAGTAAAATAAAATACAACGAAAAATATATTTCTCGATTTATTGATAAAGACGATCTTATTGATATTAGATCTATTGACCGCAAAGTGATTCGAGGGTTTCTTGCATTCCTTAATAAAAACCAAAGCAACAAAAGAACAATAGTACGTAGAATATCATCTCTACGTTCATTTTTTAAGTACTCATTTTCACAAAACCTCGTTTCTATTAATCCTATGGAAGATATCGATAGCCCAAAAATTGATAAAACTGTTCCGGTATCTCTTTCGTATCAGCAAATCCAAAAGTTGTTTGATCAACCTGATACAGCCACTCTTCTAGGGTTTCGCGACCGGACAATTATGGAGTTGTTTTATAGTTCAGGCTTGCGTGTTAGCGAACTTGTCTCGCTTGATAGGAATGATTTTGAAAAAGAGAACTTGCTTTTACGTTTGCAGGGTAAGGGAAAAAAAGAAAGAATCGTTCCTCTTACTAAAAATGCAGCTGAATGGATTCAAGCGTACTTAGAGCATTCGGAAAGGCACCAAGAGGTTCATGGGCATTTAGCGCAGAAAGATGCGGATGCTATATTTCTCAATAGGCTCGGTACTCGTTTAACTTCACGATCTGTAGATCGAAATTTCGATAGGTATCTAACAGCTAGTGGTTTAGCGGGCACAGTGACGCCGCATACGATACGGCACACAATTGCCACTCATTGGTTAGAGAATGGAATGGATCTAAAGACAATTCAGGTTCTTCTTGGGCACAGTTCGTTGGCAACGACTACGATTTACACTCAAGTATCTCGTAATCTTAAGAAGAAGGTTCATGATGAATCTCACCCCCGAAGTTGAGAATTTGCGATTAATGAGATGTGCTTCATTGTTTTTATTGTAGGTGCTTCTGAACCTCCAAAATGAAATCGATTAGAAGAGGTTGATAATCTTTAGCATCTGTTTGTAAGCTACTAGCTAAATCAAGAAGTGATAACGATAATTCTTTTCTATTGAGCTCACCTTTGGAGTACACAAGTTTTTTGATATCGTTGATTTTCTTGAGATACATTGGTAAATCATGTTTTTTAAGTAGATCAGGAGCTATTTTAAGCCCTATTTTGATTATTCCGTCAATATTATTATTAATAAACTTAACGTGATTTTGAGGTAGGTTCTGCTCCTTAAGTATTGATTTCAAGACAGATTTAATTTTCTTTCTAGCTATAAAGTTTGTAAGTCTGCCATACCAACCTGTTAACATCCCAGGTAGGTTTCTTAATACCTTGACATCAAAACTTTTGTCGTCAGGGATTTCATCGAAAAGTTTAAGTAGGATCTCCTCTATCATGTTGATATGTACAACATTGGGAACTTCAGAAATAGGAGCATCTTCACCTTCGACTACAATATTTACACCCATTTTAGTTTTTTTGAGGGCTTCAATTTCTAAGTGTTTATCATGAACACTCGATAGTTGCTCTAAAACTAGGAGGAGAATGTTTTTTGTGAAAGGAGTCGCTTGAGTTTGATTTAAGACCTCATCGATTTCTATTTTGCTCGCATTTGAACTTTCGATATTAAGGATAGCTTCTCTGGCATACTTGATATCATTTTTAGGCGTTTCAAATAAGGATTCAATTACAGGCTTCAATATTTCAATAGGGTAAGTAAATGTACTATTAACAATTTTGAAGTTTTTTAAGGCTTCTTTAAGTTCAAGTTGTAGTGTTTCAGACTCATTGAAATTGGACTCTATTTTTTCGAGCTCTTCATTAACGATTTTGTTTACTGATTTATTGTCTTTAGGAGTCAATTCTCTTACGATAAAGGGAAGAAAATTAACTAAAATAGGAAAGTACTTTTTTTCATTGCCCATTGCGACATTATTACTTTCGTTATCAAGGTTTGCAGCTTCTGATTTTATTGCTTTTTTTGCTATTTCGGTCAATTTTGGATTACTTTTCTTGTCTAGAGCTTTTATTTTGAAATATGATTTGATCATACTATTGCTACAAAAAGCTCTAGCAATCGAAATCTCACTTAAACCTTCTTTTTTTAGCGACAAACAGTATTTAACTGCATTGCTAATGAACTCTAAAGATTCATTTTGAGGAGGAGTTTTTTCAGATCGGAATGGTTCTAATAGCATGAAGGCAAAATTTATAGATTCACGATCGGTTTCTTGAGTTTGATTTAGAACCTCAAGTTTTAACATTTCTTTTTGGAGAAGGCGTTTAACTCTTTCATCTTCTGTAAAGTCAATCCGTGATTTAGCTGCGTTATAAAGGTGTTCTAGCGCCTTGTTTTCATTCATTCCACGTTCATTAGAAAGAATTTCTAGCGTGTTAGATAATCCTTTAACTATTACGTCTAAGGGGTATACTTTTCTGTTTTCTTTTTCTAAAGAGTAGTCGACAATCTGTCGCAGTTGTTCGAGACTCTCGTTGTTTGAAGTGATTTTGATGATTTTTTGCGGGTCAAAAGCTAAAAGAAATTTACCAACAACACTTACTCTCTTGCTTTTATTGTTGATAAGCATTTCATTAGCAACTGACAGTTTTATCAGTAATTGTACTTTTTCTTGAGGTAGAATGTTTTGACCTGGCTCAGTAATGACTTTCCTAACAAGAGTCTCTTCCAGCTTCAAGTGTTTGGATAAATCCCCGATTATTGCTTCTATTTCATCTTCAGAGTGATTTTTTGAGTAAGTGGTTACAAAAATTTCATTGTTGAGCTCATGAATAATAGCTTTCCTTCTATCCGGATAAAGAATAGACATGTTATCACAGGCATGTGCAACGTGATCAAAAGCAGCTTTATGATCGATACCTTTTGACTTCCCCCTGTTTTTGATGACTCTAACGATTCCTCTGGCTACATCTTCCGGTGAGTAGTTCATTTTTTCACAAGTTCGACTTGCATAGTCAGCAAAATACTTAAGGCCACTTTTATAATCGGAAGAGGGGAAATTGGCAAATAGGTCGTTTCCTAGCAATGCAAATAACTCTTGAGTGAACTCATTTCTGATGTCAGAGTTTAACGTCATTTTTTCTTTAGCGAATGCTGATAGGTCTTTTAAAGACTGCATTTTCTTTTCAAAAATTTCAGGGGTAATTTCGTCTTGCAGAAGGTAGTTTTCAATGACGATGGGGCTTAGGCCCAAGTTTTTTGAGATATTATCAACAAGATTCATGATTTTTTCGGGGTAAGACTGGTTCATTTCATGGTGGTTGAAGTCAACAGCACCATCAATCACTTCTGTAGCCTTTTCTTTAAGGGATTCCTTGACCATTTCTACATTATCTTTTCCGAAGTTTTCTTCAAGAGCTTTGTCTAGGTTTTCGGGACGGTTATAAAGTTTACAAAAAGCATTGATTGCTTCGGAGATTTCTTCTTTAGTTATTAGAGATTTAGAGTTATCAAGTATTAACTCCTTGAAATTTTCTTCAAATTGCATGGGGTTTGAGATTACACTTTCTGACATATATGAGTGTTCAGAGAAAGATTTTGCAAAAGATTTCGCCAGTTCAGGATTACCAGCGTTGTATATTTTCATAACGTAAGATAGTAGTTGTGTAGATGACTCTAAAATATCTGGGAGGTTCTTATCGTTTAGTGTTTTGTAAGCCTCTAAGATGGTTTTAAACTCTGCAATTTCTTGGTCAGAAATGGTCGTGAAGTTTTTACCTTGATCAGTAATTATACTTATAAAGGTATAAGTGGCATCGCTATCTAATTCTAAGTTATTTTCAATAATTTCGTTAAATCTTGCGATTTGCTCAAAAGAGCTGTCTTTGATTACTTTCGTACCAGGGCAGTTAATGCTAGTTGCTAAATCAAGTAGCTTCAGGTAATCTTTATTAGAAATTTTAGAGTTGTCCAAATATTTTTTTAATGGAGCGTCAGTGGAAGTTAGTGCTTTTGCAAGTTTATAGTTTTTATGGGCTGTATTAATTTTTGCAATATTTGAGTCAGTTTCTTCAATGTGGCGGTCTTTCTTAAAGATCTTTAGACGTTTAAAGTAGTCAAGTTCTCCCTTTGAAGGTTGAAATAAACATTGATTGCGGATGGTGGCAAATCTTTCATCATTAACGACTTGCTTTCCAATATTTTTGTAGTAAAGGCAAATTAACGGGATGGCTATGGGTGCAAATATGATAGATATAGCAGAGATAATTCCAAGTGCTAATAAACTTGCATTTTTAGATTTACTAGAAACTGCTCTGCCGAGACCAATAAGCCCTTTCTTTTCTAAAATTTCCTTGTGATTATTTATTGTTTGCGTAGAAGCGTTAGTGAAATTTATTTTTGACATGGCCATCCAACTATTTATATTACATATTAATGTTTTTTATTTATTATAATAGTTGGTAGTTGTTAAATTAGTATAAAGATTATGTTTGTGTTTTGTTTATGTCAGAGTATTTGTTGTTGTTTGAAAAATCAGAGATGGGCTACTTTGAAGGTAAAATATTATATTTTCCAATGATAAATCCAACAAAAGCTCCCGTAATGTGAGCTGTATTAGCGATCCCTATCCGTATGGTTGTATAGCCTAGTACTTCCATAGCGAAAAATGTGAGTTGAATTCCAAATAT
>JAYZJO010000012.1:0-7966 GCA_036164375.1 Chlamydiota bacterium | reverse complement strand
GAACGATAAGAACGATAAGAACGATAAGAACGATAAGAACGATAAGAACGATAAGAACGATAAGAACGATAAGAACGATAAGAACGATAAGAACGATAAGAACGATAAGAACGATAAGAACGATCATTAATGATAATTCAGATACACAAATACCTTTATTTATTGCGATGGGTAATGAAATCTGCGATAAAGTGTAAAAAAGCTAAAGAACCATTGTAAGGGAAGTTGAAGCTATGGTCAGGATTAATAAAGTTTTATGTCACTACGAATATGGATCTCCAAAAGATGTCGTTCGACTAATTGAACAACCCATCCCCCAGCTAAAATCTGACGAAGTTTTAATCGAAACACAGCTCGCAGCTGTAAATCCTGCTGACATTAATATGCTCGAGGGGAGGTACGCAACAAAACCAGAGCTTCCCTGTCCCCTTGGCTACGACGGGGTTGGGATAGTAAAAGAAATCGGATCTTCTATCAGCAGTATTAATATAGGCGATCACGTGATCGTTCCCTCTTCCCGAGGAGCATGGTGTCACTACCGTATAGAAAATGAAAAAGATGTTATCATCCTTCCAAAAAATATTCCTTTCGAAGTAGCCGTTATGTTCAATGTCAATCCTTATACGGCACTTCTTATGCTAGAAAAATTTATTGCTCTGAAGGAGGGCGATTGGATTATTCAGAATGCAGCAAATTCCGGCGTTGGCCGTGCGGTCATCGATATCGCAAAACGTCGAGGAATAAAAACAGTCAACATCGTTCGTAGGAAAGAACTCATCGATGAGTTATCTGATGGTGATATTGTCATGACCATAGAAGATCTGAAAGCCAAAAAATTGATGAAACTCTTACCTGATACAACAATGAAACTTGCACTCAATGCCGTTGGAGGCGAAAGTGCTCGCCATATTGCACGCCCTCTTTCTCGAGGTGGATTCCATGTCACTTATGGTGCCATGGGACTTGAACCAATAATGATCGATAATGGCCTTTTAATTTTTAAAGATATCACGGTCAAAGGATTTTGGCGTTCAGAATGGATACGCACCTCATCACCGGACCAACTAAAAAATATTTACGGAAAGATTGCCTCTCTCGCAGAAGACGGAGCTTTTGTTGTTCCCATCGCAGAAATATACCCCTTTGAAAAAGCATCAGAAGCGATCGTTCACGCTCAAAAAGACAAGCGTGGCGGTAAAGTTCTACTTACGCCACATGCTTTTTAACTTTGTCTCCACGTTTTCTCAATTTGTTGTAAGGTCATTGCTGTTATACATTCATATAGGCATTTTCTAGTTCTCTATAAAAGACTTTTCCTGAACCCATAATTGGGATAGCTTCAAGTTTTTTCACTGAAGAAACACGAACAAGATTACTAAATCCCGCATCTCGAAGGGCATTATTAACCTCCCCAACATTCGTATCAAAAATAGTAAAAAGAGAAATCTTTGTTTTCGTTCCAGCTTCTTCCTTAGCGCAAATAGCAAGGGTCGGTCCATCTTCTGCAACTTTCCAACCCCTTTTTTCAGCCTGCTGAAGGAGTGCTTCTTCGATAGCAGTTAAACTTATCATTTCTCCGCCCATTTTCACAAAGCGCTTTTGTCTACCTGAAATGATTAGACGATTATGGTCATCTAGATGACCAAGATCCCCCGTTTTAAACCACTTATCACCATCAATGGTTACAAATGGCGAGGAGACATCGGCATTAATATAACCATCAAAAATATTATCACCCTTTGCAAGGACTAACCCCCTTTGCATATCGCCAAGAGGTTCTAGTGTATCAGGATTGACGACCATGAGGTCAACTCCATCAAGAGGTTGCCCTACACCGCCAGGATGCATACCTGGTCGATTAATTGTAAGAACCGGAGCACATTCTGTGATCCCATACCCTTCATATATACTATGCTCGCACTTCATTTGAGCTGCAATTTGAAAGAGTTCTGGAGGAGCCTTTTCAGCACCTGTCACACATAAACGTAGTGTTTTAAAGTGTTCTGAAGAGCCAGAGCGTAGCATCGACTTCAAAAATGTGGGAGCACCACACATAATCGTAACACTCCAATTTTTAACAATTTCAGCAAGTTTGCTTCCGTCTGTTGGATCCGCTGAGTAAACAGTCTTAATTCCACTAAGTAAACCAAGAAAGCCGCTGATGGTAAAACCAAAGGCATGAAAAGGGGGAAGGATGCCAAACATAATATCATCGGAGTACAAGTCAATTGACTTAAACGCCTGCCTTAGATTACTCAAAACATTGTTATGAGTAAGAGGTACGCCCTTGGGTAAACTTTCTGTACCACTCGTGAAAAGAAGGACTGCCTGATCATCTTTTGTGAGAGTATCAATACCAAATGTGTTAAGTATCGAGGAAGTACTCTTTTTTGAGCGTATAAAGGCTTTAAGCTTATCTTTAATCTTAAACTCCCTACGCACATCTTCGAGCATCACAAGTTCATTTTCGATAGGTGTTAAATTAACATCATCGAGCCTGTCAATAAATGCCCACGATGAAAGGATAACCTCAACATTAGAAAGCATTTTAACGGCCTCTAAATGCCTAGATCCCATAGTCCAATTAATTAGCATGGGAACTTTCCCTGCAAGTTGACAACCAAGGATAACAGCGTAAGCTGCAACGCTTGAAGGGAGAAGAATGCCAACATACTTCCCTGGAAGGCGACGAATATATTCAGCAAGTAGGATAATTCTAAGTCTCAAGTCTTTGTAAGATAAAACTCCCGCTATTTCATCGCCACAAGCAGAAAGATTACCCATACGCGCGCTATTGTTCAAGAAAACTTCAGGGATTGTTGCTCCATCAGCTAAACTTTTTCGTATTCTTGGTGAAGGCTTTGTCCATGCTTCAAAGTCAACTTTCGCTTTTCGCGGAACAACAGGTTTACACTCTATTTGCTTACTCGCAATACCTAAAGCTTTTTTAATGGTTGTGAGTTCTGTGACAGGGACAGATTTCACGCTGAAATTATGCTGAATATAAGAGGCTACCTCAGAAACGTCGAGGGAGTCCATTCCTAAGTCTGAATTAAAGCTATCTTCTACTTTGATGTCATCTTTTGGAACCTCAGAAATTTTAGCAATTTCATCAATAATCTTATTTTTTGTATCAATAGACACTTTACTCATATCGACAAGATCATCATCTGAAGATTTTCCGGCAAAAGGAACAGGAACTTGATGTGACCAACGACTATATGAAACTAAAACGAGAGAATCACCAGGGTGCGAGCCTTCTTGTTTCGTTAAACCATCGGGTCGATTAAACCAGTCTTCTAACCATTTATTCATCTCTCTTTTTGTTGAAGAGTAAGGAAAGTCTTTTGGAGCAAGCTCAAATTCTATGGTGACTTCTCTTCGAGGATTAAAAAAGATGAGATTTTTCAAAGTGTGAAGCAAGTTATCCAGCAGTGTTTTCGATAAGGACGGGGCTTCCCCTACGATTGCTCGCGAGAAGCTACTCCCCCACAAACCTTTTGTGCGTACGAGGACGATATTTGCATCGGGCGCTCCTTGAATAATGCGGTGAGTTGCAGAAGTACCACCAACAACCTCTTTTCCAGTCTGTTTCGTTCTGCCTGCTGGATAGAGGAGAAAGTTATCGCCGTTTTCAAGGTCATCGACAACTAAATGGATCACATCTTCGCTTTTCTTTTTTTTGAGACTGTTACTTGTGACATCAAAATTAGGGATGGGTAAGGCGTTAATAAATGACATTAGCCAGTGAACGCCTGGCATATAGTAAAACTCATCTGTAATCAATGGCCTTATAGGAAATTTGTTCCAAGCTGTAATAGCGACCATTGTCGGATCCAAAAATACAGTGGGGTGATTGGGAAGGAAAAGAACTCCCCCTTTTTTAGGAAGTGATCTTTTATTTAATTTATCTAACCCTTTAACTTTTATCCTATAACGAAACCAGAACGCCGTACGAAAGCCCAACACTATCAGCTTACAGATAATTTTTTTCACTTTATAAAACTCCTCACACCTGTCAAATTCCCCCTTAATAATTAGCTTTAAGTTGATTAATTACAAGGAAAAACAAGACGGCTTTATTCACCTACATAACCCTACCAGTAACATTACCATATTACATATTTATTGACAGAAAGAGTCGTAATCGTAAAGTATCAAGATTTAGGAAAGAGAAGAGTATAGTTACTTCGCAGGGTTCAAAATGAGTGATGTAAGTTCCTCTAAGTCAAAGCTACAAAAAAAAATATTTCTAATATCAACATTAGGAATTATTGCCGCTTTCATCCTTACACTTCTATCTTTTTACGAATTTTGCACAACATCTTGCGTTGAAGGGCATAAATACAGACTTTTTAACATTAAATTTGAAATCTTTGGCCTAGCCTTTTTTGGGGTCATTTTTTTCACCCATCTTCTTGGGTATAAGTTTAAGATATTTAAATCTTTCACAGGCCTCTCTCTTTCAGCAGCCGTCGGTGCTGAGCTCTGTTTTATTTACTACCAAAAATATATCATTGGGTCATGGTGCCCGGTTTGTTTAGGGATAGCTGCTTCAGTCGGTTTAGCGGCGCTCACCTATTTATTAGATTATTTTGTTGGGTTCAAGAAAACTTACAAGGAAGGTAAAGTTATGATGAATCATTTTAAATGTGGATTTTCATCACTATCATCACTAGTAATTGGATTTGCAATAGCCCTTGCAGGTATAACAAAAGTTAACGCCACAATGGAGGCTCAAGGGTCACTAAAAGAAAGTATTGCATTTGGTAATCAAGAAAGCCCTATTGAAGTTTATGTTTTTACCGACTGGTTTTGTCCTGCTTGTGAAAAAATCGAACCTGTCGTAGAAAAAGCTGCTCCTAAAATCGAAAAGGAAGCTAAGCTATTTTTCGTCGATGCCTATATTCACGATGAATCAATGAATTTTACTCCTTACAACCTCTCATTTATGATCTACAACAAACCTGAATATTTTAAACTGCGTCACCGTCTCTCTCAAATTGCTCATAGCACAAAATCACCATCCGACAGCCTCGTTGAAAAATCTGTACTTCCACTGGGTGTTGAACTTAATGAACTCAACTACAGGGATATTGCTGTGGCGACTAAAATGTTTAGGAAACTAAAACAGCAGTTTGGTGTGTCTTCTACTCCTAGTATTGTTGTCATCAACCTCGATACAAAAAAAGGTCGCAAACTTACAGGTGCTGGCGATATCACTGAGCCGAAAATTTTTGAAGCAATACGCTCATTACAGTAGTCAAAAAAAACTTATCACGTTAGATTACACTCAATACCTTAATTAACGGAATCAACACTTATGAAGATGCAGTCAGTCCTTGAAGCCATCGGAAAAACGCCTTTGGTTAAGCTCCAAAAAATTAATCCAAACCCCCTAGTAGAAATTCTGGTAAAAGTAGAATTTCTAAACCCGGGGGGAAGCATCAAAGACCGCATCGTAAATTTCATTATCAACGACGCAGAAAATCAAGGTTTACTTAAACCCGGCGGTACAATCATCGAAAACACTTCCGGGAACACCGGCGCCGCTGCAGCAATGATAGCTGCAATTAAAGGGTACAAGTGTATATTGACGATGCCTGAAAAGGTCAGTACGGAAAAGAAAAATGCACTCAAAGCCTTTGGCGCTGAAATCATCGTCTGCCCCACAGAGGCCCCTCCTGAGTCTCCCGATCATTACGTGAATGTCGCCAAGCGTCTTGCGGATGAAACTCCTAACAGTTTTCGTATCAACCAATATGACAACTTAAAAAATCCTGAAGCACATTACCTGTCAACCGGACCTGAAATTTGGGAGCAATCTGGCGGGAAAGTTGATTATTTCATTGCCAGCAGTAGCACAGGGGGAACTGTAAGCGGAGTATCGCGCTACTTAAAAGAACGTAATCCCAACATGAAAACAATCGTTCCTGACCCAATTGGCTCTATCTTTTTCGATTACTTTAAAACAGGTGAAATCCCCACTGGCGGCAACTGTTCTTACCAACTCGAAGGAATTGGCGAAGACCACCTTACTGGAGCTATGGATTTTTCTTTAGTTGATGAAGTTGTCAAAGTTGAAGATCGCGATGCCTTTAACACCTCTCGCCTACTTGCAGAAGAAGAAGGTCTCCTTGTTGGAGGATCATGTGGTGCCAATGTTTGGGCAGCTATAGAGCTAGCAAAAACGCTTACTGAACCGGCAACGATCGTTACCGTCCTTCCTGATGGTGGCGTAAAGTACCTAAGTAAAATTTATAACGACAATTGGATGAAAGAAAACCAGTTTTTCGCTGAGGAGGTCCACTCATGAAGTTTTCAACTAAAGCAATTCACGTAGGCAATGAACCTGACGAAGCAACAGGTGCTGTGATCTCCCCCATCTACCTAACCTCAACATTTGCTCAAGAGTACCCTAGTGAACATAAAGGGTACGACTACACTCGCGCCGGCAATCCGAATTTCACGAGAGCAGAACAACAAATGGCCGCTCTTGAAAATGCCAAACACAGCGTTCTATTTTCTTCGGGAATAGGCGCACTAACCGCTTTTTTATCAACCCTAAAACAAGGTGATAAAGTTCTGGCAATGGATGGGTTATATGGCGGCACATTCCGCCTATTTAACCGGATCTTCAAAAAGTTTGGAGTCGAGTTTGAAATATTGAATCAGAGAGACTTACATACAATTGATGACAAACTGAAAGAGAAGCCTAAACTCTTTCTTTTTGAAACTCCAACAAACCCCCTGCTTGAAGTTTTTGATATAAGGGAGCTCACTGAAAAAGCTCGAAAATTCGGGGTCACCACCATTGTAGATAATACATTTGCAACACCCTACTTTCAAAATCCATTAGATTGCGGTGCGGACATCGTATGGCATAGCTGTACAAAATATCTGGGTGGTCACTCTGATGTAATTGGCGGAGTGATGATGACCAACAGCTCTGATATATACGAAGAGCTCATTTTTGCACGTATGTCTATTGGAGTAAACCCGAGCCCTTTCGACGTATGGATGATCATGCGCAGTGTAAAAACTCTCGCTTTGCGAATGGAACGACACCAAAGTAACGCTACTGCTATTGCTCGTTTTTTCGAAGGTCACCCCTCAGTAAAAAAGGTGTACTATCCAGGACTTGAAAGTCATAAGACACATGACATCGCACGTAAACAGATGAGCGGCTTTAGTGGTATCGTTTCCGTTGAGTTTAATTTGTCGATTGAAGACACCAAAACCTTAATTTCGAAATTCAAATTTTTTCAACTTGCTGAAAGTCTTGGTGGCGTGGAGTCTTTGGTTAACCATCCCGCTTCAATGACACACGCGTCTATTCCCGAGGATGAAAGGAAAAAAATGGGGCTTTCCGACGGTCTCGTTAGATTTTCTGTAGGTGTAGAGTCTGAAGAAGACTTACTTGAAGATTTAAAGGTTGGTTTAGAGAGATTCCAGACAAGCGCTGTTTAAAATTTATGAATTGAACTAAAGCAGGCCGTGTCATCAATTAAGCTGAGCTATGATCGCGGAATATAAAGAAAAGTATTTGTGGTGCTAAGTGTTTACTACGACACCCCCTTATCAATGTCCTTATATTCACCTTTGTTTCTGTTCTTTCCGACCAAAACAGTTGGTACCAGATCGAAGAACTTCGTAGCTGAAAACAAAGCAGGTTCAACTATGAGATATAAAATTATTGATCAAGATGAGCAGGATCGCCTGCGGCGGCACGATAGTAATCAGGGTGACAAAGACGCTTGTATTGAATGTTTCTTTTGCCAAAATTTATCAACAACCCAACTTTTATGCCGCTTGCTTTAAGGTAGTTGATCAACTGAGCAGAATGTTGAGGAGCTAACTCTTTACAACATTTCACTTCTATAATTACACTCTCGTTAACAACAATGTCAGCGATATAAAAACCTACTCTTTGATTTTGATAAAAAATTTCATACTTTTTCTCAGT
>JAYZJO010000011.1:0-20642 GCA_036164375.1 Chlamydiota bacterium | reverse complement strand
TCAATACAAGCGTCTTTGTCACCCTGATTATTATCGTGCCGCCGTAGGCGATCCTGCCCATCTTGATCAATAATTTTTAAATCTCATAGTTCAACCTGCTTTGTCTTCAGTTACGAAATTCTAATCGAAGAACCGCACTAATTAGCAGAAACCCCAATAGGCACTTTCTCCGAAAATCAGGTTAATAAGCTGCCTTTTTGAGCTTTGAGTGAGATTTCTTTTTAGATCAATTTGCTTCAATAGTGATAAAGCTAGTTTCCGCAGGACTGATAGATTCGCTGCTGCCCTTCTGTCGTGAACCTGGCAGGAATCTTCCTCCGACTGGAATCCAAGAATCAATCGCGGCAATGGTAATCACCAACAACTTCCCAACGGTAGGTTGTAAGCTCCTTCAAGCCCATTGGGCCGCGAGCATGAAGTTTTTGTGTGCTAATAGCCACCTCAGCTCCTAGTCCAAACTGACTACCGTCGGTAAATCGCGTAGAAGCATTAATGTATACTGCTGCAGAGTCTATATGATTCAAAAATTTTTCCGCATTTAGAGGTGTCTCTGTCATGATCCCATCGCTGTGACCAGAGCTATATTTAGTAATGTGGTCAATTGCTTCATCTAGAGTATCGACAATTTTTACTCCAAGAGTAAGACTCAACCACTCTGTCTGCCAATCCTCTTCCTTGGCTAATTCTATATCACCCTTCAAATCAGTAATGAAAGATTTAGTGTTACTGTCCACCTTAAAGGATACATTTGACGAGCTTAGCTTTTTAATAAGTTTGGAAATAATTTTGGGAGCAATAGCTTTATTTACTAAGAGGGTATCAAGAGCATTACATACTGTTGGCCTCTGTATTTTAGCGTTTTCAATGACCGAAATTGACTTATCAACATCAGCACTTTCATCAACATAAAGGTGGCATATACCTATACCTCCTGTAATGACGGGAATAGAGCTATTATCTCTGCAATAGGTATGCAGTCCCGCTCCACCTCTAGGTATAATCATATCTACATGATCATGCATTTTCAATAATTGCTGCACATAAGATTTATCTGGGCTATGAATAAGCTGAACACAGTCTTTTGGTAGCCCACATTTTTCAAGCGAAGATTGAATGATGTCTGTAAGGATTACATTGCTGAAAATTGTCTCTTTTCCCCCACGTAGTATTGAAGAGTTTCCTGTTTTAATAGTTAGTGCAGCGATATCAATGGTAACGTTGGGCCTGGATTCGTATATTACGCCAATAACACCAATAGGAGTACGTCTTTTTTTGATGTCCAGTCCATTTGGAAGTTTTTTTTCTTCAATGATTTCGCCGATTGGGTCGTCTAAAGAAATCACCGTTTGTATATCGTTGGCTACCTCTTCAATTCTATTACCTTGAAGAGAAAGCCTATCAATCATCGCGTGATCGAGCCCTTGATTTTTAGCATTGGATATATCTTTTTCATTTTCTTTTAAGATCTCCATTTTTTTTTCGATAAGTGTACGGGCTATAGTTTCGAGGACTTTATTTTTTTGCGCTGTTGATGCTAAAGCAAGATTTTTTGAAGATTTTTTAGCTTTTTCGCCCATTTCATGGATTGCTATTTTCATGGTTCTATTTCCTTGTTAATCACCATATTATCCCTATGTATCACTACGTTACCGTAACTGTAACCTAAGCGTTCTTTAATAGATTGGGAGTGACACCCTTTAATTTTTATAATTTCATCACTTGAATAACTTGTCACCCCAACAGCTACAAGATGATCCGAGGCATTTACCACCTTTACAATTGAGCCTCTTGAAAAAACATCCGAGGTGCAGGCAATACCAATAGGTAAAAGACTCGCACCTTTAAGTTTTAGCTGCACCTCAGCCCCTTCATCGACTTGGATTTTACCGCGAGGTTGCTCAGAAAGTAACCAGCGCTTCCTGCTCTCCCTTGGAGACATTTCAGGTTTAAATTGAGTTCCTATTTTTTCACCTTTCACGATTCGCATTAAAATATTTTTCTCATCAAAAGCAGCTATCACTGTTTGAGTGCCGCTTTGCATGGCAATCTGTGCCGCCTCTACTTTAGTGATCATCCCCCCCGTACCGACCTCTGAACCTCCTCTCGCAAGGTTAAAGATACTAGGGTCTATGCGGGTAACATGTTCGACTAATTGTGCATTTGGATTTTTTCGCGGGTCATCATTATAAAGGCCTTTTTGGTCCGTCAGAAGAATCAAAAGATCAGCTGCCACGGTATTAGCTACTAGCGCAGACAGGTTATCGTTATCACCAACCCGAATTTCTTCAGTAGCAACGGTATCATTCTCATTTATCACCGGAATAACTCTGTGATCAATCAGGGTTGTAATCGTATCTCTCACATTAAGGTATCGTTGCCTATCTGAAAGGTCGCCGCGGGTTAATAAAATCTGTCCTACATTTATTTGATAAAAAGAAAACAGTTCCGTCCATAGCTGGATAAGTCTTCCTTGACCTATCGAAGAAAACATTTGCTTTGCTGGCAAATCTTTCGCTATCTTTGGATTTTTCAAAATTTCGATACCCGCAGTAACAGCGCCTGAACTTACTACAATAATCTGATGTCCTTCACTATGAAGTTCAGCTATCTGCCTAACAAATTCAAGCATATTCGGTCTAGACAACTCCCGCGTATGATTTGTCAGGGAAGTTGTCCCAAATTTGATAACGATCCTTTTAAGCATAAGTTTTCTCTTACCTAACTATAGCCCTGCAAATGGTGACTGAGAAAACCCTTTTTGAGGCTTCTCTACCCTTCGAGGCTTATTCTTAGTGTTATTTTTTTTCTCAGATCTTGTGCCTTGTATAACAGATCTCCCGCTTTTTGCAGAGAGAGCTATACGTTTTAATCCTGCATCAACCTCAAGAACTGTTACTTGTATTTTGTCTCCAGCCTTAACAACATTGTGTGGGTCTTTAACAAAAGTATCGCTAAGCTCTGAAATATGAATTAGACCATCTTGATGTACTCCAACGTCAACAAAAGCTCCGAAGGCCGTAACATTTGTGACAACACCTTCCAGCTTCAGTCCCGGATATAGATCAGCAATTGTATTTATATCATCACGAAACTTTGGGGGAGCAAAAGATGAACGAGGGTCCCTACCTGGCTTTTTCAGCTCATCGATAATGTCATTAATCGTCACCAGTCCTACTGTTTCAGTTACATATTTTTTGAGATCAATAGAATCGATAATTTGAGTGTTCCCAATCAACTCACTAAGGGAAGTATTGGAGTCTTTTGCCATCGATTCAACTAATGCATAGCTTTCTGGATGTACAGCGGAACCATCTAAGGGATTCTCTCCTGTCCTAATACGAAGAAATCCTGCGGCTTGCTGGAAGGTTTTCTTTCCTAGTCCCGGTACATTCAAAAGTTGTTGACGATTAGTAAAGCGCCCCATTTCATCACGCGTCGCAACAATCTTTTTTGCCATAGTCGCGCCTATGCCTGATACATAAGATAACAATTGAGGGCTAGCCGTGTTGAGTTCGACCCCTACGTGGTTTACACAGCTTTCAACGACATCCCCTAATTTTTGTTGCAACAAAGGTTGATAAACATCGTGTTGATACTGGCCAACACCAATAGCTTTAGGGTCCACTTTAACGAGCTCTGCAAGAGGATCTTGAAGTCGACGTGCAATAGAGACAGCCCCTCTAATTGTTAGGTCTAGATCAGGAAATTCTTCACGAGCAACATCGGAAGCGCTGTAGACACTCGCCCCTGCCTCGTTAACTTGGACAACGATCACGTCAGTAATCCCCTCTTCCTTCAATACTTTCTTAACAAAAGCTTCCGTTTCACGCCCAGCAGTTCCATTTCCAATTGCGATTGAAAAAGGCTGAAACTTTCTCACAAGACCAATAAGCGTTTCTTTAGAGCGGTTGAGCTCTAACTCTCCCCTTGTGATATTAATAACATCACTCCCCAAAAACTTCCCTGTATAGTCTACAACAGCACATTTACATCCTGTTCTTAATCCAGGGTCTATTCCAATAACAGGCTTCGCACCAAGAGGAGCTGATAGTAAAAGGTTTTTCAAATTTTCTGCAAAAATATCCACTGCATCTTCATCAGATTTCATTTTCAGGTCAACACGAACATCTGTTTCTACACTGGACTGTATCAGACGTCTAAAGGCGTCGGCAATTGCCAATTGGTACTGTTTTGCAAAAGGCGATGCGGGGTTAATTTTAATGATCTGTTCGATCGCGTTAACATTCTCTTCCTCTGGGACTTCCAATTGCAAAGTTAGAATACCTTCCCTTTCCCCCCTACGTATTGCTAAATATCTGTGGGAAGGTATTTTTGATACATTTTCTTTAAAATCGTAGTAGTCACTAAATTTCGTCGAAGTATTTGCATGTTCCTCTCTTACTTTTGATACAACAATCCCCTGCTTCATGTATGCCTCGCGAACGAAACCTCGCACCTCTGCATTTTCTGAAACCTGTTCAGCAACAATATCACGAGCACCTGATAGTGCATCTTCCGCTGACTCTACTCCTTTTTCTGGATCTACAAACGCTGCTGCCTCAACCAAAGGATTTCCTTCAAGTGGAAGGTCTATAATCATTAATGCAAGAGGTTCCAGACCTTTTTCTTTTGCAATCGTCGCTCTTGTTCTTCTCTTTGGTTTATAAGGTAGGTAAAGGTCTTCCAAAGCATTTTTCGTTTGACAGTCCGTAATTTTTTTCTTTAGTTCATCTGTAAGCTTTCCTTGAGATTCGATAGATTTGAGAACAACCTGTTTTCTCTCTTCAAGTTCATTTAAATACTGGTAGCGTTCTTGTATTGCTCGAATTTGCACCTCATCTAGATTCCCCGTAGCTTCCTTTCTGTATCTTGCTATAAAAGGGATTGTATTCCCCTCTTCTAAAAGTGCTACTACAGACTTCACACTAATGATATTAAACTCTAATTCTTTTGAAATTACTAAAATCGGATCCATATACTTTCCTTAATTTATTTTTAAAACAATCTTACCCTGGGTATGCCCCTGTTTATTTTTTTCTAGAGCTTTGACAGCATGCTCAAATGGAAAGACTTCAATTGTAGGAATTTTAACCTTTCCACTATCGACAAGTGAAGCAATTGTTTTCAACTGAGTTCCATTTGGAGTGACCACAAAAAAACCAGTTCTAACACCTCTAGTAAGGCCTAAATCCTCATCAATGGGGCTACAAACAGACACTAAACTTCCCCCTTTCTTTACAAGAGGTAAACTATCTGTACTAGTTTCTCCGCCCACACAATCGAAAGCCATATCGATACCTTCTGGAAATTTCTCTTTTATCACCTCTATAAAGCTTTCTTTCGTATAGTCAATCACTATATCTGCTCCTAAGCCCTTGACATATTCATGATTACGCTGACTTGCGGTGGTAATCACTGTAGCTTTTGCATGTTTGGCAAATTGAATAGCTAAGCTACCCACACCACCAGCACCAGCATGCAGTAGCACGACATCTCCTTCTTTAACTTTGGAAAAATCAAAAAGCGCCTGCCATGCAGTTAATCCAGATAAGGGAAGCGACGAAGCACTAGCCATTGAAATCTTTTTGGGTTTTATTGCTACATTTCTTTCATTCACACAAACATAATCAGCAAAAGATCCATCGCTAACAACATCTTTGCGACAAAAAGCAAATACCTCATCTCCAACATTAAAATCTGAAACACCTTCACCACATTGCGATACAACTCCAGCAACATCCCAACCAAGAATAATAGGGAACTCATGAACGAAAAGACCTTGAACAAGTCCGTCGCGGATTTTCCAATCAACAGGATTTACCGATGCAAAATTTACATTAATTTGGATCTCACCATGTTTTGGATGTGGAATTGGGACATCTTTACATTCAACAACTTCTGGCCCCCCATGTTCATTAATCACAACTGCTTTCATATCCAACACCTTAGAATTATACTGAATGAAATTGGAAATTATGCTTGATAACCATTCTTTTAGCCTCTGACTTTGTGTTCGATCTCGATAATTTATCTAAGTTACCTGCGATCTCCACACCTCGTCGGAAGCAAAAATTTCTGACTATCAAGCGTAATTCCCAATTTCATTCAGTATACATTTTGAATAGTTCCATTGATAAGAGCATTCTATCATATTTTTTGAATTTCATCATTATTTTCTTCACATTAGAAGTTCAAGATAGCACAATTAAACAATTGACTTTAACCTAGCTGCGGTTTAAAACTTGGTTTTCAAATCACCTTATGGCAACTTGGGGTCGAAACAGGGTGATGATTACATCGCATACAATCTAATATTGAGGAAATGTTTTATGAATTATACTTACTGCAGTTATTCAGCTGAACTCCCTGATATTAATAGAATATACACTTTAGAATTTACTACAGAAAATTCCGATGAAGAGAAGGAAATTGTGAAAAAATCTCACTTTGTCGCACAGGAACTTTTTTCAAAACTGATTCACCAATTAACGGATATTCAAAGTCAAAATGAGTTGGTTGTCGAAAGAAAAAAAATGCAAATCATGCAGAGCGGTAATATTTCGAAACGTGATTATTTTCACCATATTAACACCCTTCAAACATGGGAAGAAAAAGAAAAAGAAAAATTTAAAATATTTAAAATTGAAGAACACCAAAAATTCCATAGCTTCGTAAAAGAAGCTTCTTTTTTTTCTCCCAATCTTCATTGCTCAAATGAATCTTGGATATACTGTACACACCTTGGAAAACTTAAAAATTACAACTCAATCATCTTAGTCAAATACTTTGATTGTAAAGAACAGAAGTGCTTATTGGAATATCAAGTCCACAAAAACAACTTCTCAATAACGTATCCACTACCAGTAACGAATTAACCTTTACAATTGTGTGCGAGAACTAACGGAGTCTAACTCTACTTTATTTTCCCCACACATCTCTTAAACGTTGATCGCGTCCGCAGGTATATCGATAAAACCTATATCTTATAGGATTTTTTATAGAATATTTTTGATGGTATTCTTCAGCAGGATAAAACTTTTCAAAAGGAGAAATCTGAGTGTATACCTTTTCTATCTGTGTATTTTCTTCTATCTTACGCTTAGAAAGTTCTGCAGTCTTTTTTTGTTTTTCATCATGATAAAAGATTTCAGATCGATACTGACTACCCACATCACAAAACTGTCTATTTTGCACAGTTGGGTCAATATTCTGCCAAAAAACATCGAGAAGTTCCTGAAAAGTAATTACCGAAGGGTCGTACTCTATCTGTATTGCTTCTGTATGCCCTGTTTCCCCAGCTGAAACTTCTTCATAAGTTGGATTAACCTTGTGTCCGCCTGTGTAGCCTACTACAGTACTAATAACACCATTTAGCTTATCATATGGAGGTTCCATGCACCAAAAACACCCTCCTGCAAAAGTAGCATACGCTGATTTATTATTTTCATTCATGGAGCCATCCTCGTTAGAACTACCTTTTTCGGAGTGAAAAATAAACGCAATAAATGAAGTAACTACTAGATATTTGAGAAGTTGTGCAATCATCGATACCGACTTCTCGATTGAATATTGTCATTGAAAAAAAGCTCTACCAATGCTTTCCATTGACCGTTATTAACGTTGTAATAGATAAGGTTTCCATCTAAACCTGTAGCTTCTATGAAATCTTGTAAGTATTCAGGTTTAAGCTGCCCTCTTCTTGCTACGGTTTCCAAACTATTAGCAAAGTCAGCTACCATTTGCCTCTTTGGAACTCCACCAATTTTCCTTGAGTACATCTTTAATTTGGGGTCAGTTAGCACTTCCTTCCAAAATCTCAAGGGGTGGACGTCATTGATTTGATTCCCTGCTTTTTCAAGACTATCTCTGTACCAGAGCAAACTTATCGTAGATTTGGATCCCAGTGTCGTAATGATATACCTAATACCTTGTTCTTCAGAGTGATTAAGGCGATCAAAGTACTTTAAATCGTCTGGAGAATTTTGCGTCTCTGCAAAGCACACACCAAGAGAGAGTAATAAAATAAAAAAATTGACTGAAAGAGCTTTTTTCATCTTAAACCCACGTAAATATACTATCTTCTATATTTCACCGTATACTTCAAGAGGATCATATTCAGCTAGCACTTATTATTCAAAATTATTCTTGACGTAGATTTCCATTCTACTTGTACTCATTTTGTATAAATGTTAATATTAAGTATTACCCTATTACGAGGAATACAAAAGATGATCAATATTTTTTCTTACGCAAAAGTTATTACACCTATTCTTTTATCATATTCAATGCTTACTGCAACCCCTTTAATGAGCAATGAAACCACTGGTTTTAAGAACCCTGTGAGAGACATTGATCAAACATCTTTTCACTCTTTTAGTTCTAATAAGATCGTTGTTGTTGATTATTATGCTGACTGGTGCGGACCTTGCAAAAGGTTAAAGCCAATCTATGAAGATCTAGCTTACACTTACAGCGATAAAGCTTTTTTTGGCAGAGTTAATATCGATAAATCCAGAAGTTTAGCTAAAAGTCACAATATTTCAAAATTGCCAACTTTAGTAATTTATGAAGACGGAAAAGAGATTTCCCGACGTGGCCCTGGAAGTAAACATGAAATCAAAGCCTGGATCGAATCAAATATTAAATAACTGAAAGACAACTGGCCTTTCAAAAAATTTCAAGCTTTACTCACCGTTTTTATACTCCTAAGTCAAAGTATACCCCTCTGTTTTTCTGGTGTTTTTTTTCAAAATTTTACTATTTTGATGAAATGAATTCGTAAATAATGGATATTATCGAATAATCAAAAAGATCAAAAAAACATTTTGGGGGGAGATATGATAAATAGAATGAGTGAAATTCGTGAACTGGTTGCTGAAACACAACTTGTGGCTAATATAGAACCTAACGAAAGGTTCAAACAAGACAGTGACGACATCATCATTGATAAGTATCCAGCCCCAGAATCATATTTTAGTGTAGCTTTTCAAGCCTGCTCTCGATCAGGAATCACAGGAGAACAACAAAGCACTGATCGAGCCATCAAGAGGATTGTGAGTATCTTAGACGAAATCGACATTTTGATAAAAACCCCCTTGTCAAACTATGATTTTTACGCCAATTTTTTTGAAAGAGTAGAAAGTTATAAAGCCCTTTCGATTAATTTAAATTCTATGAGTACACATGGCATTCCAAATATTAAAGAAACATCAAAAAAAAGTTCTTCAAGAATGAAGAGGATACCCATAGAAACTCAACAAAAGCGGGAAGCTGATCTACATAGAAGCATTACTACTATTGAATCTATTTCAGACACCCTACGAAGCAAAATTCATGATTACGACGAAATTATTAAAACCAACGAAGTTAAAGGTCTGCCTGAATACAATGTACATATTAAAGAACTCTTAAATTTACTCATTTTCCCTGATAAAAAAATCGACTGGCAATATGCTAATTTAGAAACATATAAAAATTTACCTCTTAGTATAGTTAAAGAACAGTTAATCGAATCCTATGGAGAAAATGTCGTTGAGGAAATTCTAGGGTACTACGAGCTAAGTCAATCTAGAAGAATTTCCTACTCAGACCTCCAAGCGTTAGTTATAGGTATTGTAGCTAATCTTACCCAAGAAGACTTATATGAAATCTCCAAAAGAAAAAAGGGGATTGCCTTTAAGTCAATATGCGACGAAACTAGGTCTGTTAAACTAGATTCTGTAAGAGATTTTTTTAACACACTCCTTCGATTAAGAAATATCAATTTAGACCTTATAGAAAACCTTGAAAACAAACCTTATCTTAAGCAGTTACAAAGGGATTTAGCTTTTCTTGAGTCATGCACAAATATTAACCATTACAACTTTAGAGCTTCTACCTCTTTTAGGACTTCAAAAGGACAAGACCTTAAGCAATTTGGATATACCGAGCATTTGGCTTGCGATTATGTTTATTCATTATTTTCAAAAGTTGATTGTAAATTCCGTGAGGGAACTTTACTTACTTTTATTGACAGCAAAGGAAATCTTTTATGCAAAAGAGCGTACTGCATTGATAATGATGACGACCTTTATGCTTTTGGACTGATTAACCTGAAGGGGCTCACGAGTGAGCATGACAGTGTACAAATTGTGTTTCGTGGATCTTATGATGGAGACCCACTTCAACAAACCTCTCCAGGCACTCTAAATTTTCCCACATCAAACCTTTTTGGGCTAATATCATCACAACCTGATGATCCCTATGAAAAAAAATACACTGCTACCATTAGAGGAATTCACTACCTTTTAAACAAGTCCGGTTCAAAAAAAGCGACTCTCGAACTCATTGGACATGACATCGGCGCTGAAAATGCGCAGCTCGTTCTAGCAAATATTTTAAAAGAAATTAAGGATAGTTCACCTCTCCGTAAATCTTTATTAAAAAATAGTAACGAAATAGAAGCTGGGAAAAATATTCGTGAGTTAAATATGTATCTTTATGATCCAAAACCTATTAATAAAGAAATTGCCCTTGATTTTTTTACGAACCTCATCGAATTGGAAAAAATTTTTCCACTTCACCTTCGCTATTTTTCTAAAAGTGAAACTCATCCAAAGACTGATCAAAAATGTTTTCTTGGACTCAACTCATCTGATACATGTTTCCCTGCAATTCTCGATGTTTCTTGGTTTCAACTAGATTATTTTTATAACGGAAAACATAAAACTTCTTTAGAAGAATACTGTAGTGATACAAGAACAAAACTGTTACTCAAAAAAAAGAGTTTTACTCTTGCAAGAGGGATTAGCCCTATTTTTTCAGATATTAATCCTTACGTTAAATCAAGTTACAACCCTGCATCAGTAAAATATTATTGTACCACCTCTGTAAGAGACCCAAAACTTATTAATTCGGGGCAAAAAGGAAATTGCGTAAAACCTGCTTTTCTTCACAAAGTGCTGACACCAGGGTTTTCATATCCGGAATTCTTAAGAAAAATAGATTACAGTCTTCCCAATGAATAGGTTTTGAAAGTTTTTTTAACCGATTATTTTTCTGGGTGTAATTTCATAAGCTCTTCCCAGTTTCGATTGGCTCTTTCGATATGTGTGTATGGATCTTTCATCCAATTATCAAGAGCCTCTTGACTACAAAGAAGGTACAATTTTCCATCCAGAACTTTACTAAGGGTTGGATCGCCACCAGTAAGACGCCCTTTGCTTATAGCCCAAACACAATATCCTCGATATTGTGGAACGTACTGTTCAGGATCTTCTCTAAACTTGAAAAGATTTTTTTCGTTGGAAAATAGCCATGTGACACCACCGTACACGTGTGAAAAATTCGGATTTCCCATCATTGGAGTAGGTGCGTTGAAATAGGAAACGACATCATAACCTCTAATAGCAACATTAGATTGGTCTGCCATATAGAATTCAGGTTCGGCGTTTGTGGCGATAGTATCGTTAAAAGAAATTAATGCAATACTCGATAGAAGAGCATGAGCGAGGCTGAAATATGTCATGATGAGTTCCTTTGGTTCGAAAAAACTAAATTTTCAAATATTTTCTAACTTCAAGATACTGTACACTCTTCTTTTTCACAAACATAAGATTTATAATCTATAGAATAACACTGTCTGCAACGAGCTTCGTAGCACTCATCTCCCCCTACAAGGATTGTTTCACCGTGATAACTTGCTGGATTACCATCAATTAATCTTTGCGTATGCATCGCTTCTTCTCCGCAGCTCATGCATATAGCATTAAGCTTTGTAACAGAATCCGCGAGAGCCATCAGGTGTGGAACGATCCCGAATGGTTCGCCTCGATAGTCGAGGTCTAGGCCTGCAACGATCACCCTTGTACCATCATCAATAAGTTGTTGAATGATAGGAATAGTTTCTATTGGAAAAAATTGAATTTCATCCATACCAACAACATCGACCGTATGATCGGATGCAACTTCTCGCAGTCTACTAAGCCCTTCTTCACAACTAGTAACAGGATAAGCTTCTCTTTGCGTACCGTTATGGCTAACAATACATGAGTATGACTTACGATTGTCAATTTTATGTTTTATAGTAACAACTTTTTTCTTGGCATATTCTGCTCTACGAAGTCTGTATACGAGCTCTTCTGTTTTACCTGAAAACATGGAACCACAGATCACTTCGAGTTTGCCTTGGGGAGATTGGGTCATAAAAAATATCCTATAATTTCATTCATTAGCTAAGTAATCTTATCACGACGTCACCGTCCTGTCAAAAAGTTCGACAGTTTATTTAATGGCAGGAGTTTGCATCCCACCCACCGCCAAGTGCTCTATAGGTATCGATGAGCCCTTGAGCAATTTTACCTCTTGCAATGGCTAGTTTTTCTTCACTATCTAAAAGCACCTCTTCTGTATTAAGGACTCGAGTATAGTCGGCTATCCCTTCTACGTATTGCGTTCTAGAAAGAGAGACTGAGCGTTGAGCGGCCTCAGTACTTTTCAACAGATGCTCTACCCTTTCATGAGACTTAGTGAAGGTAATGAGACCATTTTCCACATCTTGATAAGCAAGTAAAACAGAATTTTGATAGTTAGCAACAAGTTCGTGAAAACGCGAGTATTCGACACGTACTTTATTAGCAAGGCGACCATAATTCCATAGAGACCATGCAAAGCTCGGACCGAGAATGTAGTTAAAGCTATCGCTACTAAAAATTCTCCCGCCATGTCCACTACTCGTCATTTCTGTTGCGCCGCTCGACTGCAATCCAACAAATCCAGAAATTGAAAAGTGTGGGTAAAGATCCGCCTTAGCGACTCCGATTCGCGCACATTGCGATGCTACGTTATATAATGCACGTCTAACATCTGGCCTTCTATTTAGTAAGTTTGCTGGAATACCAACCGCAATTTCTTTTGGCGCCGTAGGAATCCTTTCGTAACCACCCAAATAATTACCAATATTTAGAGGAGTTACTCCAATAAGAACTGATAGAGCGTTTTTAGCTTTGCGCATTTCGATTTCTAATAGAGGAACTCTTGCTTCCGTGTCAGCAAGTAAATTTTTTGCTTGTTGCAAGTCGAGTTCAGTAACCATTCCTGCTCGGAATCGAGCATCGACAATTTCCAAGCTGCGCGCCTGTACTTTTATATTACTTTCAACAATTTGTAATCTTTCTTGCAACGTCCGCAGTTTAACATATGTTGAGGCGACTTCTCCGAGAAGAATAACCTTGACGTCCCTATAATTTTCAATGGAAGCGAAAAATTCAGCTTGCGAAGACTCTACAGCTCTTTGGAATTTACCCCAAAAATCAGCTTCCCAGATAGCTCCAACACCCAAGTTATAATCCGAATATTTAAGGTCTGCCATCAAAGAATTAGGAGCGTTTTCACTTAATTGGTATCTAAAAGCAGATCCAGTAACCTCTTGTGTTTGTGGATACTGTTCACCGATAGATATACCTAATAAAGCCCTTGATTCGATGACTCTCATTCCTGCAGCCTTTAGAGACAAATTCTGAGAAAGAGCGGTATCAACAAGTTTATCTAATTCTGGATCATTAAACACCTTCCACCAATTCTGGTAGTCTTGCTCCTTGCACGAGATGTACTTAGAAGAACAATCCAACCAGTTTGACTGTATTTCAGAGCAAGGCCTTCTAAAATCCGGACCGACTTTAATACAACTTGTTGTCGTGAGTAGTGAAAGGGTAATGATTACGAAGGAATAGACTATTTTATGCATTACTTCCCTCCTCTACTGGCTCCTTGACATTATAGAAAATAGAGTAAAGAACAGGAACAACAACGAGAGTTAAAATAGATCCAAAAGCGAGTCCCCCCATAATAGTTACTGCCATAGCCACCCAAAAAACGTCGGACAACAGAGGTATCACACCAAGCACTGTCGTTCCTGCAGCTAAAAGTACTGGACGTACTCTGGTGATGGCTGCCTCTATGATTGAGTCATAACGCGACATCCCATTGGCTAAATTTTCATTACAGGCGTCAAGAAGAACGACGATATTTTTGTTCATCATCCCTGCTAAGCTCATTGCACCTAAAAGAGCAAGGAATCCAAAAGGGATATCAAAAATCAATAAGGACCAAGTTACTCCGATAGCGGCAAATGGAATGGTGAGTAGAATGACGTATATGGGCCTAAAGTCGTTAAACACCATAACAAGTAGTAGTAAAACAGCGACAACCGCTGGAGCAACACCTGGGAGCAAAGACTTTTGTGCCGATTTCGTACTATCTTCTTCCCCGAACCATTCAAGTTCATAGCCAGTGGGGAGTTTAACCTTATCAATTTCTTCAATAACCGCTTTTTTGAGTTCAACGTAGGTAACACCATCAACGGGTGTACCTTGAACAGTAACAGATCGCCGCCTATTCCATCGAATAATTAACGGATCCTCCCAGACCGGGAGAACATCTTTCACGACTTGAAGGAGTGGGATAGATTCAACTGTCTGATCTGGCTTAACTTGTACGGCGCCAATATTTGATGCCAATCGCTTTCGTTCGTCCTTAACATTTCTAAAAACGATCGGAAGCAGGTGATCTTGTTCGCGATAGAGCCCAGCAACAACACCATCATGCCCTCTTTTTAAGGCATCAGCAATGTCTGTGCGAGTCACTGCGGACCAACGGCCGCGCTTTTGATCATATTCTGGAACGACTTTTAAACGCCTATTCATCATATCAAGCTTCCAGTCCCTACCAAGGGACGAAGCCTTCGAGACATTTAATATCTCATCACCTAATGAGCGCAATTCAACAAGATCGGCATCATTGGGTCCCGTGACTCGCGCTTCAAACTTCCACGTGTTGCTTGGTCCGACGCCATATTTTCTAAAACGCACCATCGTACGCGTCGCATTAGCCGTTATCCAAGGCTCAAACTCTGTCAAAAACGCTGGAATTTTCTTGTAGTCATGTAAAGTAACGACGAGCTGAGCGTAGTTAGGATAGGCTTTTTCGGGGTCAACAGGTAGGTAAAATCGAGGTGGTCCCGCTCCGATGAAGGTACTAACATTTTCAACATATTCACTTTCAAGAATCTTATCCTCTATAGTTTTTAAATCACTTGATAACTGCTCAATACGTTCCCCTTCCGGTCCCCAAAAATCAATCATCAACTGCGGCCGCGAGGAGTCTGGAAAAAATAACTGACTGACAAATCCAAACCCTACGAATGATATCATCAGCATCCCCACAAGAACAGCCATTGTCATAAAACGAAACTTTATCAATTTCGTGAGAAGTTTTCTGAACATACGATAAAATGGTTTATCATACTCACTTTTTTGCTCGGAGTTATCTTTCGAATTTTTTGCCTCAGGCAGCATGTCCATACACTGGAGCGGTGTAATGAGCAATGCTACAAGCCAACTGATGGTTAGTGCTGCAGCAACGACGATAAAAAGAGTTCGGCAATATTCTCCAGCATCTTCAGCAGAAGCATAGATCGGGTAAAAGGCCATAACCGCAATAATTGTTGCTGCAAAAAGAGGAAAAGCTGGCCCCATTGCGGATTCAGCTGCAGCTTTTTTTCTGTTCATTCCTTCGCGAAACCTAACAGCGATGCCATCTGAAACAACGATAGAATTATCGACCATCATACCTAGTGCAATAATGAGAGCTCCGAGAGACATTCTTTGTAAAGGAATTTGCATGATAGCCATGACAATAAAGGTGCCAAGTATCGTTAGAATTAAATCTATACCAACGATGGCCCCCATACGGAATCCACTTGGAATAACTAATACTATTAGAACAATGATAATGGCTTGCACAAGACTGACAAGAAAACTATTAACAGACTCGCTAACGAGATCAGACTGCCATGCAATTTTTCCGATTTCAATACCAATAGGAAGTTGAGCCATTAATTTTTCTAAACGTGCATAAAGGCCTTGACCGACGGTTACGATATTCGCATCATCCATACCTGCAATCTGTATTCCTATCGCCGGCTTACCATTGTACCTCATAAGCGTCAAGGGAGGCTCTTTATACCCTTTATATACATTTGCGACATCTTTGATTCTGATAACGCTACTACTTGTCTCATCAATCACCTTTTCTAAAGCATTTGGATCATCCGGAGTTGTCTCATTAGCGGCCATGACGTTTCCAATGATGTCGTTAGTTTTTGCTCTAATGACAAGGTCTCCGATTTCTTCGGGAGAAGTAAAAGCTCCTGTTGGAGACATTCTAAATCTCTGAGTCCCCACATCAAGAGAACCTGCATCTACTACGACATTTTGCTTTTGCAAAGTATCAAGAACGGTGGCTGATGTTAAATTCAACTGAGCGAGTTGTTGTTCAGTTACATCCACATAAACCACTTTAGGTTGCACCCCCCAAAGCTCTACACGTGAAACCCCCTTAACTAAGTTTAACTCCTTTTTAACTTCTTCTGCATAATCCTCAAGCTCTTCATAGGTAAACCCTTCCCCTGTCATTGCGAGAAGAAAACCGTAAACAAATCCGAAGTCATCCATCACTTTTGGAGGCTCTGATTCTGGCGGGAGCTGCGTAGCTACATCACGAACTTTTTTTCGCAACTCATCCCAAACTTGGGGTAGTTGATCTGACCAGTACTGAGGCTTAATATCTACAGTGATGATCGACTCCCCTGCTCTAGAAATGGAATACAAATCCTTAAGTTGAGGTATTTCTTGAATCGCTTTTTCTATGCGATCAGTCACTTCCATTTCAACTTGTTCTGGACTTGCCCCTGGATATTGAGTTACCACAACAGCAGTTTTGACAGAAAATACGGGATCTTCTAATTGACCTAAACTGAAAAAACTTATGACTCCACCAAGAAGGAGTAGAGCACAGACAAAGTAGGTTACTGCTTTAGATTCGATAGCGTAATTGATCAAGCCTTTCATATAGCACCACTTTTATTTTGCTCACGTGATGCTTCGGGCTCTGCTTTTACTTCTTGGCCATCGCTAAGAAATGTTACCCCTGCAGTAACAATCCATTCCCCTTTTGAAAGCCCACTTTTTACCGTTAGCCCCCTTGATGTGAGGTTGCCTATAGTAATCTCTCTTCGTTTGACGACCCCTTTCTCTCTGTTTACGACCCAGACGTACGACGACACTTTATCTTTATCAGAAAAAACGGAAGAAGGAGGGATTAGAATTTCAGTATCATCGACATCCGGCAATGATTTTTTAGTTAAGCTTACCTCCCCTACCATTCCCGATAAAATAACAAGATCTTCAGGTTGATCAATGATGATCGTCACTGGAAAGGTTCGCGTCGTAGCTGAAGCCTCCGTTCCAATTTCTTTGATTTTTGCAATAAAGGTTTTGTCTGGCATCGTGTTAAAGGTCACTGCTAATTCTTTCACCTCTGGAACAATAGAAATCAAAGTGTCAGGAACATCAATCACCATTTCCACTTTCGACAGATCCAACATACGCATAATATTTTGTCTTGCGTTCACAAATTCGAAATTTTCCACAAAGGTCGTCACGATAATGCCGTCATAAGGGGCGTATAAAGTTGTGTAACTGAGGGTATCTTTTGCGGCATCGACATCTGCTTTTTTAGAGCTTACTTCTGCGATCAGCTGATTTTTTTCTTCCAGTTTTTGATCCAAAAAACTTTTGCTAATAGCTCCAGGATCTTCGTCATATATAGACTTCACTCTTTCGTAATCGTTTTCAGCAAAGCGCGACTGTGCTTCGACACGTTCTAACGCCCCTTCTGCATTACGAAGTTTCACCTCGTAATCTCTTGGGTCAATTTTAGCTAAAAGTGTCCCCTTCTTGACCTTATCCCCTACAAAAACCGGTCTTTCAACTAACGGTCCATCTACACGAAAGGATAGATTTACACGGTTGACTGCTCGCGTCCTTCCAGGAAAACGCCTTGTCCCAAGAAGAGACTCTTCCTTCACCTGTTCCATTTTGACAGGACGAATTGGCTTCACTCTTTCTTCTTCTTTGCAGCTGGTAACTAGGGAAAACAACAGAAATGCAGAGGTAACTTGCAATATTTTTCTCATAAACAGTATTTCTCTCATAAAAAAAAGAAACCTACTTATTGCAAAGACAAAATAAAATTTCAAGGTTGATAATTCAATAGCCTATGTTTGAAAGAAGGTTTTAAGTTCGTAGTTTTCAACGATAAGAACGATATAACGATACGAACGATAAAAAAATTACAAAGTATTTTAGACAATTCAGATGCACGGATAACTGTGAAATGAGTTGAAGGATAATTTTCCATACACTCAAGTCCATTTTTATTAAAATTTAAATATCCTTTGTAGACAGGCTATCGCACCCACATGAGAGCTTTAGCGGCGTACCGTGAATAAAATGATTGTAGTTGACAAGTAACAAGATTAGCGACCATCATAGCTCTAAATTTATCAACACTTCAAAGGAGATTTTGCCTTGGATTTTACAAATTTATCTTGGATATTGGTGTTTCTATCACTAGCTGGAAATGTCTTTGTTATCAAAAAAAATGTTTTAGGTCAGTGGCTTTGGGGAGTAAGTAATCTTGGCTGGATTAGTTTTAATTTATATATGGGAATTTACTCTCAAGCATTTCTTTTTACAGTCTACTTTGGAATGTGTGTATGGGGAATAATAGCCTGGACAAAAGACACTTCCTTAAAAGAACAGTTGGATAGTTGATTCCAAAGTTTGTTAAACTGTTAACTTGTTAAATTTTTTATTTGATATTAATCCCTACTTTTCTTATGAACAGCAATAAGGGTGTCAAATAATTTTTTGTATATCCATTTTAACAAACATCGGAGGAAAACATGAAATTAGTCGATTTAATCGCTAGTATCCTATTAATTATCGGTGGCCTAAACTGGGGTTTAGTAGGGCTTTTTGATTATAATATAGTTGCTCATCTTGTTGGCGGCACTGGCATAGATAGTATCATTTACATCGCTGTAGGTGTTGCTGCTGTATGGCATGCAATCGGACTTAAAAAATGCTGCGATCATGGAAGTTGCGGTAGCGATAAATAATCTTCTTTTCAGAAGTTTTTTGATTGATCACTTTGGCAGTGTCTCTGGCACTGCCTTTTTGTTTGCACCAGGTTTTATAGCTGTTACAATACGAACCGGAGGAAACATCATCCAACGAAGGGGAGAGCGCGCGACTTTTTTCCATCCAAGAAAGTTGAAAAATGTCTTATACTCGCGGGTATACTGCAAGTCGACAATAATAATCATTCCCCCAGGCTTAATAACTCTAGCCATCTCTTTTAGTATCTTCTCACGCTCCTCATAGGGCTTTACCTCATGAAGCACTAAATTATTTATAATAAGGTCAAACTTCCCTGTTTGAAAACTCATCTTTTTAGGGTTAGCATCTGAAAGAACTATTCGTTCGGCTACACCGCTATCTTTGACCGTTCTTTTCAAAGAGTCCAAGCCCTCACCTAAAGATCTATTATCTTGTCTAATATCAATACAAAAAACTTTTCCTTCAGATAAACGTTTGGCCAACTGTATTGCAAAAAGGCCTCTTGAACATCCTAAGTTTAAGATCTCTTCATCACCAGAAAGGCGAATCTTTTTAACGATTGACTTCACAAGCCTTCCCTTCCCCCAAATGGTACAGATGATCATAAGAAGGAGATTCATCACTACGTACAAAATAATTAAACTAAGAATCCATAAGAGAATAATTCTTAGCCATGAGTACTCTACGTTAAAAAAATGATCATAACCGTAACCAGAAAGCAATACTGGAAGAATAACCACAAAAAGAACACCGACTATCAGTGAAACATCAATATTATAGCTTCCTATTTTCATATAGACAATACTCCAGGATTACTTGATAAATATCATAGTCAAGGGTCTACCGTCAATTCCTTGGTACGATTAAGTACATCCATTATCATCTCGTGTGTTAACCGTCCAGTGTAAGTGT
Source organism: Chlamydiota bacterium (assembly GCA_036164375.1). GTDB lineage: Bacteria > Chlamydiota > Chlamydiia > Chlamydiales > Criblamydiaceae > JAYZJO01. The sequence continues at coordinate 729 of JAYZJO010000011.1, read as the reverse complement.
TTTGCGGACTGGGGTGATAGCAGTCTACGAGACTTGGAAACCCATCAAAGTGCCAAATTTTACCGTGTTCAAATTTCACCCCACGAGTCTCAACCTTTCTACTCTTAAGATACTTAATATAAGCATTATGCGCTAAACCTCCCATCGCTAATACAGCTTTAAGGTTTCCCAGCAACTCAATCTCTTTCCAAAAATATCCACAACATGTAGACTGTTCTTCAGCTGTAGGCTTATTTTGTGGAGGAACGCATTTCACAGCAGCAGTCATATAGCACCCATAAAACTTCAATCCATCATTTAGTGATTCAGATGTCGGCTGATTGGCAAACCCCGCTTCATAAAGTGCTGGCATCAGAAATTTAGCTGATGGATCCCCTGTGAAAAGCCTGCCAGTGCGATTTCCTCCGTGTGCAGCAGGAGCTAGACCGGCAATGAGCATCCAAGCTTCTGGGTCTCCAAATCCTGGCACGGGATTACGCCAATAGTCCTCGCCCTTGAACGATGCACGTTTTGGTACTGTTTCTCGGAAGCTAACGAGCCTTGGGCAACGTCTACAGGAGGTAACAGCTTTATTTAACAACTCAATTAAAGGTTTTTCTTTACTCATTTTTATCCGGATTTAAAATATCTTTCAGTATAATCCACTAATTTCCTGTTAAAAATCACTATATTTGTGATGCTTTCAATCAAAATGTTAAATAGCTAAAGATTATTATATATTTTATTAAA
>JAYZJO010000010.1:0-5283 GCA_036164375.1 Chlamydiota bacterium | reverse complement strand
CATTAACGACCCAATTGCTTGCCATGATCTTATTCTCCTTTATTGAATGTGAAAATAGGTAGGATACAAAATTTTAATTTTTGTCAAAAATAGTTATGCGTAAAAGTATGTTTGCGTCTTTGCGTTTCATATACTTATAAAATTGTCTGAATGTGTTTGTCGATGGCTTATTTTAGGACTATAATTAAACGCAAAGACGCAAAGTCGCAAAGATATTTTATAGTCCATTAACGACTCTGCTGATTCCTTGTTTCAAGCTAATACTAATTGAAAATTTAAATAATACAACTGATGTAATTAGATGTCGCTTTCATACTTGCTCTCCAAATGGTTAAGAAAAGCCTTATATCACATCACTTGTATTATTTAAATTTTCAATTAGTATTACCCATGCACTACTTTAACTTTGGGAATTAAAGTAGTGCAAAGGTGTGGACGCAAACCGGGTTTTAAGTTTGCGGTTTCATCCAAGGGAAGTAAAGGACGTCACGAATCGAATGTGAGTTTGTGAAAAGCATCATCAATCTATCGATTCCAATACCGACACCCGCTGTTGGAGGCATACCTTGGCAGATAGCTTCTAAAAATTCCTCGTCAAGTGGGGCTGCTTCTTCATCTCCAGAGTCGCGGCGCTTTTGTTGTTTTTCAAGAAGTTCTCGTTGGAATAATGGATCATTTAGCTCGGAGTAAGCGTTACAGATCTCTCCTCCGAGAATAAAGCTTTCGAATCTTTCAATTAGACCATCTTCTTTGTGAACGGGGTGTCTATGTGTTTTACAAAGCACTGTTGTTTCAACTGGGTGGTCAATAATGTGGTGGGGCTGAATTAGGTGGTGCTCAACAAACACTTCGAACATGGCAGCAATGAGTAGTCCGCGAGAAAGAGAGCCCAGCTTTTTAGGGTCTATATGTTCACTTTCTTTTAACATCTTACGCATTTCATCATCGCTCAAAGTTTCGACATCAATATTTGCATACTGTTTAATACTGTCTTTCATCGTGATACGTTTCCAAGGAGCCTTTACGTCGATTTCAACCTCTTCATCACTGTCAGGTTTCTTTACTAGAAACTTTGTCGAGCCAAAAAGCTTATTAGCAATTTTATCGTATAAATTTTCGACAAAGGCCATCATATCGTGATAGTCCCAGTACGCAGCGTACGCTTCAATCATGGTAAATTCAGGATTGTGTGTTCTGTCGATACCTTCATTTCGGAAACATTTTCCTATTTCGAATACGCGATTCATACCGCCGATAATTAATTTTTTAAGAGGTATTTCCAGGGAAATACGCATAAACATCTCTTGGTCAAGAGCGTTAAGTTTTGTTTCAAATGGGCGCGCTTCTGCTCCACCATAGATTCCTTGAAGAACAGGAGTCTCCACCTCTAAGAAGTTACAGTCTTCACAGTATTCACGAATGATTCGCATAATACGGCTACGTGTTTTGAATGTGTCTCTGATTTCAGGATTTGAAATTAGATCTAACCAACGCTTTCTATAGCGCGTTTCTTTGTCATGGAGTCCGGAGTGTTTTTCAGCAAGAGGGAGCAGAGTTTTACAAAGAATTGTGACTTTTTTGGCATAAATCGTGAGCTCGCCTTTTTGAGTGTGGAAGAGGTTACCTTCAATACCTATGATATCGCCAAGATCAAGTTTTTTTTCGAGGACTTTAAAAGGTTTGGGAGATTGAGAGTCGTCGGGATTTTGCTCGTATCCTACGAGTTCGGTGTCGTCGCGATTGAACATGATTTGGATTCTACCACTTTCATCTTGGATGTGACCAAATGCATTTTTTCCCATAGCACGGAAGAGGACTAGACGGCCGGCAATGCGTGTCGAGGTTGAATCGCCAGCTGCCGCTACTTCACTGCCACCGATATCTGCGTTGTCAAATTTTTGATGTAATTGGTGGGCATCGCTAATGGGTTCGTAGTGGTGTGGATAGGGATCAATTCCGAGTTCTTTCAGTTCTTTGAGTTTCCGAACTCTGTTTTGATACTCTTCATGTTGATGATATTCAGGTGTGTTCATTATGGCTGTCCATGATTTTGTGTTAGCACTATTTTTATTTACTACTTTCTTGGCTGGATTTGTTCTTGTCATAGCTACGAACGAAGTCCAACCGCGCATAACAGTATATCGAAGTCACGATTATCACTAAACTATAAATAATACAATTGAGCACAAAACTTTTAGTTTTACTGTTAGCGTTTTTAAAGTCTTCTATCCATTTCAACATGATCACCTCTTAGGGAGTTGGGAAAAAATAAGTTTATAATTTGTAAGAAATTTTTGCAAAGAGATCGCGTACTTATTACGATGTAAAAAAAGTCTTTCATCTTATTTTGATCGTTTAGGCAGAATATTTTTTAGAAGTATGTTGATGATGGGTTGACGTCGATTACGGTTTTAATGCTCGAGGGTCCATTAATTTTTTCTGTAATATTTCGAATAGCACTGCTTATTGGAGAAACAGCAGGTCCTCGCACTAGTAGGTGATAGCGGTAGCGATCTTTAACTTTGGCATAGCCGCTAGTGGTTACAGGGTGCACTTCATAGTCTTTGGATAAAGAGGAAACAAGGGCATTTTGCCAATGGCAAGCGAACTGGTGTGTCCGTTTCTGATCCTTACCAGAAAAAGACATTTTCACAAACTGCGAAAATGGCGGGTAGCCAAAAAAGTGACGTGTGGCGATTTCTTCTTCGTAAAAACTTTCATAGTCTTGCTTAGAAGCAAGCTGTATTGTGCTGTTTTCGGGCATGCGCGTCTGGATAACAACTTCCCCAGGAATACTTCCTCGCCCGGATCGTCCAGCCACTTGAGTGATTAACTGAAATACTGTTTCTGATGACCGAAAGTCCGGGATATTCAACGCAGCATCGCTATTGAGAACGCCAACGAGGGTTACTTGTGGAAAGTGTAGCCCCTTGGCGATCATTTGCGTTCCTATCAGCACATCGGCTTTACCTGTCCCAAATTCACGCAAAAGCCGCTGGTGGCTCCCTTTGTGTTTTGTTGTGTCTGCGTCGATCCGTATAATTCTAACATCCGGAAGAACAGCGTATAATGATTTTTCAATTTGCTCTGTGCCTACGCCTTTGAATTGCATGGTCTCGGGACTTTTACATTTAGGACATGATGAAGGAGGGCGGATACAGTAACCGCACAAGTGACAAGAAAGTGTTGATGCGCTTTTGTGGTAGGTTAGTGATACGTCACAGTGTTGGCAGCGTACAGACTCACCACAGGATTTACATAAAAACACTGAGTGGTATCCTCGGCGGTTCAAAAACAAGATACTTTGCTCGCCAGCTTCCATGCGTTTTTTTATCCCAGTGAGAAGCGCATCAGAAAAGTTGGTAAACCCTTTTGATTTTTCGTACTCATGCTTTAAATCGATGATTTTCACGCGAGGGATATTTGCAGCATCAGCACGAACTCCGAGCTTACTTAGGGTATACTTTCCATTTAAAGCGTTATAGTAAGACTCTAGGGCCGGTGTTGCGCTTCCAAGAATCACTGTGCTGTTGGATAAGTTGCCACGCATCACTGCAACATCGCGAGCTTGATAGCAGGGGGCTTCCTCATTTTGCTTGTAGGATGATTCATGTTCTTCGTCGACAATGATGAGCCCTAGGTTGGGGATAGGACAGAAGATGGCAGAGCGAGCTCCAATGACGATCTTCGCGCGTCCTTCCCTGATCTTATGCCACTCATCAAACCGTTCGCCATGGGAAAGTCGATGGTGAAGAATAGCGATATCTCCTTCAAAGCGCGACCTAAACCTCTCAACTGTCTGTGGAGTTAGAGATATTTCAGGGACTAGCATAATCGTACTTTTTCCCATCGCCATAGCTTTGTCAATCGCCTGCAGATAAACTTCCGTTTTTCCGCTTCCAGTGACTCCGAACAGAAGGTGCGTTTCAAAACGGGACTCGTCGAGACTCGCGTGTATTTTCTCTAAAGCCGCGGCCTGGTCGGGGTTGAGCTTTTTAGGTTTGCTCATAAAGTACTCTTCATTGACTAAAGGGGATCTATCGATACGAACGATATCGATGTCCAGAAACCCATCCTTAGCAAGAGTATTCACAGGGCTTCTCGAGCCTCCTGTCAATTCTAAAAGCTCGCTCAAAAGTATCCCTTTATTGACTTTAAGCATTTCATCGATAACGGCAGCTCGAGAGGGGTGTTTGTTGCGTATATCAATACAATACTGCGCAAGTTCATCGCGCGTTTTTTTGCGTATCACATATAATTGTTCTTTGTGCTTTCCATTATTTCTGACACTTGAAGGAAGTATGGTCTTAAGAACTTTGTTTAAGGGAGAGCAATAATATTTAGCCATCCATGTGGCGAGCTCAAAGACTTCTTCAGAGATAAGTTCTTCATGCGACGATATTGAGGCGATGGGGCGCACTCGTTCAAAGGAAGGAGCGTCATTAACTTCGTAGATGTAGCCAGATCGAAGACTTCCTCTTAGTGGGACGTTGACTTTAAGTCCTCTTTTAATTTCAGAGAGAAGTTCCGAGGGGACTCCATATTCCAGTGTCTTGTCGACAGAGACCTCGAGGATTACGGACGCATATTTTTCGAATTGTTTCGACGTCATGACTAACTACCGTCTTTTAATATAGCGCAAAGAGCTTTCCATAGTGCAGGTTTCAGGCTGGGCTGTTTAATGTAGAGACCGACATCTGTTAGAAGTAGTACCGGGATACCTGCGAGCGTACGCTCTGCATGTACAGTCGATTCTCGATAATATTTTTTAAGGTTAGGTAGGGAGTATATACCGTAATCCGGGGCAATCACTAAGCGTAGGCCTTCAATCTTGAGCATGTTTTCCCACTTCCTCTGTTTATCGATGGTATATGCAGAAAACATCTGTGCTGGTGCAAGGTGTTCATTGATGGCGTTAACAACTTTCAGAAGAAATTCTGTTTGTTCGGGTGTCTCGTTAAACGTAAGTAAAATAACCTCGGGTAGGATAGGGCCTTTTTTCCACTGCTGGTTGACTTTTTTTGCAGCTCGATCATCAGGAGGCTGGTCTATAATTTTGAGTTCAGGGAAAAGTTCCGCCACATCTTTTTTGATGTCCGCAAAGTTGCTTTCCTTAGCTTCAGTAATAGGGTCCAGCGTCAGAAAGTGGGGGGATTCATTAGAGTTTGCAGGTTGTGTGGTTGTATTGGATGATTTTGTTTCACTTACAGTTTCTTTTTTGGGAGGGAGGTGCTGGCGTTTTGGAGGTGGGGGAGTTGTTGGAACCTTCGGTGGGGGCGGAGT
>JAYZJO010000009.1:0-19778 GCA_036164375.1 Chlamydiota bacterium | reverse complement strand
CGTAACCAAACTTAATAGTGGAGAAGATAACATACCCAAATATGATATCAACGAAACTCCTTCTAAGGTAGAGTTTGAAAAATCGATGATCATATATGCGCGCAAGGCTAGAATAAGCTACGAGCCTTCTAAAGAAACTAGAATAGCTTTAGCAAGCGAAGAATTCCACGGTTGGAACGTAATTTATGACCAATATGGAGAAACAAATAAAGCTAAATTCCTTTTAGAGTGGCTTTATCGCGACTATGGTGCAAAACTCATCACCACCTATGAAGAATTTACTGAACTAGTAACCAAACTTAATAGTGGAGAAGATAACATACCGAAATATGATATCAACGAAATTCCTTCTAAAGAAGACTTTGAAAAGGCTATCGAAAATCACTCTAAAAAGATTTAGAACAGACAAAGCTAAGTGAACTGATATTTTTTGAGGGTGCAACCATTTCTTTGCACCCTCAAAGCTTCTAAGATAATAGTTAACAAGCTACTAGACAATTCTTTGAACTCCATCAATATAAATTCTACTTTGTTGGCCATTTTTTTGAGAAAGGGAATAAAATCCAAATCTCCCCAGCTCAACTTCATAAAGACTACTTTTCCTTCAAGGAAAAAATTTAGTTCAAAGGGTAAAAGCACTTTTACTAAACTAACACTTCTCATATTTCTGTAAGGTTAGAGGCTTTCTTTAATCCAAAAGACCATCGGATGCATTGTTTCTACATCAGCCTCGATTTCTTGCCAAGAAAACTCTGCAACTAAATCCTTATGTTTTTCATATCCCTGTCTATTCCAAAAACTATCCAAAGATTTATAGCCTTGAGGTTTTCTTAAATCCTTTTCTTCTCTCACAACTTCACAGAGCGCAATTTTTTTATAAAGCTGCATTTCATTTACTGCTTTCTCAAATTGCTGATACATCATGAATCCGATATTTTTATTTCGATACTCGGGAAGCAAAATAATTTCTCCTAAGTAAAAAATCCTTTCAGCTGGAATGTTTTTTTTCACAAAAAGATCTTTAATTTCTTGCATAGATTCTGCAAGAGGGAGTCCAGTAATTGCCCCAACGACCTCATTGTCGTTTTCAGCAATCACTAAGATAGCATTTTTGGTGCGAGAGTACATGCGCAGATACCGCTCTTCATAGGAGATGTCCCCTTGATACAGGTAGGGATACTCACGAAAAATAGCAATCCTCAATGTTGCGACTTTATGAATATATTGAATTATTTCTCTTCCTCGGAGAAGCTTTATTATCGTTGAATATTTTGATTCCATTGCCTCGATCCTTTAATTTTAACATTAAAAATACAGTTAGACCACTTTCATATATCATACTCTAAATCGTTTCCATCGATAATAATATACTTGCTGCATAAACTCAAATTTCGAAAAAGGCTAATTTTATGGCCAAAAATCAAGTGATTTTATCCAATTAAAGTAGGTTTACCTATTAGCGTATTGCATCGACAAAATGATTAAATAGTGATATATTCATTGATATGTAAACACATAGGTTTTACAACTTATACAAATTACCCTCTTTTATAAACACACTGGATTGTCATGTTGAAAATTATTGTTGGATCTAAAAATCAAGTAAAGGTCTCTGCGATTAGAGAGGTCATTAGCAACTACGCGTTTCTTTCTAATGCCGAAGTAATCGGCGTCTCAACTTCATCGGATGTAAGCAAACAGCCTTTATCTTTAGAAGAAACAATCCAAGGTGCAAAAAATAGGGCTGAAAATGCTTATCAGCCACACACTTTAAGCGTAGGGCTAGAAGGAGGGATAATGGAAATCCCAACTTCTGACAATGAATTCATGCAAATATCAATATGTTCGATTTTCGACGGCGAAAAGCATCACCTGGGTATGTCATCGGGTTTTAGGCTCCCAAAAAGCATAACGACTTCGATAATCGAAGAAGGTCTTGACCTTGTTCAAGCATTAATACGAGGAAAACTTACTGACAACCCAGAACTTGGTGCCTCTGAAGGAGTCATTGGATTACTTACTAAAGGGCGTATCGATCGAAAAAGCTACTGCAAACAAAGTTTTACTAATGCACTTGTTTCGATTGAACAGAGTCATTATTTTGAAGTATCGTAAATTCAATCGATCTTCAAAGGGTACCCATTTTTCTTTAAGCCCGTATTTATGAGGTTTACGTAGTAATCATCGTTCATAATGGCTTCACCAGTATCGACGGTGAAAAGAAGTTTATCTTTGAGTTCTTCTGTAGAGACAAAAGTGCCATCCATCGTATATGGCGCAACAATATCGTTGATAGAATCTCCAGTAATGTTATCATCAAAAAATAACGACAAATGATTCATACGGTGATTTTCATTTCCTTTTTCAAAAACAAACTTTTTACCGTATTTTGCTTTTTCATCGTTACTATTCCAATCAATGTAACTATCGTTAATGGATAAATGCTCTCGACTTTCAGTAAACAGTTTGAAAAGTTCGTGAGCTTTTATCATAGGGCTGGTCTCTTCTCCCTTCATATGTAGAGCCCCATCTTTGAACTTTCCCCATTTGGCAAATGAAATCCCCGTTGTAGAGTGAATCTGCTCTTCCACTTCCTCCAAGTCATTACCGAACGAGCGCAGGACTATAATAAATTGAATATGGTGCTCTTTCAACTTATCGATCAATTTCACAAACGAAGGAAATACGGAATCCGTTAATTTTTCTTTTAATAATTCGTATTTCTGAAGAACGTCTGCAGACAGTTCAGGATAGTTTTGAATCACTGTTAAAAACTGAGAAATTTCCTCTCTCCTTTTCTTTTTAATATCTAGATCACTTTCTTTTCCTTCCACAAGAACAGAGCTTACATATTCTTTATAGGACATTGTGGGACAATTTTTATCCCATTGATACAAGGTTGTTTCCGCGAGTTGATTAACAAGTATTTCTTCAGCAGTTTTACCAGTAACAGAATCACTGCAAATTAATGTTTTATTGACATCGAAATGTAAAATAAGATGAGGATATAGATTTATTCCATTCATAATTTTTCTCCTTGTTATCATGGACAGTTTCTCTTAACACCCTTGATTATGCTCAAGAGATCTATTTAGAAAAAATGAATAGACGTAATATATATTATAAGCAAAAATAATATAGCCACTTATTTCAAAGGAATCAAAACGTTAACATTTAAAATGAGCACTCATGTTATCGATAAAGGTTTGAGCTGAGAAACTTAAATTTTCTCCCTTTAAATGAATAACGCAAAGATTGTAAGGAATCTTAGGTAGCCTATTGTTAGCGAGCTTCAACTGTGGGTACCTTGAATCTAAAAGTGTAAAGTCGGGAATAAAGCCATAACCGCCTCCACTTTGTAGACACCTCGCAATAAATTCCCAACTATTAAGTTCTGCCCTGATAGGCAACTCTCGATTAGACTCGAGCTTATATTGAAGTAAAAATTCACGAACGCACATCCCTTCACGGTTTTCGATATATACGCCACGAGCTTCGGGATTATCCTGCTCATTTTTATGTTTAAATAAGGCAAATTCTCCTGAATAGATTAACTGACTACTATACTCTAAAAAGTCAGCACTCTCGAGCACTAGAGCAAACTCCGCAATCCCTTGCTTAAGCCAGCCTCTTATTTGACTGAGTCCCCCAAACAAAAAATTTACAGTAATTTGCGGAAATGCGCTTTGAAAAACAGATAAGAAATTAGGTAGCAACGAAAGCCCAATACTATGTGTTGTGACAAAATTGAGTGTCATTGTAGGCTTTTCTTTAAAATGATCGATAGCATTGTGAAGACTTCTAACCGAAGAGAAAATATTTTTGGCATAATTGAAAACCAACTCCCCCTCATTAGTTAACTTAAATTTTTGTTTTTTATGCAGACACAGACTAACAGATAGTGATTTCTCAAGCTTAGAAATAGCTTGGCTGATAGCTGACTGAGTCACAAAATTTCTTTTTGCCGACTCAGATACGCTACCCGATAGTGCTGCATCATGAAAGTATTTTAGGTACGTAAGATTTAACTTAAGTTCCATTTTAGATTCATCTATCTATAATCGTAACTATAAAGAACTATTCCACCACCAAAGGGAATTAACTCCAAACCGCCACGCCCCCAACTGTGAAGCGCGCAAATACTATATCTGCGACCCCAATCAAAATCAAAAGGCATCACAGAAAGAGCAGCTATCATTTGGAAGATTCCCCAAACGATTCTTGTTACCCCAATAAAACACCCTACAAAAGGAATATACCCAACTTGATTAATACCTATTCTTGACATTCTAGCTCTAGAATAGGTTCTGCTTGGTAAAACTGTACGCGAAGCGAAAGAACTACTCGTCGGCCTCCAAGTATTGTGACCCACTGTAGAAGGTAGGGTACTTCTACTAACACCTGTAACAGTACTAGTTCCTGGAATCTGATGGAACGTATTGAGATCGTCTCTTCGATACTGCCTCGAACCTGAAAAAGTGCTGTGATTACTTCTTCGAGAGCGCTCCGAACCTGCAATAACGTTTCTTTGTTCTGGAATGGGCCGTCTTGCGCTTGATTGTCTAAAGTGCTGTCTTGTGCCTGGTACAACATGTCCTGTCATCTTATTGCTCCTGAAAATCTATTCAAAAGTATGAGATTGACATGAAAATATTAAGAATGAATTAAGATCAGATTTTTTTTCGTATATTTATTTTTTTACTTCTTGAGTACGTTCTTTTTCATGTCTTAAAAGATACCGCGTATACAGGTAGAGGACTAGAGCTGCTGTCCATGTTATCATTAATATTGATATCCACAAGCTGATGATGCCTAAGTTAAAAAAGTGAATGACAACATAAAACACTACAATCGGAAGAAATATTTGTCTTATCATGGTAAGAATAAAGGGAAAATTTGGTCTTTTCATTCCTTGGAGAGCAGAGACATATACACTCATCATCAAATACCCCCAACTACAAAGAGAGGCAACTCTTAAATATGTAACACCATCGGCAATCACGTTTTTTTCTTCGGTAAATACTCCCATCAATAATTCCGGAAAGAAAAACATCAACACAGCACCAACCGTCATCACGCGATTTCCGTACTTGAGAGAGATACTCATCGATTCCTCGATACGATCAAATCGAGAAGCTCCATTGTTTTGTCCAATAATTGATAGTACAGCAATAGTAATCCCTATTGTTGGAAGTAAAAAAATTTGCTGTATACGCATACCGATGCCATATGCTGCCACAGATTCGCTGCCAAACCCTTTGACATAAAAGGTGACGACAAATATTCCAAGAGCAATAGACATCATATTTACAGCTGCTGGTAAACTTTGCTGAGTAATCAAATAAAAAACACGTCTATTTGGAATAAAGTCACTAAAGCTGCATCCTTTAAGATGCCCTTCTACGACAACTCTAATCACAATATATGTACATGAAACAATCATCCCCAATACTGTGGCAAGAGCAATCCCACGTAGGCCTAAAGGGGGAATACCTAATCCACCATAGAGAAGGAGTGGATCTAGAAGGCAATTTAATAGAAACCCTATAATCAACACATTTCGCATGGTTTTAGAGTTCCCATGTGCAAGGAGTATTGCGTTAGCTGCAGAGTTTAAAAGAAAAAATACAGATCCCAAAAAAATGATATTGATATAAGAGAGTGCTAGCTCAAGATAGTGACCACTGGCTCCTAGAATTTCAAAAAGCGGAGGGCTTACCAAAAGACCTACAGTTGTTGCAATGAGAGAACAAATACACCCATAAGAGATACATTGCGCTTTGAAACTTTGAGCTTCCTTAAATAGATTTGCACCTAGTGCATTGGATATCAATGCAGAGGCTCCCGTCGATACACCCTGGCTGAAAGCGAGTATAATAAAAAAAATAGGAAAACTGATTGAAAGAGAAGCAAGAGCATCGGTCGAAATCTGACCTGCAAAAAAAGTGTCGACTATGTTAAACATCGTGCTAAAAAAAAATCCGACGCTAGCAGGAATTGCTATATTTTTAACGTGCTCTTTGATATCACCTTCTGTAAGATTCATATACTCCAACCAGCTGTATGCATTTTTTAATGATACCAAATGGAAATAAAGCTGTAAAATAGAGTCACAAATTTATTTTCACAAAATGAATCTATATCTTAAAATCGGGTTTAAATTTTCATATCTAAATATTCGTAATGCGAGCCTCCCACCCAATACAAATGAATATCTGTTTCCGGATTTTTTGGGATCTCCTGACCTGTGATTGTTGTATCGATGATCTTAGGAACATATTCATGATCACTATTTTGCAAATTAGGGCTGTGAATAAAAATACATCGCTTCATACATGTTGCGACAATTTTAATTTCTCGAATCCCTCCCCACTCTAATTTTCTAATGACCTCATCATATTTTTGTAAATCCTTAAGACTATCGGCAAAGCCGCCATCTTCTTCTTTATATTTCTTGAGTGCCTCTTTATTCTTCTTAACGAAATCTGCTACAGCATCTCTAAAAGATTGAAAGGTAAGACCTAAAGATTCAAAAGGCAAAGACAGAGACCTAAACAAACAGTGGCCATCAGATAGTGTTGGAAAATAAACAAATTCTTTTTCAAGATGTTTTAGACATAGCTTTGATTCCGCTATAGCCCTAATAGGAACGAGTAATTCAATTTTTCCATTAAATAGTCTTGTATTAGTTTCTAAGTCTTTTTCGATTTGTTTTAAAAAAGTGACCCTTCCGTAAAGTGGTATTTTACTATTTTGAAGTATTCCCTTTAACTGTTCAAATGACCGACCACTTACCGCCGACTGTAGAATTTTCGATATTTGCAAGTCTTTTTCTTTGTACTTATGTATACCATCACTATCACTGACCAACTGTTGTACAACATCTTCGATAGAGGTAGTATAAAATTTGATTTGTTCACATACGTTCATATATCTCACCATATTTTCATTTTATAAAAAGAAATGTCATTTTTTAATAGTTGTCTTTTTATTTGTCAAGGACTGAGACGATACCTTGAGCAAGATTAGGCAAGATAAGATGAAAAAATTGCACCTTTTAGATTTTTTGCGGTCATCGTCAAACAAAAAAGTCCATCCTAACACTTCGAATAAGATGAATTAAAAGAGAAGTATTACTCCTAAAATTCTTAATTAGAAGTGAAACGACAGACTTTTTCGATTCATGAACTATAGCCATCGGAGTAAGCTAGGATACTCCTCATACTAAAGTGAATTTTTAGTAAAAAATGACATTGCGAATTTGTGCCGCTTACCTTCTAATAATCTGTGTATTCCGGTCTGTAGACCTACATCCTACATTATTTCCTATCAAGATTAATCTATCGGCGTGTATTGTTCCAAAACATTTTGCGTGTCCTGAAAGAGTAACTTCAGTAGCAAAAATTTCACCTGTTATATTGGCCGCACCACTAATCGATACATTAGTTGCAATGACATTTCTCAAAACTTTAGCAGCGCCTGAAATGGAGACATCAGGGGCATTTATGTTACAAGCAACCTGAACCGCCCCACTTATGACAGCCATTTCAGTAGCTTCAATATTATTACATCTTGAAGCTCCAGACATATTTACAACATTCGCCTTGATATTGGTAGCGTTATCTATTCCAGCAAGATTAACTAATTCTCCCGGTTTATTAATATCACCATGATTTCGCCCTCCTGAGGAAGTATTCCCTCTCGAAACGAACACATTACCTCCAGATGAATAGTTAGCGCCTCCAAATGCACTTCCTATGACATTTGATACAAACGCATGAACATTATTTCCAAATCCAGGTAAATTTATCTCAGCATTTGATACAGACGTATAAACATCATTTCCATATGCAGGTATATTTATCTCTTCATTTGAAACGTAACTATGAACATGAGGCTGTCTTTGCACAACTTGCTCTACCTTTTCCTTTGATTTTATAGCAGGTGTTAGCTCCAGTTTTTTTTCTGGGGGAATTTGTAACTCTTCACCAGCAATCGAACTTACCAGTTTACTGTATTCTCTATCATATGTCCAACTAGTAACTTTACCTCTACATTCAGGGCATGGCCCTTCATTTTGATTTCCCTCCCTCCATTTTTTAAAAAGTGTCTCTGCACATTCATAATCAATTGTGTGTGCCGCCTCACAATTTAGACGGCCCGCAATTAATAGAGTTTCAAAACATATTGGGCACTCAGGGGCTTTTACAATATTACTAACTGTCACTTATTTCTCCTGGTTGTAACTGATCACTGTATCAGTATGTTTCCACGCATAGAAGGTAATGAATCTATACTTTTGATATTTTTAAAAAAAATTTAAAGCGACTTTATACCATCAATTTGTTTTATACGTATAGCATTATTTTCAGATTTATCAATCGTAGGTACCCATGAACGTTTTTTGTACTTGCCTAGTTTCTTTAATTTCCTTCATGCGCCCATGTTAAAACATAGGCGTTGTAGCATGTCTATTCACTCTCTAATATTGGTGTTACGGTGACGCCTAGTTCCTTCCGGGAGTATATTAGATTCATCAATTCCGCGATTTGGAATACGCTTAATCTTCTTAGGCGCTGCATCTACTTCCATGAGTGTCTCTGAAGTAACTTCCTTAACTTCTTCTTCATTATCTATATCCATCGCATCTTCTTCGATCTCTTTATCGTCGGCATCTATTTCAAAAACACCAAGTTCCATCATAGGGTTGGCCTTCCTGACAACTTCGGCAATTGCTGTAGAAGAGCTGTGTTCAAGCATAGCGTGAAGAACATCGTTAATATCGGCTTTTCCAATCATTTTCATAAATACTTTATAGAGTACTTCTACATCATCAAAGGCCCTATGTGCATTTTTTGTTTCAGGAATACCGTACACTTCCCTTAAGCTTTGTAATTTATGAGAAAATTCTTTGTTGTACCCTTTTCGAATACTTCTTGAAATTCTAAAAGTGTCTATAGGTTTCCAGTTCACAGGTAATTTTCGACCAATCCTCTCAAATTCAGCTTTTAGAATTTTCCAGTCAAAGCCGAAGTTGTTATGCGCAACAAAACAAACTCTCGCATTCTGTGTTCCAGCCTCTACTGTTTTTACCCAACGAAACATTTTTGAAGCTATTATATCAAACGTTTCTTCATCTTTAACCATGGCACTAGAAATATGGTGGATATTTGTAGCTTCAAGAGGAATGTCGATCTCTGGATTCACGAGTTTCGAAAACCATGCCTTCTCTCCCGATAGTGTTGGTGCATAGCATGAAATTTCTACAATTTTATCATTTTCGGTATCTAATCCCGTTGTTTCCGTATCGAAAAAAATAGGGATTGCCACTTCATGTACCTTAATTAATTTTGCAACAGAAATAACTGGATGATCTTCCTTAGGAAGCAGCATAGATGCATAAATTTTATTTCTGTCAGCGTCACCGACTATTTTTTCAAAAACTCTATAAAGAGTAAGAGCATCTTTGTCAGCATTGTGAGCCTCGTTTGATGAAATATTAAACTGGTGTCGCAGTGCTTGAAGGCTATTATCCGCATATCTTCCATAAAGTGTTCCTGCTAAATATAGAGTACAAAAGGGCTTCCAGTCAGAAGGAATAGCTTCTTGAATCCTAGATAAATTGCGCTTTAGTTCTACATTATCGTGCTTATAATTATTGTGGGCAATATAGACGACCTTTCTTTCATGCAATTTACCCTTCTTATCTCGATAATTCTGATCTTCTCGAACCCAAGCGACAAATTTTTTCCAAACTTCCTTAAATTCGAATTTTTCGATAATAGGTTTTCCACTTGTAAATGAATGATCTTTTTGTTGAGTTTCCGCCTCTGGAGCGACTTTTACATGTGCCATGAATGTTTGGTTTCTTTCGGGATCGTATGCACCAAGTTGAGTAATACATTTAGGGACATTTGTATTCTCACCTACGGTATTAACCTCTAAATCAAAAAAGATGGGTTTAGCGCTGTCACATATAATTCTACTTGCTGATATTGTCATCGGTTCTCCCTGGGTACGAATTTATTTAAGTCTTAAAACATAAGCAACCAGACGGTAAAATTTATTTTTATTTTATGCAATTTAAATTTTAATTTACCAAGAAAACTCCATAGATGAATGCCGTTGACAAAGTTTTTGAGTGTGATATATATCTGACTCTTTTGTAAGTAAAATCAGGTGCGAAGCATGCAACAAGTTAAAGACCAACTTTTAACCATTTTAAGGGATGTAAAGACACCTATTAGTGAATTTCGAAGAACGACAGAAAAGCTTACTGAAATCCTTGTAGTCGAGTCGATGACACTTCTTGAAAATAAACCGCATAAAATTACAACTCCCATCACAGAAATGACCGGAAGTAAACTTGATAATCACGTTGTCCTTATTCCTGTTTTACGAGCAGGCTTAGCAATGCTCCCCATTTTTCTAAAGTATTTTGAAGAGGCAAGTACCGGTTTTTTTGGCTTTAATAGAGATAAAACTACCTACGAGGCAAATATGTACTTTGCAAATATCCCCAACATTTTACCAAACACGAAAGTGATCCTCATTGACCCCATTCTAGCCACTGGAAATACCACCTGCAGCGCAGTTACATATTTAAATAAGATGGGTGTGGAAGATCGACAGATCATTTTTGCAGGAATTCTAGCTGCCCCTGAAGGCAAAAACCACCTAGAAACAACACATCCGGAAATCAAAATGGTTATCGGGGCAGTAGATAAAAGACTTAATGAGGTAGGATATATAGTTCCTGGAATTGGAGACTTTGGAGACCGTTTTTTTGGCACAAATTGATGCTTTAAGAAGGAGTAGTCATCAAATAGTGCTTTTTTTTAGGGTAAAAAACACCTTCAGCAGATTCAAAGGCAAACGTTTTATGATCACATAGTAGGAAAAACTCATGATCATTAACCCTTTCAAATTGGAGACTTTCGATTCTCGCAGCTTTTATTAAAAGTGTTCCAGCATACCGAATCCCAGAAGCACAAACGCTAAACATTTCTTTAATCGTGTTCACGATAAATTGCAGGCTCATTCCAATTTTCTCATATTTTTTTGAGTTTTTAATGAGAGTATAATCAAATTTACAAAGTCCATGAGCTCCCTGAACTGTCAACTCGACTCTTTTGTTAGTAGCTAGTATGGGTTTGAAAACACCCACAACGGCAAATGCCACCATTTTCATAGAAATCCATACATCTTTAGCTTGAACGACACACCAACGATTCATTGTTTTGGAAGTGCCAAAATACATGCCTGTTATCATAGAAGCAAATGTTAAAGCTGCAATTTTAGCAACCATTTGCGCAAGATCTATACCGGCAACTAATAGGTAATAAGGGCGCAATGTGACTTGCTCAATTCGCGTTAGATTATATGACTCTGCTACTTTCATTAATTAAATTCCATGATTTATCTTTTATTTACAGTAACAAATCACTAAAAATTATGAAAGTAAAAAACTAAAAACCCAAACAAGTATTTTAAAAAGACACACCAAAAATATTATAATCTATATTTTAAATAATTCATTAAAGCCCAGTAAACTCATTGTTCCACCGGAATGAATCAATAATACATTTCCTCTTATACAATTTTCAGAAATTATTTTTTGGGATTCATAGATTAATTTCCCTGAGTAAACTGGGTCAAGTAATACCCCCTCTTCTCTTGCAAAATTGGCGATAAATTTTAATGTTTTCTTACTTACTGAACCAAACGATGCAGCTACTTTTGGGATATGCACCTCATAATTTGTAGGTGGTAAAACCTCCTCTCCCATAAATTTTGAAAACTCCTGACTTAGAGCCTCTAGCTTTTGCTCAAATTCCTGTTGATTCACAGCTAGTAAAACACAGTGTATCTTCGCCTGGTGAAAAGACCATGAATGGGCGAGTATGAGTGCAATGGCTTGTAATCCAGTACCCGCATCGACAAATATATGATCAAAGGTAATATTCTCACTTTGTTCATTTCTAATAATATCCCATGAAAGTGACAAGGCTCCCAAAAAAGCTGAAAATAAAAATGCCCCTTCAGGAATGAGCTGTGAAAGAATGCCCTCTTGATTTTTTTGCTGAACATACGCCAAAGCTCTCTCCTCAACGTGAGGCCAATCCTGCCGGTCAATCCAATGGATATTTTTTTCATCAACAAGCAGTTTTGTTAAAAATAAATTTCCATGAACTTTGTTATTGCCCGGCTTCCTAAGAAACAAAGTAGGCTGAATTCGATTTTCTAATAGCAATTGACTGATGCCGACAATATTATTAGAAAAAGCTCCTCCGATAACTGCTACTTGCTGCACTTTATTCGATGTTAAATAGGGAATGAGTGTTGCGTATTTTCTGATTTTTGACCCTGAAATAGCGCAGGAAAGCTCGTCATCGCGTTTGATATACACATGAACTTTGGAAGTATCAAGTGTATGTAATCGATGCATTCGTGACTGAAGGTTATAAGAAGAAAAAGCAGTTTCGACAAGCGCTTGCCGCAACTGCTGTAGTCGTTCACTTGAAAAGTTCATGTAAATATCTCAATTACACAGTCAAAGTATTAGATAGTGATTTTTGTTTGAATCCTTCAAACATACAATCAACAGACTGGGTAATCATTTTTTTCATACGATCGTGATCATCAAAAGGTTTATCTTTATTTTCTAAATGGATACGCGATACTGCCGAGGAAATAGCACCACGAACGAGCCAACGCATATAATTTACAGCTTCAAAAACTTTCGGATCATTCAAATCACTACAATGAATATGCTCAGCAACTTTTTCTGTAAGTAATGTGTTTAGCTCTTGCCACTCTGGGATATCTAAATGAACCCGACACGGTACTCCGTCTAAACCAAAAATGGCTTTAGCATATCCCTTGTTGGCAATACTAAAATCATAGGCATTTTCACAAAGCTTATGAATCGTTTCTCTTGGATCGGTAAGATCACTATATTTACTTTTGAAGGATTTAACCAATTTCCCATAAGCTTCCTTGGTTAACTCGTAGAGTAACGCCTCTTTACTATCGAAGTGCTCATAGATAATAGGGGGACTATATTCGATTTCTTCTGCAATTTTACGGATAGTCACACCGCCCCATCCCTCTTCTGAAACAATTTGGTTAACAATCTTCATAATCATTGTTCTGACGTACTGCTTCTCTCTTTCTCTTCGTTCTTTTATCCCCACTTTGCTCTCCTCACGTTTAGCCTATTGAACATAGTATTTCCTATCTATTTTTAATTTTACACCATTGTTAATTTTTTTTTACAACGAAATTTCCAGATACCAGATATATTAATCCTTACTTTCTAATATTTCCATAAAGGACGTATATTTATGCTGAATGAAATTAGAAATTACGCTTGATAGTCAGAATTTTTTGCTTCTGACGAAGAGTGAAGATCGCAGGTAACTTAGACAAGTTATCAAGATCGAACACAAAGTCAGAGGCGAAAAGAATGGTTATCAAGCGTAATTTCCAGTTTTATTCAGTATAACGAATCTTTTTAGTAAAATTATGCCAAATCTATCCACAAAGATACATGCGAAAAATCTGGGTTTTAAATCTGGTTTGCGTCCAAATCCACTAGTAAGGTGTGTTATTTTTGTGATAAATTCGTGAATACCCCCTTTATTCATAATCCGACTGAAGTCGTATTTGAAACTTATGGCTATTTGATGTAAAATCACCTTTAATATAACTATGATTTACACATGCATAACTACACACCATTAGCAGAGAAACTGCGCCCAAAAGAACTATCTCATTTAGTCGGACAAGAGCACATCATCGGAGACAGTGGGATCGTTTCACTATCAATAAAAAAGCAAAAACCCCTTTCTATTCTCTTTTGGGGCCCACCTGGCTGCGGAAAAACAACCCTAGCAAAAATTTATGCCAAAGCTTTCCAGTCAAAATTAATTACCATCAGTGCTGTATCGACAGGCGTTTCCGACCTTAAAAAAATCATTCACAACATTGAATCGCAACCCCTCTTTCATCAAACCCCTTTTCTTTTTATTGATGAAATTCATAGATATAACAAAGCTCAACAAGATCTGATTCTCCCCTACCTTGAGAAAGGCACTTTTCTCCTCATAGGTGCAACAACAGAAAATCCATCTTTTTCACTTAATGACGCTCTTTTATCTCGCTTGAGAGTCCTTACTTTAAACTCTCTAAACGAAGCAGCCCTTGAAAAAATTATTCTTTCTTACGAAAAAGACTATTCTCCACTAAAAATTTCTGAAGAAGCTAGAGGGTATCTTAAAGAGCTAGCACAAGGTGATGGACGCTATCTTTTAAATATGATCGAAAGCATCCAAGATGTCCTCGATGAAGGCACCCTCACAATCGACAAACTTAAGCATCTTTTACAGCAAAGAGCTGCATTGTTTGATCGTGCTGGGGATGGACACTATAATTTAATTTCTGCATTACACAAATCCATTCGTGGCTCAGACCCCGACGCTGCCCTCTATTGGTTCACGCGAATGATTGAAGGAGGTGAAGCCCCATTGTTTATTGCCAGAAGACTTATCCGTATGGCTTCTGAAGATGTTGGACTAGCCGACCCCAATGCTCTACAACAAGCCGTTGCTGCCAGGGATGCTTATCAACATTTAGGATCACCTGAAGGGGAACTTGCACTTGCTCAAGTTGTAGTGTATTTAGCACTCGCACCAAAAAGTAATGCCATTTATACCGCCTTTAAATCGAGCTTAGCAGCAGCAAAAACGACAAGTCAGCTACCACCTCCAGCAACAATCTTAAATGCCCCTACAAAGCTAATGAAAGAAAAGGGTTATGGCAAGGGATACATTTACGACCATGATACAGTTAATGGATTTTCAGGTCAGTCGTATTTTCCCGAAGCCCTTGACGCTGAGAAGTTTTATCATCCCGTTGAAAGGGGATTTGAAAGAGAGATGAAAAAGAGACTGGCATATTTTCATCATCTAAGAAGTTCTTTGAATAATAATGAAAAATAAACTCAAATATATTATAATATATTTAAGGGAATAACACATTCTCACAACGTAACTTAATTAAATAAAAAACCCTTAATCACATCATGTTCAATAAACAAAGTAAACAGCTGTATAATTTTTTACATCTCCCTAGAAAAAAATTAAACCTGCCGACTTCGACGAAACGTGAACGCCCCAATTTACCTAAAGATTTAATAATTAACTACCAATCCCCCACTGAACCCGAAGTCGTTATTAGTGAACCCATTGTAAGCGAAGTCGACTCTACTATAGGATTTAATGAGTTATTGGTCAGTCAACTTGACAATTTACCTCAAGTAAACAGGTTTTTCAATTTACCCATTGCCAAGGTAAGTGATAAAAATGACAACGAAATTGAAATCACTATAGAGCAATCCAACTGCATAGGCACTTACTCTGAACTTATTAGGCAAGCAGAGTTACAAGGAATAACTAAAAACACTTTAGACTACGGTCTTGATAAGTTATCGGCACAAAAATATGCTCTACTACAGCTCATGATAAAAGCCGAAGATGCCCATGGTGGAAACATCATCATTCTTCAAGATCTTGCTAACCACTTAGTCCCTATTTCTATAGAGTTTGGGCGCTGCCTTGGACACGATCCCAATGATGAACGCATGTTACCAAGAACGACACGTTGGGAAGATTGGCCAGCACTCAGCGAACCTGTCGAAGATGAAATTAAGGATTTCATTTTATCATTAGATAGCCTGAAGCTTGTAAAAGACCTAAAAATGTCATTTTACTCAAAATATGACACTAAATTGACAGAAAACCAAAAAGACATCTTTGAAATTAAATTCGACCACCTCCACTCAAATATATTGATGCTGCAAGAGTCAATAAAATCAGGGCTCACATTCAGACAAATGATTGCTCTAATACTCCCTAAAATTGACCCCTCTTCGTTCAATTTTGTCACCCAAGGCGTCCTTGAGGGAGGAGAACTATGGCCTGCCAGAAAACGTTTTGCATCATTGATTACAGGGTTTAGAAGTGCGTGGAACCACTCGATAATAAATAATAAGCTCAACCAAGATGAGTTTGTCCATCGGATAAGAGGTGAAATCGAAGAAATTAAAAAACTGTCCGAAACAGAATTAGAAGAATATTTTTTCAAAGAAATCTGTTTCGAACTTCGTAGAGGTCTATTTTTATAAACCTCATACTCAAACCTCGATTACTGCCCAATGGTGACTATCGGGGTCTCAGACCCCAAGAGCGTCTTTATACTAATTGAAAATTTAAATAATACAACTGATATAATCAGATGTCGCTTTCATACTTGCTCTCCCAATGGTTAAGAAAAACCTTATATCACATCACTTGTATTATTTAAATTTTCAATTAGTATTAATCCCATCACCAGTATCTCAGCCATACAGGCAACTTTATGAATTACACTAGCTATCTGACTGGCTACACTTGGAAACCACCTCGTAAACGTGAGGAGTTAGGTCATTTAGTGCCAATATTTTATCCATTGCAGCTTTTAAATGTACTTTTCTTCCTTTATCTAACTTATTGTATTTTCTAAAAGAAGTTGCAAGTCTAGCTGCAACGTGTGGATTTATCTTATCGAGCTTAACAATGCAGTCCGCTATAAACTGATAACCTTCACCGTCTGCTGCATGAAATTGGACGTGATTGCCAATAAATCCTCCCAACAACGCTCTGACGATATTGGGCAGAGTAATGCTAAATGCCGGATCAGACATCAATGTTTTAGTCACGTGTAACGCGCCTTCAAGGGTTGAAGCTGATTGTACAGTAAACCATTTGCACATAACGAGAGGGTCGTGACTCCACTTACTATAAAACTGTTGCAGAGCATTTTCTCTTTCTTTTACATCGATGTTCGCCAAAATCTTCAATGCAGCAAATACATCTGTCATATTCGTTCCATCTTGAAATTGACGATAGCAAAGATTGATTGCTTCAGAATTTTTTGTCAGACACAAATAATTCAAACATACATTTCTCAGCCTTCTACGCCCCATAGATACAGGGTCAACATCAAAACCATCTACATTACTCAACTGCTGATAAAGAGCTAGAAAATCGGAGTAATAAGTCTCAGCCAATTTTAAAACAAAAAGCTTTCTCACACGATGATTTCCATCAAAATCTATTTCATCTTGTCTTTGAGCTAAAGTATCCTCAGAAGGCAGTGTCAATGCAAGAGCTTTAAACGAGTAGTCAAGAGAATCATACTTTAAAATCTTTCCGAAACTTTGAATATACCCAGCGTCAACCTCTAATGAATTTTCTTTCAGTTGTAAAAGCATTAAACGGGTAGCTAGTTCCTGAGCGGAGTCCCAACGGTTAAATTCATCAGAATCATGTGCCATTAAAAACATAAGCTCATCATTTGTATGAGAAGAGTGCACTTTAACAGGAGCTGAAAAATTTCGATTGATCGAAAGAACCGGCTTTTCAGATATTCCTTGGAGAATAAATTGCTCTTTATCTTTGGAAACAATCAACATAGAGTCTGCTTCATCAAGAGTAACATCGTTTCCAGTTTTGTCTACTAGACCAATTTTGAATGGAAAATACAAAGGTTTTTTTTCTTGCTGATCAGCAGTAGGAGAATTTTTTTGTTTAATATCTATTACAAGTTCTTTTTTCTCTTCAAAATAACGATAGTTAACATAAACATCAGGGGTTCCGGACTGATGATACCACTGGGAAAATGCTTTTAAATCTTTCCCCGAGGCCTGTTCCATAGCACTAATAAAATCTTCAGTAGTCACAGCTTGACCATCATAAAGTTCAAAATATTTGTCGATTCCTTTACGAAATAGATCTTTACCAAGAAGTGTATGAATCATTCGAATGATTTCAGCACCTTTTTCATAAATTGTGGTTGTATAGAAGTTGTTAATTTCAATGTATGACTTTGGCTTTATTGGATGTGCCATAGGACCAGCATCTTCAACAAACTGAGTTGCTCGAAGATTAGCTACATCCTCGATCCGCTTCACAGGCCGCGAATTCATATCTGCAGAGAATTCCTGATCCCGAAAAACTGTTAACCCCTCTTTAAGGGTAAGTTGAAACCAATCGCGACAGGTTACTCTGTTGCCTGTCCAATTATGAAAGTATTCATGCGCAATTACCCCTTCAACACGATAAAAATTATCGTCTGTCGCCGTTTTTTCGTCCGCAAGGGCGCAGCTTGTATTGAAAATATTAAGACCTTTGTTTTCCATAGCGCCAAAATTAAAGGCATCGACGGCTACAATCATAAAAATATCTAAATCATACTCTAATCCATAAACATCTTCATCCCACTTCATGGATTTTTTTAAAGAACGCATGGAATGAACACACTTACTTTCATTGCCCTTATCGCAATAAATTCTTAGATCGATGGTTCTCCCAGAGCAAGTCACAAATGAATCGGTGATAGACCCAAGATCCCCCGCAACTAGAGCATACAGATAACAGGGTTTCGGAAAAGGGTCATGCCATACAACAAAATGACGTCCGTTAGCGAGATCACCTTTATCAACCTCATTTCCATTAGAAAGAAGTACTGGATATTTTTTCTTATCCGCAATAATTTTTGTCGTAAATGTTGCCATTACATCGGGACGATCAAAGAAATAGGTAATACGACGAAACCCTTCCGGCTCATTTTGCGTACAAAATATATCTCCAGATTTATATAAACCATCGAGAGATGTATTATTTTTTGGATTGATCTCGGTCTTAACAGTTAATGAAAACGATACAGGAGGGCTTAGAATTTTTAAAAAGGAATTATCAATTTGGTATTCTTGCTCAGATAATGTGCGCCCGTCTATTAAAACCTCAAGTAACTTTAATTCCTCTCCATTAAGCACCAATGGTTCTCCAATTGCTGCAGGAGAACGATGGATATTTGATGTGGTAGTGACTACTGTATTTGTATCATCAAGATCAAAACAGAGCTCTATACTTTCTACAGTAAATGGAAGTTTTTTATAGTCTTCGAGAAGTGTGACTTTTGGAGAGGCATTTTTCATAGTATATCCTTATGTTAATATGAACTAATCATACATGAACCAATCAGATATCACAAGGTGATCTTGCTCGTTTGACACTACTCCATTATTTTGATATGGCCAAGCATCTCCCCCCTTTTGAGTGCCAATCGCAATACAGAACTGACGCATCAAAATTTTAAATCGTGATAGTTTCTATAGTTTTAAACTATGGAGGCTCATATGCAAAATATTCATCAATTACAGATAGATGCCCCTTTAATTTTCTGCCGTAGAAGACCCTCGAATTGAAGGGTCTAAACGGCACCCCCTTATCAATGTCCTTATATTCACCTTTGCTTCTATTCCTTCGGATCAAAACAGTTGGAAAACGCGATCATTCAATGGCTTGAAAATACAAGGTCATTCATAACGTTAAAACACGAATCCAATAATATTTCCGTTAAATCTGAGTGTTCCAAAGAATACTTATCCTGCAGCCGTAGGCTATCCTAATTATCTTGTTCAAAAATTTTAAATTGATCCAAAAAAAGCTCCCATTCAAAGCTCAAAAAGGCAGCTTATTCCCCTGATTTTCGGAGAAAATGCCTAATGGGGTTGTTTTCCTGACTTCTGCTCATTAGTACGGTTTTCCGATTAGAATTTCGTAACTGAAGACAAAGCAGGTTGAACTATGAGATTTAAAAATTATTGATCAAGATGGGCAGGATCGCCTACGGCGGCACGATAATAATCAGGGTGACAAAGACGCTTGTATTGA
>JAYZJO010000008.1:0-54007 GCA_036164375.1 Chlamydiota bacterium | reverse complement strand
ACCAGGATCAAATTCTCAAAGAAAAAAAACCTTGAAAACTTGGTTGTTTGTATTTTATTGAATTGCAAAGAGAACTATCGTGAGATAGTTTCTCCGCACAAGCACAATCTTTTGTACTTGCACATTGTCATGTTATTGCTGTCAAAACGGTCTCTCAAAGCTCTTTGGCTTTGTGTTTCTCTTAGCGTTTATTGCTTGAGAAAGATAGAATATAGCTCATCGCCGACAATTTACGCAAGTGTTTTGCGAAAATAAATAAAAAAAAACAAAATTATAACGTTTTTCGCTCTTTTTCATATAGAATCAATTTTAAACTATACCATTATACCATAAAATTCTCTTGACTCGATCAATCTAACTCCTCCAAAATGTATTCTTATTTTAATCTAAGGAGCAACAGGATGTTCAAAAACCCTAAAAAAACGAAACGTTTTCCTGAAGGCACTTTTATTGCAACGCCTGCAAGAATAGCTGCGATCCTCCAGTTATGTATTGCTTTTACTGTACTTCTCTCAAATATAGGCCTCCCTTTTATGGGGGAAGCTTACCAAAATCGATCACAAAAAATAGCCTACCAATCCGTTATTGGTGGTTCGGACTGTGAAACAGCCAAGCGAACCTTCGAATATTTTCAGAGTCTTCCTATAACGACACAAAAGCAAATCTTAGAAGGTTATCACAATCTGAACTCTCGTCAAAACAAAGGCTTTATGGAAAAAGCCCAAGCGTCTTTATCTATCATTCTACTCCACTTACCTCCTTTTAAGATGGCATGGCTATGCCTTTCTTTCATTGTCCCCATCATGCTTCTAAAAAAAGTACCTTCGGGACGCATGTGCTCGCTTTTACTTCCCCTAGTTACTTTAATTCACTGTATCGATGGTTTATATTATGGAAAAACACCCGAACTATCGCCTGGCGACAAATTATATCCCCAAGAAGACTACCTTGTAGAACATTATATGGATTCTCCCATAAGCACGAATGTCCTAACACAACACAGTCAACTAAAGGAAGCTTGGAATCGCTACCTCATTAGCGAATGGGCACCGCAGGTCGAAAGTATTGACTCTGATGACCTACTTGAAAAAGGACAGTTTGCCTTCAACCTAGAACGTCTTAGAGCGATACAATCTACAGAAGTGGATTTATTTGCACAATTCACGGAAAGAGAGCCGCTCCCCTACTACATGATCTACCTAATATGGAACACTCTTTTTGCAATTGTAATCTTCCGTTCAATCGAACCCGAAACAATAGAATTTACAAACCTTTCCCGAAATATTAATTAAAATATAAAATTACCAATAACTTAATATACTCTTCACACCTCTTGATTATAATTGTATTTTTAAAATATGCACGATGTAAGAGGTGTAAAACAAATGATAGTACCAACGCAACTAGACGACACAAATAAGCAAGTAGATATAGTCTTACCAAAAGAGAGCGGAAAACTGAACTCAAAAGATGTCCAAATTCAGTCGCCCGAAGATCAACCGATAGGACTAGACCTACACCCTATATTTAAAAATATCGGTAAAACGGCAGCCGCTGCCGGATCCGCGGCTCTGTCGAGCGCCTCTCTCTTTGGAATACACGAAAACATTTCAACCCTAGGTAGTTCTCTCATTAATGGACCCGAAGGCGCAGCTATAGATAAAATTGCAATCTCAATTTCGCAAAAATGTTTTCCTGGAATCTTAAGCAGTTTCACTCATTTTGGGCGTAACTCCTATTTTTTAGCTAACAGCCTGATCAGTCAATCGTCCCATATGGGCATCGTAGACCCGAGCTACCTTTCTTATACATTTGCTAACTCAGCATTACAGGCTGGAGGAACTCTTGCCCTTGGGGCGGGTGGCGCATATCTCACATATCGGCTTATTTCTTCAATGATGGAATCGAATAAACCCGAAACAAAATAAAAATTTCATTAACCTACTTGATATTTCTTGCGCGGCAGCTTATAAAGATATTTTGTAATACAAGATAGAGCTGAAAGTGCCGTGAACAAATGGAAACCCTTCTATACATTTATTTTATACCTACTATTAGTCATAGGACTCACAGAGTTCCTCTACCTTGCAAGTGAAAGTTCGCAACACCACCATTCAAGTTATGAACTTATCACCAAAGCTCAAAAATACAACGATCAAAATCTACCAACAGCCTGGGAGCAACTCCTCAACAGAGTCCAACAGCAACCCTTTAACCTACTCTCTTTCATTATTTTTGTATTAGCAATCTTTCATACACTGTTTGCGCATAAATTCACCGATCTTTCGCATAAATTACGCCAGCGCAACATAGAGAATAATAAAGAAACCGTCGATGACTTCGCTGTAGAAATCCTCAACTTTTTAGGTGAGGTAGAAGTCATATTCGGTATCTGGGTTATTCCCTTATGTATAGCCATGAGTTTTTATTACGACTGGTCAACAGCGATCCATTACCTTAACTCGCTCGACTATAAAGAACCCCTCTTTGTTGTTGTCGTCATGACATTAGCCTCAACAAGGCCCATTATCAAATTGACTGAAGACTGCCTTCTTTACATCGCTAAAATTGGAGGGGGAACGGTCAAGGCATGGTGGTGGACGATACTCACTATAGGGCCCATAGCCGGATCTTTCGTCACGGAGCCTGGAGCGATGACAATTTCTGCGATTATGCTCGGCAACCATTTTTACAAATATAAACCCAACTTAAAAGTTGCCTATGCCACTTTAGGCTTACTATTTGTCAATATCTCTGTAGGAGGAGTCCTCACCAGCTTTGCCGCTCCTCCCGTCCTCATGGTCAGCGCCCCATGGGGATGGAGCACCCATTTTATGGCCACCAACTTCGGGTGGAAAGCAGTTTTGGGGATTTTTATCGCCAACGCACTCTACTACTTCTTATTTAAACAGGACCTAGAATCCCTCGAACAAAAACGCTTAGAGCACTTAAAAGAAGAAGTCGAAGAAATCGAAAATGAAAAAGCCATACCACTATGGATCACTATCGTAAATATCACATTTTTGGCGTGGACAGTTGTTCATAGCCACTCCCCTGTAATTTTTATTGGATCCTTCCTACTCTTTCTCGGATTCCAACGAGCCACCCTACCCTATCAAACAAATCTAAGCCTGAGACTTCCCATCCTTGTTGGATTTTTCCTCTCCGGACTCATCGTCCATGGCAACTTACAGGGGTGGTGGATTAGCCCTATTCTCGGCCATGCCAGCGATGGTATTTTAATGATCATGTCAGCAACTCTAACAACATTTACTGACAATGCAGAAATCACTTTCTTAGCATCACTCATCCCATCTCTTACCGACTCCATGAAATACGCCATTGTTGCCGGTGCAATTACAGGAGGAGGACTTACTGTCATCGCCAATGCTCCCAACCCACTTGGACAAGCTCTTCTTGGAAAGTACTTTCATAATGGCGTCGTCTCCGCAGGGCATCTATTTCTCGCTGCGATTATCCCAACAATCATTATGGCCGGCTGTTTTTGGACATTTAAACCGTTTTAGTGAGTCCCCTTATACAACTAAAGTTACGAGAGGAAAATCTAGCTTTATTGTTCAAGATTTATAACCTCGAACTTTTCAACGATTAGAACGATAAAGAAACTCCTCAGAAGATCTTGCATTTCTCTAATTATCGTTCTTATCGTTATATCGTTCTTATCGTTGAAAAATTTGAGAGTCTATTAAAGCTGTCACATTACGAGAATAGTGTCACTGAATCGCATAGGTACTGTCCCGAAGCTTGATAACCTTTGATTCACCTGCAGTTTTACTCAAAATTTATGTAGAAATTATTTTTTACAGAGCGTTCCTATAGTGTGAATACCTCATTTTAGCCTCGAACTTTTCAACGATTAGAACGATATAACGATAAGAACGATAAAGAAGTTTACAAAGTATTGAAGAAAATTCAGATGTACGAATCACTGTAAATATTAGTTGGTATGAGAAATTAAAAAATCTGCAACGATAAAGAACACCCTCAGAAGATCTTACATTTCTCTAATTATCGTTCGTATCGTTATATCGTTCTTATCGTTGAAAAATTTGAGAGTCTATTAAAACGATCATGGTACGCAAATATCTTGTCATACACTTTTCAACAATGGGAACGATAAGACAGAGTTACCCGTACCTCTAAATTTTCTTCAATACTTTGCCATCTTTTTAAATAAGTCACTTACTCTAAGCAAAGGGGCTATAGCATATCATTTGGATCTAAATATTCAACAAAAAGGTAACAGACAAATGAGTTTCACAAATCTGCCACACATTCACTACATTAAGAGTACAAAAAAAGCTATGTAAGCGAAATATACGCTTACATAGCTTTAATGAGATTTTATTTATTAAAACTAGCTTGCTCTAATAATCCTTTTCGATATACATCAAAAGCAAAACTACTTAGAAGAACTTTGTTAATATCTGCTGCTGGAATACGACGACTATCATCAATAGTCTCTGCATATTTTGAGTCATATTCATTTTCTGTACAGATAGAGTGCACATAAACTTTGTTCATCTTACCTTCACCTTCTTGCCCACGTAAGTCCTCTGAAAAGTAAGAGGCGCTATGTGCAGTGTACTTTTTGGTCCCCTCTGTTGTAACCGCTTGCATTGACCCGGTATTGTACAGTTCTCCCCCACAATTAGGAGCCGTAGAACCATCTTTATAGTGGAAACGTATCCACGTTCTTGTAACGTTAGTAGGAGTCTCTTCACTACCTTCATTAACATAACCGGGCAAGCAATATCCAAACTCATGAACTACATCGTGATACGTCGAAAAAGCATGCTGCTCAAATGTTTTCTTACCTTCTAACGTTCTTGCACTTTTATTGAAAGAGATACCATGCGCTTTATCAAAACCTGGAGAGTTATAGGAGTTTAGATTGATTTCTGAAATCTTCCCATATACGTCACCATCTGGATCGCTTGCGGCACGCGCAGCAGTTTCCATTTGCATGGTATTGGCATCAGTCGCTCCCAAGCTATGACCGGTAATCAAGAGCCTGTACTCACTAAAAGGAAGGTTTTTCAACCACGTTTCGGTATTTGCAATAAGCTCATTTTTGTGCTTTTGGAAGGTTTTTTTCCCTGGAGCCTCTTTCAGCATTCCGCTAATACGCCACGAATCTCTTTCAAAAGGATTAAAGTCTCTGACTATAGATTTTTCATCATAAGTCCCTCTAAAGACAACCTGCACTTCATCGGCATTCTCTGAAATTCCTGGCACAGGGCTAACTCCCATAGCCATTACGGCATCTTTGTTTACAAGAGAAGTCGCTTGACGACACACCTTTTTTCCTAGACCGTCATACTGAGGAAAAAGGATCCCGTCACGAAACTGATGCTCTTCTGTCGCAAACAGAGAATATGCATAATACCTTGCCAAGTGTTCGGAATATCCATACTTTTTCAATGCTTGCACCGGTGAATCGTAGTTTGATTCCGTAAAATTATACTGCTCAACACTATTGCAAGAGTCGACGATAAAAGAGTAGTCCCCATCAAACTGTTTTTTAAATTGTTGATAGTCTCCATCAAACTGTTCCCTAAACTCGTCCGTAGCAATTTTTTGAACTCCTCCGAAGTCAACATTTCTTAAAGTTTCTAGAACACTAATAAGAGATTCTTCGTTTAATCCTTCTTCGGGAATGAAATCTTTAATTTTATCGTAAGCGGCACCTTTTTTCATGTCGATGATCGCTTTAATATCCTCTAGTTTTAAATTAGCGACAATGCCGATAACAAGACACTGAAATTCCTCATAACTTATGTCAGCTTTAGTATCAGTCTTATACATTCTTCCAACTTCAATGACGGCATCTTCTCCAAATGCATTTATAAGAACAGATTGTGCTAAGCTTGTATCTATGCATGCTAATTTCTTTAAACTCATTTTCTTTGCAAAGACGTCATGGTTTTCAACAGGGTTAAGAAGCATTTGAAGAAGATTTTCAACATGCTCTTGCTCACTAGTAGAGGAAAAATAGCCTAGTGTTTGGATCTCTTTGTACTGTTTTATTTTGTCTTTAAGAACCTGCGCGGCACCAAGCAATTTTTCTTTTGTGGACTGAAATTTTTCTTTAAGGATAATTTTTGTATCCTCACTTCTACTAAATGAGTTTACATCTCCCTTTAATGCCGTCTCTTTGAAATTGTGAAGCCCTTCAGATACATCAACTTTACCACCCTTTTCACAAACCATAATATTGTACAGTTCTTTAAGTTTTTCTAACCTCAGGGAGAAATTATTAAAAAAATCAAATTGAGTAAACTTTTCACCGACAAGTTGGTTCACTTGCTCTGAGATACTATCAATATGTTTCAATGCTCGATCAGTGCTATCTTTATTGCGTGTTCTATTGAAATTTTGAACTGAGTTATATAAGGTTGAACCAAACCTAGTAATTGACCTACCCTGCAGATTCGAGTAAGGCACACCAAAACTATCATCTTCCTTTTGGCTTGGTCGTTCGTTTTCCTTCAAAGCGCCTAACGATGTAAACTCTGATTTCAAATAATTTAATTGGTCAAAATAACTCATTTTTTAATCCTTTTTTATTTATTACCTATGATTTTTATCTAGCACCTCCTTTAGGAGGTGCTTCCTTGCTTAGCTTAAAATGTCACCTTGTGAAAAGCCACATTCCATGAGGTAGTCTGTAATTTCCCTGTTACACGCTTCATCTTTGAAAAACGATCCAGCATGTCCTATTTTTTTATCATTAATGCTGAAAAACTTGACGCCTTCCTTACCTTTAAGCTTATCAACCATTTTCTGATGTTGCTCTACAGGAACCTTACCGTCATTATTATTGCGAATGACCATGACCTTACCATCAACTTTACCTAAGTAATCTTCCATACTGTATCTAAAGTCGACAGCATCGCACATTTTGCTAGCAATAACCTTTGGTACGACCACTAACTTATGAGAAAGCATATCAGCACTATCGTAGTAACCTTGGTCGATAATCACGTGCATCCCAGGGTGATTGGCTGCAGCTTCAACGGAAGCTAGACTTCCTTGGCAATTTCCTTTCAGGATCACATCGTGATTTTCAATGCCACGGTTTTCTAAATCTTTAATAATAGCTTTCATATTTGCCATTACGTTCTCGTGAGACTCTGAGTCTATAACTTTAGCGTTTTTGTTCTCGGAAACAACGACATTAAAGCCAAGCGCCACAAATTTCGCCACTTCGATAGCCGTATGCGCACTTTCAAAATGACTACTAAGACCGCCGCTTAAAACGATTGTTTTAGGTTCTTTTTGGCTAAACTCTGTATTGAACGGCTCAGAGACTGTCACATTAGCCAAGTTAAACTTACCGCCTTTAAAAGGACTGCAATTTTTTATAAGTTTATTTTTATTTTCCTTAGTAAAAATATAAACTTTTCCATCAATGATGTGTTTATCCCAAACACCTTCGGATATTACTATTTTTTCATTGTCTTTATTATTGTATTCAAGTTTGAAGAGTCCCATTTGCGTAAACGAATTCAAAAGTTCATTTGTTTTAGGATTCTTCAGATCAAACACAAAAGCCGAAAGTTTTTCCTGTGATTGATTTTTAGTAATCGTAACACGCTTCATTCCTGAAGACTGCATTTTCTCGACTAAATTGTTTGCTCCAAAAAACATTCCATCAATCTTGTCACCCTTACTATTTTTAAGGTTTAGCGGTTCGCCACCAATAGCCTTCATCGCTTGTTGAATTTCTACTAATTTTTTAGACTT
Source organism: Chlamydiota bacterium (assembly GCA_036164375.1). Taxonomy (GTDB): domain Bacteria; phylum Chlamydiota; class Chlamydiia; order Chlamydiales; family Criblamydiaceae; genus JAYZJO01. The sequence continues at coordinate 46,237 of JAYZJO010000008.1, read as the reverse complement.
AGTCCCTTTACACCAGCTGTAAAATAAACTCTTTGCATAATCACAAATTTTACCACAAAGCCCGGTACTTTTTGCCGGCTCTTCAATTGGGGACATCTTGTTGCTTTCGAAATCTTGCTCGATATAACTTCCAGAAAGATCTTCCATACTAGAAAGAGACTTGAGAGCAATTTCTGTCGTAGCATCTTGAGATTTTTGTAACGACTGTTCTTCTGTAGAAACTGTATTATTATCTTTATTTCTAAATAGATTTTGAATTCTCTCAAACATATTTAATTACCTTATTAAAATTTTTCATAAAAACCATCTAATTTTAATTGCGACAGCTTGAAATTGTCAATATATAAAGGGAATCATACAGTCTTTGAATTAAGACAATGTTAAGAGAATATATTTATTACATTAATTGAAGTAAAATCTTTCGTTTAAAACTAAAAAAATCCCCTAGAAAGTAAATATAAATTTGATTTATCCTATAAGAAACTCAAAAAATCACCCTGCACCTAATAATGCTAAGAAAACTTGCGACTCTTACACTTTTCCATCTCTTGCTATGCTCCTTCATGCAAATCTCCGCCGAAGTACCTAACCCTATCATCGAACAACCCACCGCAGACAACAAACATAAAGAAAAAATTTTAAAGATTTATAACGATACCCCAAAGCCCTTTTCTTTTGAATCGTGGTATACACTATCACAACAGAATATAAAGTATGGAAATCTAGATGCCGCATCGAGCGCCTTACTACAAGCTATTAGAATTAACCCCGACTTCGTAGAGGCTCATATTCAGCTAGCCTACGTATACCTATGGCTTCAAGACTACCCTTGCGCGGAAATGATCTTTGACTTCATCCTGCAAAACTTTTCCTGCAATAAATTTGTCTATGCTGGTCTAGAAGAAATCGCTCACGAATACGAAAAAAAAGAGGAAAGCAGGCAAAGCGCTCTTAATATCTACCTAAGCCTCCTCAAATGTCTACCGGATAATCCGGATTACTACTTGTATATCGGTAGATTACTCAACTGGATGGACCATTCGCAGTGCGCGAAAACATATTTAAAAAAATGCCTCGAACTCCTTCCTTCATATTACGATGCCGCCGCCATTCTTGCGAGCATTTACATCAAGGAAAAATTATACTACGAAGCTAAGAATTTATATAGTCAATACCCCAAGAATATGGATGCTTTGGCTGGGCTTGCAAAAATCGCCTCCCTACAGAACAACTACTCCTCTGCTCAAAACTTACAAGAAAGGATCCTCCTTGAAGAGCCTAATAACAACGAAATAAGAAATGGGTTAGCAAGATCACTCTATTTGCAACAATACTATAGACAGGCAAGAAAACAATTTCTCACCCTCATCAATAAAGAGCCTTGTAACGACGACATTTTTAAAGAATATGACTATAACGTAAAACCTTATACTAATATTGCTCTCATTCCTGAATTCAGTTACACGAAAGCAAAAGAAAACGACCGTTCACTAAAAAAACCTGTCGTCAGAAATCTTTACGTTCTAGGTAGCCTCAATCTATTTCTTCCCATAAACGATCAATGGCGCATCGATAGCGAAGCGTTTGTCTTCCGGCAAAAGGAAAAAGACATTCTTCCTCCAACGACCGGCAACAACTACAACGTTTATATGAGCGGTGCAAAAGTAACATCACATGTATACCACTCGAGAGTTTGGCGATGGGACGTTTCAGCCACTTTGTTTAGAGCATGGAGCGAGGGAGCCGAGTTTTACCCTTTCTCAGATACCACAAATTTTGAACCTGCCACCTACGCTATCTACGACGATAAAACACACCTTTTTGTTGTGGGAGGAAACTATGAATCATTTGTGATCAAAAATTTTTCGAAAACAAACTCTGAACTACTGCGATTCGTTTATACTGAAGCGAGATATGGTTACCGCTTCAAAAACCTCGATTTTGCACCAGAAATTAACGGATGGGTATCCTGGTCGTTCTATAATGACAAAATCCACAATAGAAAAGAGCTACAATCTGCCTGGGTAAAAAGTCACATCCCCGGCTTCACAAAAACAATCCGTCTCACCTACCTCGCAGAACATAGTGGATTTTTAGAGCTCTCAAGAAATTACTATTCCTACGAACGTCAATGGCTAAATATACTTGGAGTGATCTATCACTATGAAATATCCACCAAAAGTTATTGCGAATTGAGTTATGAGCAAAGTTGGCGCTCGACAAGGAACCTATTCTTACCTGTCGGAGACACTGTTTTCGTCGCTAAAAAACTATTTATCCGAGGACATCGCCCAGCGATGAAAATAGGGTACCGTTATCGAGATAAAGTTACCGTAGAAGCAAGTGGGCACTACTATCGCGACACCTATCCCTATCGCGACTATGGACTCGAAGGCAAAATTCTTTGGTATTTTTGAGAATCATTCGCACCAGTACTACCTATGCTTCTTATATACTGAATTAAATTTACTCCGATACAGGCTCAAAATCTCCATAATATATCGACTGCGGCACCGGATAAATATCTGAGTCGCTCGCAAAGCACAGAAAGTCTCCTTTTTGAGCGTAAACCATCGTTCCCCAAGGGGCCATAAAACGTATATTTTCTTTAATTTCTACCACACGCCTTGTCTCGGGTTTCGAAACGAAAACGCCGGGTCTTTCACTGTCGGCATCATAATATTTATCGAGCTTTTCTTTGCTTAAAAAATATTGTATATTTTGCTTTGTCGTTACCTTCCAATCTCCATCCTCAGAGGAAAGAATAGAAACCAAAAAATTCTGATCGTACGAAGGCAGAGTTTCACCTTTCGCGACAGGCTTAGCGCTAATTTCACTTACTTTTTTTACCGTAAAAATCTTTTCTTTCGTCCAAGAGGCCCTAGATATATCTTTATTAAAATCAATGGTATAGGGATTAATTTCCTTAAAATCATCCCTATCTTCACGATGAGCAGACTGCCGAAGAACTTGATTACTATAAGGAACTTCTTTTCGCGGTGTCATCGCCCAGTCATAAATAAATAAAGGATTATGTGCATTTCCAAGATGGGTGTACTGCTTTTCACTCACAGATATTTTTACAAATGTCCTAAATACCGAACCTGATTCCTCTTTGAATCCTTCGTTATCTGATTTCTTGTTGAATCCTACGTTATCTGATTTCTCTTTGAATCCTTTGTTATCTGATTTCTTGTTGAATCCTACGTTATGAATACAGTAGGGGTCTAATCGAAGAAGCGTATAGGGTTCATAAAAACTTGGATCAAATTGGTTTGCAATTGTTTCTAGGTGATTGCTGATTTCTTTCCAACTTTTCAAATTTACCCCTTCAAAAGAAAATGGTCCCGGTACAAAAGGCGTGGGGCAGCAATCGCCGACAACATAAACGCGATCTCCTGTGATATCCACTTTTTCCTTTCGCGTATCTATCGGTAAAAAGGAGTCTCCATGCCAGCCAACTCTTCTCTGAGCTTTCCCAAGCTTGACTTCCCCCTGATCGACGGTAATGTACACATAATTCAACTTCTCAAAATTTTTATTCACTGTTTTTTCGTGTTGCACAGCCATCTCAATGACTTCTTTAAATTGTTCCAATTCAACGGGAATTCTCCAACCTTGCCCTGGCATATGAATGGGCATATCGAGAAAACGCATTCCAATGTCATTTCTTTTTCTCAAATATGTTTCTGTATCAACAATTTTTCCTAAGACAATGGGATTATTTTCTCGGAGAAAATAGTCTAAATCCCATTTTTTATTAAAGAAAAGATTCTTCTTGTCATAGGACGGATTTAAGCTTTGAATTTTTTTTCGGTAGTCTATTTTAGTACTCTCAAAGTCTTTCGTGTTGACAAAGGCTGGGTCCATCATGGGATGATGAGGCACTTTTGGATCATTGAAACTACTGTTGATGACAATGTCGGTATCAACTTGTTTATCGGGATGATACTTCATTGTTGGCTGTTTATCAAAAACACGACCAAGAAATTTACCAAGTACACTCTGATATTCAACATATACTTTTGAATATTCTCTCAAAGGTACTTCTCCAACAAAGTCTGAGACAAAGCAACCTAAATCACATTCGACGGGATATCCATTATTCTTATGGTGGTTTTGTATGGCACGTAAAATATAAAATGTTTCTATATCTACACTTGAACCTCGAGTTTTAGCTTTTTCTAACCACTGATATGTCTCCAAAAATATACTCGGCACCTGCAGGTGTACACTCTCTGTATCACTTCCAAGACAAACAATTTCTCCTTCTTCATTAATCGATTTTGTTACCGATATTCGGCTTCCAATTTGTACGTGAGCATTGGATTTATCTCCACGAATATACCCACAGGCTCCACCTGAAAAAATATACGGACAACAAGTCTCTTGTAACAAACGGGAAATAATCCTCTCAACAATTTCTCCATAATTTAAATGCAAAACGATAATTCCACTCACGCCACTTTGAGGTTCTTTTAGAGAAGTATAAATCACTGAGAGAATATCCCCGTGAAACTGCTCTGACGCTCGAACATTCGCCCCTCGCTCTTTTATGATTAAATTATTCACAAAGTCTTCTAGCCCACATCCAGCAATAACAAGAGCTTGATTTCTCCCTTTTATTTCCGGAAGTTGCTTCATTAACGCCTGTATATCGCGATCAACTATTTTTGAAAAATGACTAAGATCTCCGATAATTTCAACTTTTGTAACATCGATACCAGCAAGTTTAAGCGTCAATAGCTGAGCTATCATGTTCTCTCGTCCTACTAAACCTGCCATCACCATAGTCAACTCCCCCTTTCCTGAATCGACCACATAATATGTAGCAGAGGAAGGGATAGAAATTTCATAGAGGATTTTCGATTTTGTTGTGTGATACTAGCATGCCATTTCTTCTTTTGTACCCAGAAAAACTTCGACGTTATTTTCATGAAGCATGCGTCTGAGTGCTGGATAGAGGCGTATATCAAGAATACTGGTTAAATCCTCAACCTTATTACCTTCACTATTTGGATCCGTTGTAATCACTGTATTTTTTTCTGAAGGATCGAAATCTAAAACAACTTGAGGAATCTTCGTGCGTTTTTCAAAGGGTGTTAAGTCATACAACTCTTTTTTTTCTAATGGTTCTACGAAGTACTTGACCTGAATAGCTTTTGATCGCTCTCCTAGTCCCTTGTCTTTAAGACATTGAATATGTTGACGTGTTTGCTCAAATAATTCCGAAAATATATGGGAATGCCTATACTGGTATTTTAATATCGCTGAGTCAACATTAGCCGACTCAAATTGAAAACCTGTATCCAAAGCATACTTAATGATAGAAGAGTAGATCACTGATACTTTAAGAGTAATTGTATCACAGTGTTGATGCTGTTTAATCAACTCTGGGATAAAAGATTTAGTCGCCTTAATAAGCTTTCTATCATTTATTAAATTTTTCGGTAGTTCATAAAAGTAACTACGTTCTGAATCTCTCTGAAGTTGTTTTGCGAAAATAGATGCAATTTCTGAGGGTCCTGAAATCTTACTTTGCAAGAGAGTTGAGGAGCCTGGTGTTCGTGTGATTTCAGAGTTAGAAACTGACATATTGCTACTTCCTGTTAATTGTTTATTTAAAAGCACAAAATTCTAATTTGCAAATATTTCTGAACACCTTAATACGTGAAGCATTTTTTATCAACACCTCTTTTTTTTCTTTGTCTAAAATAACTACTCATGCTATCAATGGGGGCAATTTTAGTCTTTTTTTTTAGATTAAAATTAACAATAACAACATGAAAATAAGGATAAGTCTTATGAAACTACATTATGAATCTATTGCTGACTTCGGATACGAAAAACTTTCTAACGTAATTAGAGATGATAAAAGAGCTACAGCTTATAAAAGTACAAATATTTTAGCTGATAAGATTAATAAAGCTGCAAATACTGCTTTTAAAGGGTACGTCGCACTATCTGAAGAAAACAAAGTGTGTGGTTTTGTCATGTTTACTGGTGACGAAAGTTCACCTACTATCACTGATGCTTTCACATGTGAGCACTTTATTGGAAAAGGTTTCTTCAAAACAATATTAAGCTTCATGAAAGACTCTGGATTTGCAAAGCCTGCGATCGTAGTCGATGACAACGCTTCTGATATGAAAAAATTTATTTCGGAATATGGTGTTGAACAAGTTTGGGTGTAAATATCCACTAATTTATAGAGAGTGTCATTTCTTATACACTCTCTATAAAAACCCCTATAATATGTTATAAGCCCCGAAAAGCACCTTATCTTTATCTTAAGATGTTTTTAGATTACTCTACTTTCCTTGACTATAGCTAGAAATCACTTCATCGATAGTTTCTTCCAAAGACCATTCTGGAGAAAAATTAATTAACGAGTTCAATAACGTCGTATCCGGACATCGATGGTCGACATCCCTAAAATTCATCCCATACGCTTCTTGATAGGAGATATGTTGTATTTCCGAGTCACTCCCACAACGCTCTTTGACTACTTTTGCTAACTCATTAATAGTCAACTTTAAATCACTTCCCACATTTACGATAACGCCTTTACTTTCCGGATTCGTCAGCAATAAATCAAGAGCTCTCACAGTATCATGAACATTAATAAACGCTCTTGACTGCTCTCCACTTCCAAAAACTGTAATAGGCTCACCCTTTAGAGCACTTTGTATAAAATTGGGAACAACCATTCCGTACTGCGAACACTGGTTAACCCCTATCGTATTGAATAATCTTGCAACGGTACAATGTAGGCCTTTTTCCAAAACAAAGGAAAGGGCCATCACTTCATTCATTAGCTTACTAAGGGGATATGTTTCTTGTATGACCTCTCCTGATCCAAAGCTAAGAAGAGAATTTTCATGGAGTTTTCCGTCAGTTCCTGGATCTGTACGATGGTACACGCTAGATGTCGAAGCAATAAGTAAACGGACATCTTTAGTACTATTACTCATTTCTTTTAAAATACGTTCACATCCATCCACATTATTTGTTATCGTCTCGACTGGATTGCCTAACACGCGATGTTGACCAACAACGGCCGCCATATGATAAATTCTATCTGACCAACTTACGGCATCGGCAAGTTTATCCCATTGACGGATGTCGGCTTTATCAAAAGAAAAAAAGGCGTGGTCTAAATAGCGATGTAGATTCTCGATCCTACCCGTCGTCAAATTATCGACTGCCCACACATGATCGCCCAATTCAAGATGGTGACGAACGATATCAGAGCCTATGAATCCGGCCCCACCAGTGACGAGAACATTCTGAGACATGAACACCTCTTATGCTTTTAAAACTTTTCCCTCAGCTTCGCATATGCCATCCATCACATTGCGCGTATCGACGATACACTGACTGTGCTTGGCCACCATCTTCCAATCGCAAATTGAGTGATCAACGGCGATAAGGACAGCATCAAAATTTTCAAGAGACTCTTTGTTAAGCTCTATAGACCTATGGCTTTGATTATCAATGACAATTTCATTGACGTATGGGTCATGGTAGCTCACCTTAGCACCCATGGCGATAGCCTCCCTGTATACCAACAAACTAGCAGAATTATGGGTAATGTTTACATCTTTTTTGTAACTCATTCCTATCATCAGTACCTTAGAATCTCGCATGCACTTACAATAATTATTAAGCACTAATAATAAACGACTTATAACATACGCTGGCATGCTTTTATTGATTTTTCCTGCGTAGTCGAGTAGTACAGATTTCCCCTTGATTTGTTCACTTTTCCAATTCAAGTAAAATGGGTCAATCGGAATACAATCGCCGCCAATACCTGGACATGGATAAAATGGGACAAATCCGAAAGGTTTTGAAGATGCCGCATTGATAACTTCCCATATATCGATACCCATCCCCTCTAGCATCACTTTAAGTTCGTTGATAAAGCTGATATTGATCAACCTATATGCATTCTGTAATAGCTTAGCGGCCTCTGCGACAGAAGTTGAGGAGCAGGGAACTATCTCACAACCAATTTTTTCATAAAGGAGCGACACCGTTTCTAAACTTTCGGTATCGACACCGCTAACGATACGTGGAATTTGGTTGAATGTGTAGCTTGGATTTCCTATATCCGCAATTTCGGGGACATGGGCAAGAAGGAAACTTTTATCGCTTCTCTTTAAAATCGGTAAAAGCTCTTGTTCTGTACATCCTGGATATGTAGAACTCTGTAATACAATCAGTTGATCATTCTTCACATATTTCTCAACCGTTGAAAATGCTGAACGTAAGCAAGAAAGGTCGGGATTATTATACTCATCGAGGGAAGTGGGAACGCTGATGATCAAAACATCTGCATCTTGTAGGACTTCATCCTCCGATGATATTTTCGCTGTAGTATTTTCTAGGGATCGAAAAAAATGCTCTAACTCGAAATTGTAAAACGGATTTACTTTTGCCTCAAGGGTTTCCACTCGACTAATAGCGACATCATACCCCCGAACAGGAAACCTGAATTTCGTAAAAGCTTCTAAGAGTGATAGTCCAATACACCCCATGCCAATCACCCCAATCACAGCTTTTCGTTCTTCAATTTTATGTTTTAATGTTGTAGCTTTCATTTTCTTCAAATACTCGGTTAATATTCTTAGAATCTTGTTTTATTTCATCAAAACGTTTAAAGAATCCTATAAATCCTTTGACCCGCCAATAGATCGTCATTTGACGATACCCTATATTCTCTACAAAAGCATAGGTACATAATTTTATAATACTGGAAAAAGAACGGTATTTTCTGAAGCTACACTCTTCGACAATCAAAGCGAACAAGGAAAAAATCAGCGTGCAGCCCCAGCTAATTAAAAAGATGACTAAAATGGCATGTAGACTTAGAAAACCGAAATAGTATCCAATCGCAATAAAAAAATATGCCAATAATTCGACGACAGGCTCAAAGACTTCTCCCAAAAAAGCAAGGGGCAGTACAAAACAACCAAACCCTCCATAATCAGGATTAAAAAACATCGCTCTATGAAACCACATCGACTCTAGCGTGCCTCTTTGCCATAAAAACCTTTGGTGTGCTAAATGCTTATAAGTTTTAGGGCTTTTGGTCCAAGCAACAGGCTCGCTCAAGTAGTGGATGTGATAAGGGAGATGGTTTTGTTTATAATAGCGCTGTAAACGAACTACGATTTCTAGATCGTTAGCAAAAGTCGGAGCAAAACCTCCTACCCTTATAACCGCTTCTCTAGAAAATACGGCAAATGCTCCTGCAATACAAAAATTCCCTCCAGTATAATTCCAACCCTGCCTCATTAAAAATGACCGTAAATACTCTAGCGACTGCATCGCAACGAGATAGCTTTTAGGAAAATCTTTTGTTAAAATCTTATGATACCCGACCTCACACCCATTATTTATGCGTACACCGGCACCTACAGCTATAGTTTCAGGGTGTGTGAATATTGGTTCGATGACAGCCTCAAACATTTCATCATCGATAATAGTATCTGCATCGATCGTAATAAAAAATGGATTGGAACAGCTATTTATTCCGACATTGATTGCATCGAATCTCTTTCCATTTTCTTTATCGACAACAACAATTTCAGGATAACGTCTACTTTTATAAACCCCTCGAATAGGTTTAGAGGCAAGTATTTCTTCAAAATACACTGGGCATGTTTCAAGCTCCAAGTAATCAATCAACACCTTCAAAGTGTCATCATCAGAACCGTCATTCACAATGACTATTTCTTTTTTTCGATAGGAGATCTCAAGTAAACTTTTAACTGCGCTCAAAATATTTTTAGATTCATTGAATGCGGGGATGACAAAGGAAATTTCAGGAAGAGAATTTGACTTTATAATTTTTGTTAAATCCTCCCTACGTAACTCATTATACTCTTTATAAGTGTTGTACGCACCGAGCATGGTTAGTATAGCATACAAAATATTGACCACAGCGAAGTATACAAAAAAAGCTAACCCTATTGACCAGTAAGCGATTTCAAAATTTGTTAATTCCATAACTTCCTACAAAAATTTCAGAGCAAATTGCGCCGCTTCATAAGCTTTACTGTCACTTCTTAAGTTTTGCTCGCGGAGGACTCTCATTCCTTTTCTTCCCGATTTTTTAAGTACCTCCGCCGCAGAGATGCGCACTTCACGGTCAAGATCTTTAAGCGCTCCTCTAAGACGCCTCAAAGATCTCGGTGTGAGAAAGTGCTCTAGCCCAATGACCGCTTCAGCTCGCATGTGTGGATCTTCATCATTCATTTGTTTAGCTATTGCCTTTAAAGAGTAAGGCTGTGGATTATGAATCAGTAAATTTAAAGCTGCTAAGTGCACTCTATCATCTTTAGACTGAAGATCTTTTTTAATATTTAATTTGTTTAATTTAAAGCAGACGTGCTCTAAAACATCTAAACATGCGATATAAAATTCGGTGTTTTGACCTTGAGCTGCAAACTCTTCTATCCAGTGATACACTTTTTGAGAACCTTGAAGCAGTATATCGCGATAATAATAGTAGGCATATCCCTTTAGCTGGCTCATTTTATGAATGATTTTATAAACCCCTTCTTTTTCCTCTAAGACTACAACTGCCGGAGCAACGCTTCCGCTAACTAAAAAATTAGGATCATCCATCAAGCGTAGGATTATATCCCTATCCCTTTCGGTAGGGCAAAGCGCAAAGCAACGCGCAGAAAAATTCCTTTTTTTCCAAAAACAGCTTCTTGCATATTTCTTAGCTCGATTTGATAAGCAAGACGAATAAATGCTATACTTCACTCTTTCCCAGCTATTACCCGAAAACTTTCTGTCAAAATCTTCTAATACTTGTAATAACACAGAGCTCGACCTAAAACTATGTATTCTTTTACACGAGTGAATGGTTTTATTATCTACTAGGCACTCTACTAAGGTACGCGTCAATGTTTGTCGAGCCCTAAGCTCCCAGCGATCATCAAAAAACTCCCAAATTTTTCGAAAGATAAGGCTAACAAGTAATAGAGCAACAATAGCTATTTCAAAAAAAAGAATTCCTATAAAAAATTGAATTTCAAACATGGTACCTCACTTTTCCCTTTGCCATCTAACAAGTGCGTGCACACGCTGCAAAAACACCTCTAAATTAAAAGGTTTAGAAACGTACTCAACAGCTCCTCTCTGGAGCCCTTCGATAATATCTCCATCGGATGAAAACTCTGATAAAATAAGTACTGGAAGGCTAGAGCGATATCTTTTGAACACCTCATCCAAGATAACAATACCGTCCATATCAGGAAGTCGCCGCTCTAGTACAATCAAAGAAGTAGATGCCATCTCAAAAGAACAGTCTATATGCTCCAGCGCCTCCTTCCCGGACGTATAACCGTGATAATCAATATCGTGCGACTTAAATGCATACATAAGGACATGCTGGAGATCATTATCCCCGTCAATGACAATCACTTTTGAACGATTAGTCATAGCATTGGCCCTTAACTTGCTTAGTATCACCTGATATATTGCAAGTTTTATGCCAGTTCATGCGATTGGAATAATCAACTCTCCTTACGTAGTTTAAAACTTACTTTTGGATTTGGATGCAAACCGGGCTTTAATAGAAATGTACTTGAGAAAAGATGGACATCAAAAGTAAGGGAATCGTTCAAATAAAAAAAGTTTTACTTTCTTACAGATCGATTCCCCTACTTTTTTAGCAAGAAAGTGGTCGCAAAAGCCAAAAACAAGCGCCTACAATTAACGTAGGAATAAGCGCCGATAAGAATAGATTTACTGGATGCACTCCACCTCGAAAGAACTTACCAAGTAGAGCTTGCCCTAATGGGTTTGGAGCATTAGCAATCACTGTGAGTCCCCCTCCTGTGACGGCTCCGGCAACGACAGCATACTTCATTGCATCAGAAAAGGTCGGTATTAATGAAGCCAAAAACGTAATTTCCGCGTTATCGTTAAATGCTGTCAACACCGTCGACATAAACATAAGCGCAGCGCAGCTTGCTTTTCCAAGGACAGGCGTTATCCACCAAGCTTGGAGACTACCATGAACGACAAGGCCGGCCAAAAAGAATCCTACCAAAACAGGCGTTTTTAAGCTTAGACTGCTCTGATAAGGCAGCGTCGCTTTATGAAAACCTATGAAAATTAAAAACGATCCGATGAACATCACCGGATAGTGGCTATGCACGACCATCCAGGCAAGAATCGTTAAATGTGTCAAACTTATCCAAAAAGGAATTTTTTGCTCTTGCTGTATAGCTTTTTGCTCACTAGAAACATTCTGTTGTCGTTTTTCCTCTAAAGATTGTAACTCTTTACGGAAAACAAAATAGTAAACGATAGTAGAAATGAGTATTCCGAGTGCGGCCTTCAGCCCAAAATTAGAAAACATAAATGGAGTGTCCCATCCCCAGACTTTGCTGACCATTAAAACGGGAGGTGCAGCGAAACTGGTAAATACCCCTCCAACAGATACATTCACGAAGAGAAGCCCTAGAGTTGAGTATGCTAGCTTACGGCTAGGTCCAAGATTATAAAATTGCTTGGCAAGTAGCATTGAAGAAATAGTCATTGCACCTGGTTCTGTAATCAATGATCCTGAAAGGGGCCCTAAAATTAAGATGCATAGCCACCATGCCTGGACGGATTGACCTCCCAATCTTGCAATGTACTTCATGACATTTTCTGCTAAGCGGACGACCGGTAGTGACGATGCTAAAGCCATAATCACAACAACAAAAGTTGGCTCTGTGTAATCCCGGCTCGACAAATAGTGGAGAGCTGTTATCCAGTCATATTGTAACGTCATCGCGATCAAAAGAGGAACAACCCAAATACCGAAAATGACTTCGACTTCTCCCATGAATCGCAATATTTCGACACCAAAACTATCGATAATCTCTTTATTATTATCGATATTATATTGACGCAACTGGTTAGAAAGAGCATTAATTTTTGGGGCAATAAATGTGTGAATGATAGCACAAGCAAACAATATTAATGACATTAAATTAAAAGGCTGCACTTGGATGCGATGCGATAGTTGTTGCCATAGTGAGGTCATATTTTCATCGTTATACCCTCCTCCAGACAAATTCAAGGTGTGTTCGCTTACGCAATTATGACATTGCTGTGAAGCTGCATAAATAGTTTTCGTTAACAGCAACACCGCTGCGACATAGAAAAAGAAAATTAAAATCGATTTAAGACGTTTTTTTGGTACATCGGTCATCATAGCAATCCTAAATTATATTTGTTACCCAGCATACCTAAATCATTTTTGAATAGAAAAGTTTTTTTTGAGGCAGCTAAAATTTTCGTGAAAAACTGCCAGAATTATACGCAATATCTGAAATTACTCTCAAGTTAATTTACATGAAAGGTGAGGCTTGTATAGATACAAAAAAAACAACGTCTACACAATTAAAAATTTCGAACACCTTAATTTAATTAAAAGAACAATAAATTCAGCAATAATTAACACTTTCTTAACACAAAATTCATCATAAAACAACAATAAAAAGCTATAATTCAAATTTATTAACTAAAATAAGACCCCTTAAATTATGGCCACTTCAAAAATTGGTTTTCACAATCATTACCCAAAACCACCGTTACAACCTCAAACTATGACCAACGACGTCCAAGGACATAATGAACTCACTAGACTCATGATCATTGAGAAAAATCCGAAGAAAGCTCTCGAAACCATGGATCAGTTCAAAAATCCCAACACCCAAGACCGCAATGGAGTCTCTCTCATACATTGGACTGCCTTTTTGGCCCCTAGATTTCCTTGTGAATGCTTGGGGATCATGAAAAAACTCTTAGATTCTGGCGAAGACATTAACTGCCCAGACAGCAATGCAAGTACTCCCCTGCATTACCTCTGCAACGCTATTACAGACAACAATATAGAAACGATTGAGTTTGGAGTAGATTGGATGAATCTCATGATCCAATCCGGCGCTACTCCCTTTTTGCAAACTAACCGATCCCTTAGCCCTGTAGACTGTCTATTTGAAAACGTAAGGTTGACTATAGAATCAAAAGTATTCTTAACAAAACTATTACTAAATGATATGCCTTCAAAGGAAGCCAACGCATTATGCCAACGAGGTATTAGACACTTCTTCACAAAAAATGGCATTATGAACATCCCTTCCCTACAAGATATCCAAGTAATATTAGAAACTTATGGCGATATCCTTGACTTAGAAAATATCGATGGGAAAGGAAACTCTATTCTCAGTTATGTTGCTAAAAACTATTCCCCTGAAACTCTCGAGAATCTTTGCTTTATTGCTGCCCTTGCAATCAACAAAGGGGCCAACCCGAACGGTAAAAATGCCAAGGGAAATGCAATTTTACTAGATGTAATCGATCAAGAGCTACTTATCTACAATAAACATCACTCTTTAGATTCGTATAACAGGCTTCAACTTGTGGTAAAGGCTCTAATCAATCTAGGAGCTGACCCTTTAAAATCGACACATAATATAAAAAAAGGATTTATTCGAAACACATATCACTCCTTAATCACCCTATTTTCTGCTGAACAGGCCCAAAACCTCTATAAAACCATCTACGGTTGCGATGTATTTACAGAAATTGAACTGCGATCTTTGCTACTTAACTCATATTCCATCAATAACCATATCAGCACACTAAATGAAGAGATCGTAGAATTAGAAGGAGCTAGCTCCCTTGAAACATTTATCACTCCGCATCTCTACTATTTAAAGCAATACTATAAAGAATTAGAAGAAGAGATCGACAGTGATAAAAGCCTCAAGTTACCCCTAATTCTAGAGCGCTGTTACAACTTAACGCTCGATACTGAAAGCTTAGTCAAACTAAAAAAAGTTTTTAAAAAGATACCCAACCTATTAAAGGAGTGTGGTACTTCCCAGCTAATGTCCCCAAAAAACCTAGCAAATAAAATCCAAGAAAATGTCCCCTTCTCAATGCTTGCGGGTCACGTAGTTAAAGGAAAGAATGGTAAAAATAGCGCTCATGCCGTTAGCTACTATTTTATTGGCAATATCATGATTCTAGGAAACTGTGGAGGTTTTTCAGGTAAATATCCTGGCGTCTCAATCCACCGGAAACCTAAAAACATCCGCAACTTTACTCAGCAAATAGCAAATCGAAACGACATCGCTCCCTTTTTAAAAAAATATTTTCCTCGAAATATTGACCAACACAGGCTCGAGGATCAAGTTGCTATTAAATATATTCCTCAAAAACACCAGTCAATAGGAAACTGCCCGATTAAAAGTTTTGGGTCACTAGAACTAGCCGTTCTATATTACGAACTAAAAAACCACTTTGACGATGACACGGCAATAAACCTGGCGAAGGCTATAAAAACTATTGGACACTCTTATAGACGTGAATCTATTTTAAATTTTTACCTCGATCAACATCGCATCTCAAATAAAAGTAACTTACCGCCGGATTATAGTTTACTTCTTAAAATTAGAGATACCATCAAGAGCCACCAATCTATAGATGAAGCAAGAAAAATAAAAATCAACAGTTGGTTTAAGGAACGGGGACTAGAGAAATACCTCAATTAATCATCGCCATTTTTTCATTACTTCGACCTTAATAGCTCAAGTGATGAGTAAAATACGAACAATGAAAAATGCTCTCCAAATGCAATCAAGTGTTCCTTGTATCTTGAACTCACTAACTCTTCTTGAGATCCGCACCAGGCACCCATCAAATCTTAACACAAAGCTAACAATATAATAACACTTTAAATTTATAATATAAGTTTAATTAAACAAAAAAACATAGATTTATTATGTCAATTTCAAACATTAATCCTTATGACAGGTTTCCAAACCCATCGTGCTACCCTCGCAGCCCGAGTAACAATAGCGAAGGGTACAATGAACTCACTAAACTCATGATTATCGACAACAATCCCAACAAAGCTCTCGCAATCATGGATCAATTCAAAAGCCCCAACATGCCAGACGGGAACGGGAATTCCCTAATGCATGCAACTATCTCTTTAGCTCCTAGATTTCCCAATGAGTGCTTTAAAATAATGAAAAAGCTCCTTGCTGCCGACGAAAATATTAACTGTCTAGATAGCTATGGAAATACTCCACTACATAACCTCTGCATTGCTATTTCAGATGAAACCAGACAATCCTTTTTACTTGGAAAAAATTGGATTGATCATATGATCAAGTTTGGCGCCAACTCACTTTTAATAAACAGCTTTGGTCAAACCCCCGTAGACCACATCTTTCAAAACTTTGAGTTATCAATTGAAACAAAAATATTTTTCGCAAAGGCTCTATTAAGTATTACACCTAAAAACGAGGCTTGTGCTTTAGTCCGACAAGGAATTGAAGGTTATTTCATCAATGAAGAACTGCTTTCGCCTTCATTAAAAGAGATTGAAGTCATACTAAACACTTATGGAGATATTATTGACCTAAATAATATCGATGGCACCGGAACCTCTGTATTTACTTACATTTTTTACAGCTACGCTTCTGACAATATCGCCTACTTATGCGAAGTTATTGCACTTGCTGTTAGCAAAGGAGCTGATCCAAACCACAAAAATTCCGAAGGAAACTCCGTATTGTTAAACGGAATAGATCGAGAGGTTCTTATCTATCATTACGACCCTTCAAATTCTTATAACAGACTCCAATTACTATTTAAGACCTTAATCGACCTTGGTGCAGATCCCTTAAAGTCTATCGACAACAAACAGAAGGGATGTATTAATAAAATATATAGTTATTTTACCGAGCAATTTACTACTGAACAAATGCAAAGTCTATTTCTTACCCTCTACAAAAGAGATGTCTATATAGAACTTGAAACGCGAATTTTATTACTTAATTCCTATTCTATCGATAGCCACGTGAGTACTCTATATGGTGAAACATTCAATTTAGAGGGAGCAAACTCAATTGAAAAATTTATCCACCCTCACATTTACTACCTAAATCAATACTACAAAGAATTAATCCAAGAGTTAGATGGCGGCGAGCAAAACAACTTTAGAGAAATTCTGAATAGATGTAATCACCCATATCTTCACAAAGACAGTACATACACCCTAAAAAAAATTTTTGCGCAAGTTCCGAAAATTTTAGAAGAGTGTGGGACAACACAACAGCTAACTTCACGAGAACTGATACAAAAAATTAAAAATAACGCCCCCTTTACCATGCTTGCCACCCATCTGGTAACAAGTGAGAGGCTTGAAGATGAAGCCCATACCGTTGGCTATTATTTTGTCGACAATATAATGATGCTAGGGAACTGTGGAGCCTTTTCAGGTAATTACCCTGGACTTTCTATTCATGAAAAAACTGTTAAGGCGAAACAGTTTACCAAAAAACTAATAGATGAACATAACCTCTCCTCATTTTTAAGAATCTATTTCCCTGGAAGAGTCGATTTAAGAGGCCCACGCAAAAGAAAGACTATAAAATATATCCCCCAGCATCATCAAACTATAGGAAACTGCCCGATTAAAAGTTTTAACTCTCTCGAATTGGGTGTATTATATTACGAACTTCAAAAATATTTTGATGACGAATTTGCAATAAACCTCGCAAAAGCAATTAAAGCTGTTGGACATACTTACAGAAAAAAAGAGATCTTAAGGTTATATCTCGATATGCATCATACTTCTATTAAAGGAAAATTTCCTCCTGCAGATGATGAACTATTACTTCAAATTAGAAATAGCCTCGCAAACAACGAAGATCTAGATAACACAAGAATAAATAGCATCAACAAGTGGTTTAAAGAAAAAGGACTAGAGCGATACCTCGATAAAGTGAATACAGAGATTCCAGCAATTAGCACCCCCTCTACCCCCCTCAATTTTGGAACGTTAGCCGATAATAATAATGATTATAATATAAAATTTTCTTCAAGTAGCAACGACATTGAAATGTACGACACCGACGAATTTTTACCTCCGGATACCCCCCTTTCGTTCGAAACTGCCGATACCGACACCTTCATGTTCGACTCTAACTCCATCCTAGAGACGCCAGCCACTCCTATATTAGAATTACCCGCGACACCTAAACATGAGACAGCAAGCGGTTTCCCTACACCTGACATCTATTAATTTACAATGTTTTATAACTCAATTTTCAATCTCCGGATCTAAACCCGGTTTGTGTCCAAATCTCTTCCACAACCCCTACTTGTAAAAAAATAGATCCTTTAGGTAGAGTGTCAACATCAAGAATAAAATTAGAACATATGAATTACAAACTCGGACTTCCAAAATGAAAGAAACTATTATCAACGCCGTACAAGATGCCGTTCGTGCTGCACAACAACTTGAAAAAGAGGAATCTGTCAATTTCATTGAAAATGCCGCTTCAATGATTGCAAATGCATTCAAAAATGGAAATAAAATTATTATTGCCGGAAACGGAGGAAGTCTTTGTGATGCACAACACTTTGCTGAAGAGCTCACAGGTTTTTTTAGAAAATTCCGTCCCGCTCTTCCCGCAATTGCCCTGTCTGAACCTGGACACTTAACATGTGTAAGCAATGATTTAGGCTTTAACTGGGTGTTTGCCCGAGGTGTCGAAGCTTACGGGAAACCCGGAGATATTTTTATTGGTCTGACAACAAGCGGAAACTCTGAGAATATTATCAAGGCAGTCGAAGTTGCTCAAGAAAAGAACCTACAAACAATCACTTTCCTTGGAAAAAATGGAGGAAAACTGCGAGGATCTGCCAATTTAGAATTAATTATTGACGGATTTGAAACTTCCGACAGAATACAAGAAGCGCATATGGCCGCTATTCATATCATTATAGAAATTGTTGAACATTTAATGGATCAATACCAAGAGAAGAAAGCAGCCAGTGAATTAGCAATGACTGACACTCATAAATAGCTAAACTTGAGCACACTAGCATTAAATTAGGATTTTTGCTATGATGTCTAAAAACCTGGACATAAGGGTTTAATACCGAAATTTGTACTTCCTGAGCCGTAAACGTCGCGAAAGCTTTTCATCTGCTCTTCATGGACGCCCAAATACAGCAAAAGGATCCCAAACAAACAGCCCGCAAGGCTTAAGCATTAAATAGCACAACACATATACAGTGAGTAGCAGGACACATTTATAAATGCACGACAACTTAGAAAAAAAATATTTAAGATTTATTAGAAACGAACCCAAGGGATTCGTCTCTTTTTTATTAAATATTTTTTTAACACCTTTAAGTTGGATCTACTCACTTGTTATCGTACTTAGGAATAAAGCCTACGATTATGGCTTATTCAAAGTACAAAGCGCCGATGTACCTGCTGTTGTCAGTATAGGAAATATCGTTGTTGGAGGGACCGGAAAAACCCCAGTCACGATGATGCTAACAAAAGAACTTTTAAATCGCTTCCCTATCGCTATTTTATCTCGTGGATATCGATCTCATGCCGAAAACCTCAAGACTCCTCTCATCCTATGCAACGGAAGCGGTCCCGAATACCCCGTTAGCCTCTGTGGCGATGAACCCTACCTAATGGCCGAAAACATTCCGGAAGCCCACATTTATGTAGGAAAAGACCGGTTTCAGTCAGCTCAAATGGCTGTAAATCACGGAGCAAAGCTCGTCATCCTCGATGACGGAATGCAACACCGACAATTAGCTCGCGATTTTGATGTCATCGTCATGGACGCAAGCGACCCTTTCGGAAAAGGAAAGCTACTGCCAAAAGGTCTTTTGAGAGAACAACTCTCCTCATTGAAAAGAGCTGACATCATCGTTCTAAACAACATAACTGACACCAAACAGTACACATCCATTTCTAAAGAAATCACCAAGTACTCATCTGCACCAGTTGTCGGCACAAAAGTCAATGTTGTGATGGTTAAAAATATAGACGACTCTCCAATAGATAGTTTAAAGGGAAAAAATATAGGCATGTTATGTGGGATTGGATCTCCAGAGAACTTTAAAAATACGCTAGAAGAGCTAGGTGCAAACATTACTACTAGCCTTGTTTTACCAGACCACAAGACTGTCAGTAAAAAGAAACTTTTAACATTTATTGAAACATGCCAGTCAAAAGGTGTCGAATACATCGCTTGTACAGAGAAAGATAAGGTCAAACTAAAAGAAGTAGAATCTAAGCTCATCCCTTTGGTCTGGGTAAAAATAGAATTACAAGTCCAAGAAGGCATAAACCATTGGAAGGAATTCATAAAAAAAACTGTACAAATGGTAAATAAAAATAAAGATCGCAACTAATCGGATACCGGCTAGGCTGGTAAATACCATCCTAGAATATGGAGAAATACATGAAACTATGGGTTAAAATTCTCATAGCTATGCTTCTGGGAATCATTGTTGGAACGATGATGACTTGGGCAGGCTATGACACAGTAATGTTCAAGCCAGTTGGAGACATATTCTTACGACTGATCAATATGATTATCGTGCTACTTGTGCTATCATCGATGACAGTAGGTATCACCAGTATTCATGACCCTCAAAAACTTGGTCGGGTGGGCCTTAAGTCACTCATATTGTATATTTGTACAACAGCCGCAGCAATAAGTATTGGTATCGCCTTTGCAAAGCTCTTTAAAGTCGGGATAGGCATGGGCCTAACTACCTCTACGGAGTTATCTGTTCATGAAACTCCAGCTATGGGCGATATTATCCTTCAAATTATTCCCTACAATCCTATGGCCTCTCTTGTTGAAGGGAACGTCCTTCAAATTATCGTTTTTGCATTATTTCTTGGGATCTCTATTAATTTCGCAGGAGAACGCGGAAGACCCTTATTGGAATTCCTTGAATCTCTTGCCGACGTCATGTACCGCCTAACTTCAATTGTCATGGAGTTTTCGCCAATCGGCGTCTTTGCAATTATGGCTTGGGTTACAGGAACCTACGGACTAGAAACGCTCTACGAGCTCGGCTTTTTTCTTGGAACCTACTACCTTGCCTGTGCTGTCCACGTCGTTGTCATTCTCTGTGGAGTCCTTTACTTTTTAGCCAAACTTAATCCCCTTCCTTTCTTAAAGGGAATGGGCGATGCAATTATGCTTGCCTTTTCGACAAGTAGTAGCTCTGCAACACTGCCAGTATCGATGCACTGCGTACAAGAAAATTTAGGGGTTAGCAAAAATATTACCCGCTTTATTCTTCCACTTGGATCCACAGTAAACATGAATGGCGCAGGTCTATTCCAGGGAATGGCTGTCATATTTATCGCAAACGCTTATGGGATTCCTCTCGATTGGCAACAGATGCTTACCATTGTTGTAACAGCCACTTTATCGGCAATTGGTGCCGCAGGAATTCCTGGAAGTGGATTCATTATGCTGTCAGTTGTTTTCACTTCTGTAGGCCTACCTATCGAAGGATTAGCACTTCTTGCTGGAATCGACCGTATTCGTGAAATGGTATCTACAATCCTCAATGTTCTCGGTGACGCAGTCGTCGCTGTTTATATAGCTAAACAAGAAGGAGAACTAGATGAACGTCAATATTACCACGAAGACCTCGTTGAAATGGAAAGTAGTGAACTAGACACAGCGGAAATGTACGACTAAGTAAAGACGAAAAAAAAGCTATGCATTGCAAAATTTCCAATGCATAGCTAACTGTAAAATCCGTTGAGAAATCATTCCCCTGACGTTCTTATCGTTGTTAATTATTTAATTTTTCCTTATCAATCAAGTTCAAACCCGGTTCGCGTCCAAAGCTTTACTACCGTGAAAAAATCAATTACTTTTACACTGAAGCCGTAACATCCTTATGAAAGCTATATATGTGTAAAACGACTAAATAAACATTTTTACTGTTCGTCTTGAGCTACTGTGTAACCCGCCTGACCATCAAACGAACAGAGGCACTGTGTTTGTACAAAATCAATATCCGCATCAGCCAGTCTTTGCATCAGCGCAGCGACCTGCTGACGTGATACTTTCTCACCACGATTCGCTGCCATAAACCTACAGCGCCATTGGTCGATACAAAATGTTTCCGGCATTGTATTTGGCCATACTTTAACGCCCCTGTTACCAACCATCGTCAATTTGAGATCACCGGAAAGAGCTGCTAACTTCTGCTGAACAGCTTCTGTACTCTCTTTGGAATCGATAAACACATCGATACCGACAAGCTCCTTTTTCATATGACTAGAGTTTGATACGTAATCTGAAGACGTTTCCACTTTTTTTGGAGAGGCATCGTAATAAGCCGCTTTTAACTTCTCTGGTTTTTTTCCAAGACGGTCGATGACAGCTTGGCCAAACTCTTTGGTTCCGACTTTTTCCTTACTTATCCCTTCTTTAAAAATATCGTAAGTGTGAATTCCATCTTCAATGGTTTTCAACCATGCATTATGTGCCACCGTAGCAGCTTCAACTTTTCCAAGATGAGCAAGCATAAGAATACTTCCGAGGAATAATCCTGAAGGATTTGCCATATTTTGCCCAGCACGCCTCGGTGCAGAACCGTGAATAGCCTCAAACATAGCTCCATGCTTCCCAATATTTGCTGAACCAGCTAATCCAACAGACCCTGCAATCTGTGCGGCAACGTCAGAAAGAATATCCCCATACAAGTTGGGCATAACGACAACATCAAAAGCTGCTGGCGTATCGGCAAGCTTTGCAGCTCCAATGTCAATAATCCAATGTTCATTTTCAATTTGTGGATACTCTTTTGCTATCTCCTCAAAAACACTGTGAAAAAGGCCATCAGAGAGTTTTAAAATATTATCCTTGGTAAAACATGTAACTTTTTTTCTATTGTTAGCAACAGCATAATCAAAGGCGTAGCGAATAATTTTTTCACATCCCGGCCTGCTGATAATTTTAAGAGCTTGAACGGTATCTTGGCTTTGTCGATATTCTATACCCGTATAAAGATCTTCCTCATTCTCTCTTACAACAACCACGTCCATACCTGGATGTTTTGTATCGATAAAAGGGGCATATGCCACACAAGGACGTACATTTGCATACAAGCCAAGAGTCGTTCTTATCGTTACATTTAAACTCTTAAACCCACCACCTTGGGGAGTCGTTATTGGTGCTTTTAAAAAAGCTTCGGTTTCTCTGATTGTATCCCAAGTTGCCGGTTCAATACCTGCAGGATGTCCTCGCAAATACACTTTTTCCCCAATTTCAACCTTATGCACTTCTAAATCAGCACCACAAGCTTCTAATATAGAAAGAGTCGCGCCCATAATTTCAGGACCGATTCCGTCCCCTTCTGCTACAGCGATTGGTGTTTTTTTTCCCATAATGGCCCCTTTAATTTATAATTTCTGTTAAAAGCTTGAGGGTAATATAGTACTCATTTAAAATCCACGTATACCTACAGGGAGAAGACAATTGCCAACAACCAATATCGCTTACAATAAAAACTGCCCGAATAC
This sequence comes from Chlamydiota bacterium, assembly GCA_036164375.1. Taxonomy (GTDB): domain Bacteria; phylum Chlamydiota; class Chlamydiia; order Chlamydiales; family Criblamydiaceae; genus JAYZJO01. The sequence continues at coordinate 22,824 of JAYZJO010000008.1, read as the reverse complement.
CGAGGAACAAATTATGCTTAAAGAGCTTTTAGCCAAGGAACAACAGTACCTTAACTATTTTTTCGACAACTTGGACCTCGACTCCCTTCAAGAAATTTTCGATATTTTCAAGCATTGCCCTGGGATGATTGTTCTCACAGGAGTTGGAAAAAGTGGGCTTATTGCCAAAAAAATTGCAGCGACAATGACATCAACTAATACGCGCGCTATCTACTTATCACCTGTAAATGCTCTACACGGAGACCTCGGCATTATTTCAGAAGACGACGTTTTCGTGTTTCTAAGCAAAAGTGGTGAAAGCGACGAACTCCTCAACTTGATACCTTCTGTTCGAAATAAAGCCGTAAAAACAATAGCTATTGTATCAAATCCAGAAAGTCGACTCGCAAAGGCTTGCGATAAATATCTATGTCTTCCCCTTGAGAAAGAACTCTGCCCTTACAATATGGCACCGACAACTTCGACAAGTATACAAATGATTTTTGGAGACATTATGGCTGTTGGGCTTATGCGCCACAACAAATTTTCTCTAGACGATTTTGCCCAAAACCACCCAGCAGGCAGCATCGGAAAAAAAATTACTGTACGTGTTCGCGATCTAATGATCACTGGTAAAAGTATACCCCTCTGTCAAGAAACAGATAAACTTTTCGATACACTCGTGGAACTATCCAATAAAAAATGCGGGTGTATACTGATTACTGATAAAAATAAACAGCTTCTTGGAATCTTTACAGATGGAGACTTGCGCCGCACGCTACAAAAATTTGGACCTAATGGACTAAATAAACAACTCCATGAAGTCATGAGTAAAGACCCCCGCACTATCGACCCTAACACCCTCGCTACCGAAGCAATAAAAATCATGGAAAATAGCCTTTCTAATGAAGTTTCAGTTCTCCCTGTTATCAACGAAAATGATGAAGTGATTGGACTCATCAAGCTCCACGATATTATACAAACAGGGATTTCTTAAAACCCGGTTTAAACACCGTGCGCAGAAATTGGAGTCCTAGTCTAAAAGAGCAATACGAGTAAAGGCCCTGCGACTAAAATATGGGATAAAAATATGACAACCATATTTTTCTTTGCTTTTCTTTTGATGTGACTCCATATCGAACTTACGATCATGAACAACAATTTTTTCTTGCGGACTGTCTTTTAAAAGAACGGCTATTCCGTACTCGGTATCAGTTTCAACGTAGTCATACCTTTCAATACTTTGCATAGGTATAGAGTATACTTGTTTGCCATCATTAATATACTGGATGTACTTGCCATCGACAACAATTAGCTCGCTTGGCTGGGACTCCATACGACGTAGACGTCTGTAGGGCAACAACCCCATCGTAATTAAAGTTCCCCCTGCAAATAAAACTGGAAGACCCCAGATTTGCAAAGATTCAGGTGGGATAAATGCTCCGCAGTAAGCAAGCAGCAAAACACCTGAGCCAGCTATCAATGACCCCTTAATAAGAGCCCGCCTCATAAATGTCGGTTTGACTGAGCTAAAAAGCCTTATAGAGTCCACTTTCATATTTATACCCCGTTGAACATTTAATAATAGAGTAATATAAATTCAAATTTATGAAAATACTCACTGCTTGACACAACTTTAGTTCAGTAGTATATGTGATCTATCCTCTCATGAGGAAAAGAAGATTCTAGTTTATACTCATTTTTGTGAGGGTTTAATCTGATGGTAAATTTCTCAACTCCACTTCCTGGTACTATTCATCAATACTCCCTACCAAAAAATAGTCCCCCTAATAACCATTTGAACTCAGCGGAAGCCATTCATGGTTTGGTGACAAAAAATCAACAGATGAGTGCAGTAATTTTTACTCCGCACTTTGTCAAATTCAATTTCTACCAACAAGCGATGAAAAAATTATTCATCGTTTCACCTGAGAAATTTTGGGAAACGCTTGAAGCTATGCCCTCATTACAGCTTCGTATAGCGACTCTTAGCTGGATATTGCTTAGAGTGAATTCTAAATGGCCAGATTTTCTACTGTCACTAGTTAGAGGGGGAGACAACTTTATATCTGATAAAGTGCAAAAAGAATTTCTCAATAGCTTTATGGATAGTGCAACGAGTGATTGGAAAAAAAATTTCTTCTATTATTGCCTTGAAAACATGTCGATCCATACCTACGCTTCAATACTTCACTGCTGCATAAACCTAGATGACATCGATTTAGCACTCTCTGTTTTTATTGAGACCCATAAAAGTCGTCAAATTGAAGATCTATCGGCAAAGCTACTTGAAGCCGTATTAATCAGCATGACACCTCCATCTCAAACGTATAGCAAAGGTTTCACTTGCCTTACTGATTATATACTCTCCTATTTCAAGAGAGAAAAACTACCGATTAACACTAGCTCCTTCCCAATTTTAATAAACTCATGGCTTCAAAAACCGTCAACTAACATCACAGATATTGAACAGTGGGGAGAATGGATTCAAAAACACTACGAAGATAACGATACAGCAAGCGACCTATTCTATATTTGTGAAAAAACATATTGCTCACTTTCAATGGAAAAGTATCTATCCTTACTAGATTTCTGTGCCAAACAATGTAATGGTGTTTTAGGATATCTTATTTTCTCAATTCCAATCCAAAGCCTTATCAATTTAATCGAAAACGAAAAAAACAACTTTCTCAAAATAATCAATTCGATAGACTTTTCTACAACGGACAGCGGATATGTATTTTTTGAGTACTGCCACTTCAGAAAAAAAGAGTACTCTAATCTTTTGATAAAAACATTCGTTTATTCAGAAACAATAAAAAGCGCTACTTCCCCCTTCTTACTGGGGTTGTGCATGTGGGAAGACTTAAGCCGTCAGTTAATACTCAAAAAATTTAAAAGATTCCCAGAGACACAAAAAATTCATCTATCTAAGTGTTGGCCACTTCATACTTTTTACTCGGAATTTCAATCGATCTTCAGCTCACTACCAAGGCATCAGATAAAATTGGTGATAAATAATATTCCCGATAGTCATCTTAAAACTTTTCTGCATTATCAATCAGGTAAGCTATTTAGTGATCTAAATATGATTATTATTAAATATAACAATGTAATGAAAACAAAAGATTTTCTAACAACATATTCCAATAAAAATCTGCCCGAAAGTTGTTTAAAGATCTTTACAGACCAATATTGCCAAGAGAAAAATGAGTTCATAGTTGCCATTTCACAACTGCTTTCTCACCCACATTTGATGTTCTTTACTAAAAAAGCCAATTACCTCATCAGTAAATACCCATCATCGTCAAAGAGCATTCGATCAATACCCAAAATTCTTCCAATCGCTAATGACTTAGAACAAAAAATTCAAGAATAATTTATATTCAAGAATATCCTCTTTAAGTGGTACCATAAAATTAATATAATTAATGTGAGTATGCTCTATGATAATGACAATTATTGCAGCAACGATCGCTGCCCTTATGATCTTTCTAACTCCTTCTCAAGGAAGTGCACTTTCAACAAACACAATCACTGTCATTATGCTTGCGATATCAAGTATCCTATTTCTTGTTGGGGCATTTATACGAACAATGACATGGGCATCCTTGCAAAAAGTAGAACAAAACCTTACTCCTCGGGTAATCGAATTTTTCCAAAAAGACAAATACCTTCAAACATCAACTCTTGTAATTTTTGCATTTCCGATTATTAGCGTTTTCCTTACATACGCTATCAATGATTTAAACTTTGGAAGACCCATTTTTTGGTTTGCTCTTTGGAGCTTACTTTTAGGAATCGCTCTCGATACAACCCTCCAACTGATCGACCGCTCTACAAACTACCTAAACCCCTTTTCAGTTGTAAACTACATCTCAAAACATACTACCTTTAGTGATGATAAAAGCGTTTTTAATTCAATAGACTCCCTTTCCGAAATTTCCACCAAAGCAGTAAACCAAACACTCCCTTCACTATCGGTTACTTCAATAGAAAACTTACAGAAAATATGCAAAAACTACCTTCTCAACGCAAAAGCCGCCTCTTCAAATCCAGAAATAGTGAGCTATACCCTATTTTACTTATATGACAAACTTGAATACCTTTTTGATAAAGCATTGGAGTCTCATACAGAACCCGTCTGCGACAAGCTCATTACTACAATGGGGAAATTCGCCGTTTACACCGCCAGTTATGACATCACTTTAGCGTGCTTTCCGATTCACTTTCTCGGCAGATTTGCCAAAAAAGCACAAAAAGCAAACATGGATAATGTTTCAGAAAAAGGAACTTGTACTTTACTCGAAGTCGGAAAAATTTTCGTCAAGGATATAGACCTTCAATACCTCGATATCAAAGAGCTATTTTTCAGCATTAATCAACATATGGAAGAAATCGCAAAAGCAAACTTTCAAAAGAATAAAAAAACAAATATCGCGATCCTTTCCCAACCCTTTCACGATTTAAAGGATGTTTTCAAACACGAAAAGGTTGCCACACACACCGATACTCCTATTATCGTCAAAGATATCGAAAGGATTATCAATCAATTTGAACAGCTGGAACTCATCATGAACAAAATCCCCTCTGTAGAGATCCCTGAAGAGGAAGATAAAAGTTAACATATTTTCGGTAAGATTTATGTCAACTTTCCCCGTGTCTCCGTAGCTCCGCTTACATACTTTTACCGGGAATCGCTGTCAAACTATTCAGAAAGAACATGAAAAAACGCATTTTTCTTTTTTGACTGGATGAACCAACGTCAACTCGACATGCCGCAATGCAATCTCTCCACCAGTCGTTCCCGAAGCTCCATACTTAACATCTCCGACAATCGGATGCCCTAAATGCGCAAGTTGAACACGAATTTGATGATATCTTCCAGTTTCTAATTCAATCTCAAGCGTAGCATTGCCATTTTCCACTTTTGTTACTTTAAAACTAAGTTTTGCCAACTTAGCTTGTGTATGATTTTCATCGACGACTGATGCACTAAAAGAGTCATGGAAAAGAAAATTCTCCAATATCCCTTGAGACTGTTTAGGAACACCCTCAACTAATGCATGATATATTTTTTTTGCTTGTTTATTTCTTAACGAAGCGTTCATTCGAGATAAAGCCTTACTCGTCTTCGCAAAAACAACAAGACCACTCACCGGTCTATCTAAACGATGGACAGCATGAAGGTACACCTCTCCTTTCTTGGCATACTTTTCTTTGAGATGATCTTTGCAGAACTTTTCAAGGCTTGGCTGATCAGTTCCGCTTGGCTGTGTGAGTATCCCTGATGGTTTATCGACAACGAGCAGGTGATTATCCTCGTAAATAACGGAGAGTTTCAAAGTTACCTCCTCTGACGAAGAGCTTCATACATCAAAAGGGTCGTTGCCATCGCTACATTTAAGGAGTCTGCTGTTCCGCACATCGGAATTTTTACGCGAATATCCGCTTGATCCATCCATAGATCAGATAAGCCTAATTGCTCGGTACCCACAGCTATAGCTAAAGGCTGAGTCATATCTACATCGGTATATTCCACTTCTGCTGAAGGTGTCGCTGCCAAAATTTTTATTCCCTGCTCTTTTAGCCAGTGGATAGTCTCCTGACTTTCAGCATCGATAACAGGAACAGTAAAAAGAGTACCAACACTCGCACGAACAACATTCGGATTATGTACATCTGTACATCGATCACAAACGATAAGAGCATCAAGACCCACAGCATCTGAAGAGCGCAATATCGTCCCCAAATTCCCCGGTTTCTCAATTGCCTCAGCAACAACTAAAAAAGGCGACTCTTTTGCTTGCAAAATAGTCGACAACTCACTGAGCTTACTCACTTTCTGCGGAGCTATCGCCAAAAGACCATCGGGACGATCTCGATAAGATATTTTACGAAAAGCTTGCTCGGAACACTCGTAAACCTGAGCGCCCGTTGCACGAATACGTTCTATCAATGCCGACTCATTTGAGCCAAGAAAAAGGGCGGGGCAAAGAAACAAAGATTGAACAGGATGTCCCCCATCCATTGCACGAAGCAGCTCCCGATAACCCTCAATTAAAAACAAACCCGTTTTGTCGCGGGAGCGCCTATCACGCAATTTCACAATCTGCTTAATTTTCGGATTTTGTAAACTATTGATCTCCACAATACCACCTCGCAAAAGCTCCGCTCGGCAACGAGAATTTTTCCGGGGTGCCTTCCAAAAACATCTCACCAGTAGAAATAGTTCCTGCTTTATCTTGCATCATCTGGCTGACGAGATTTCCAAGGGCTGTTGGTGTAAATCCTGGAGTATGACAAGAAAATAGAATAAAAAGAGGATCGTCAGAAAGAAGTTCCTGACACCAGTTCAATAATGGAATAATATCTTCCTCAATCTTAAAAACTTCACCTTTAGAGCCACGCCCAAAAGAAGGGGGATCTAAAATAATCGCATCATAACGATTTTCACGACGAATCTCTCTTTTCAAGAATTTTTTAACATCGTCGATAATCCAGCGAATAGGTGCGTTTGTTAAATTATTTAAATCGGCATTTTCTCTTGCCCATGCAACCATCCCTTTAGAAGCATCGAGGTGTACGACTTCTGCACCAGCCTTTGCTGCAGCTAATGTAGAGCCTCCAGAGTAAGCAAAAAGATTTAAAACTTTAATTGGACGATTTTCTTTAGAAATTGTCTCTTGGATCCAACGCCACTGAGGCTTTTGCTCGGGAAAAATGCCGAGATGGCCAAAATCTGTAGGCTGAATTTTAAATTTAATCCCCGAAACGGTAATCGACCATTCAGTTGGAAGCCCTTTTTGGAGGTTCCATTTTTTCTCGTCTTCTCGAGTAAAAGAAGCCTTGGCTTTATTCCACTCGGCGTCACTCTCTTGTTTATTCCAAACAGCCTGTCCGGCTGGTCTAGAAACAAGGTATCGGCCGAAAAGCTCAAGTTTTTGGCCACTGCCACTGTCTATAAGTTGATAATCATCATTTTCCATGGAGCTATTATACTTCATTTAAATTATTAATTCTATGGAAAATTTTATACGGTTTATGAATAGGTCGTCTCTTTTATCTTGAAATGGAAATTCCAAAACAATATTTTAAAATATTAATTATAAACAAAAGAGAATTCTATGGTCGCAAATACTGAATTATCAGCACATTTATCTCCGAACGACAAATTTAAAAATTACGTCGGAAATCTAATCGACTCAGATGAATTAATAAAAAGCGTAGTTTTAGCAAGGCTTGTGTCGTTAATAGCGGGCTCAGCAATTGCCCTTGTAGCTCTAGGTTACCATAGCATGATGCTTGCCATGAAAATGCCAATCACTATGCTACGTGTAGCTATCGTCTTTATCCCTTTTGTTAATCGAAAAAATCTTGCATCTAAGCTACCTGGGGAAACACAAATTTCAACACAATGTGTTCATCTCTTAAAAATTGTTTTCTGTGTCGCTGATATTTTTCTCTATCCTACTATAGGCACTGCTATACCAAGATTGCACCGATTTGTCTCCAAAGTCAGCTTTCTATATCATTATGAAGGCGAAATAAAGCCACCTTCGCCAATTGAAACCCTTCCTCCCCCTCCACCGATATTATTTCAACCCACAGAAACACCTCCGCTTAAAAAATTGAGAGCAGAAGCTCCTCAATCGGTAATGTCCTCACTATTCGAAAAATCTGACTTTCAAAAGGTAAGAACAAAAATAACGAAAGGATGCAGAAGTAAACTTGATGAAATAGAAGCTTCTGTTATGAAAAAAACAACGAATACCTCCTATGAATTCAGCTCCCTTAAAGAGATAGCAGCAACATTTGCTCTAAGGATACAAATCAATGCCTACCGAGTAGAGTACGACTTCGGCAAAGATGATGACTGGAAGATTACAGAATTTCAAGAAGTCGCAATTCCAACTCACCCCTCCTTTTATCAACCAACTCGCCCATTAACTTTTGAAAGTTGCAGTAAAGATGATTATGAAAACCTCAAAAATTTTATGCGCAGCAATCCTGATATTTTTGGTCGCATACTTACAGAAAAACTACTTACTCCTATTACTTTCGACCCCTCAAATAACCAGTATACACAGCGCTCCTTCACAAATAATATGAAGGTTGAATACCTTAAAAACCTGTTTACAAAAGAGCTCATTCTAGGAAAAACTGCCGATGAAATTTATGAAGACTTCCACATTACCGACGAAAGTTACAAACGATTAATACAAACAGCTCATTCAAAGTTTCACGCCGAACGTTTCAACGAAACCTGTGATGCCGGAAAAAAACAAAATGCCAGCCAGTCAATTATCGGCAAGTTTTTACTCCAAAAGCAAATCACCGACACAATCGATAATTTAACAGAAAAGGCAAGAGTCGAATTTCTTGAAGATCTTAAAGATGGTATGGCTTCAATCGAAGAATTTTTTGAAGAGTTGGAAATCGATGAATCGGATAAAGAGAAACAACAAAAGTGTATCAGTAAACTCTTCGGCCCTATGCTCATTGGAAAAAAGGACTGCAAAACACTCGTTATCGAGCAGATCATCAAAGAATATTCTTTAGCTGAGAACACAAAACCTTATAATATTAATAAATTACTGACTACCGCATTCGAAAACGTAAACAACCGATCAAAAGATATTAAGCCTATTTCGCGAGAGTCATTTAACCCCGGTTTGCGTCCAAATCCAGTAGCAAGGCTTTCGTAAAATAGTGAGATGCAATATATTCAGCAATTAATTACCAAGGTTGTTTCTGAACTGAGCCGTCATCTTTAATTACATGGCGATAACTCATTTCTTCAAAAGTATCCATAAAATTTTTCTCGACTTCTACTGCAGTCATCGCTCCGTAACCATGAATTGTGATCGCTGGATGACTATCTTCATGTTGACATATCACCTGATGAACAAAAGGAGCGCTATTATCATCGAACTCTAAACACCCAGAGGTCAACACGGAACGGCGAGTCTCTCTTACAACTCTGTCTGGGTGATTAGGAACCTCTTCATATAAAATTTGTGTTACAGATCCCGATAAAACAGTAAAAACACAAGGGATATCGTGCCCATGAATATTCGATCTATAGTACCAGTTTTGTTGGTTCCCATGCCCCTTAGTCAATTTCAGAGCTTCTTTCTCAGGGGGCCACTGATAAACAAAAAGAGAAAGAGGGATATCAAAGTAACTTCCTTCCCATAGTGGGTGCCTTGTGAAATGTAAGAACCCCGTAAGAACAGACTTCTTAGGTTGATAAACAGAAGAATCAAACCCTTGATTAACAGCTTTTTGAGCAATCGAATCTAAATTTTTCATCAAATACTCAGCTTGTTTATCTGCTGTCATATTTGAAAGCTGATTTATCTCATCTTGCATAATGTTAGCAAATAACATCTGATTTTCGCGATGGGATCCCGCTTGTAATTGAGTCGCGCAAAAGAATACCAAAAGAAGTCGAAGCAATAAATTCAAAATATTTCTCCTCAAGAGGTTTAATTCACGATTGTAGCGAATCTAGCACTCTCCCTCCTACATTTCAATAAAATTTTACACAAACCTTTGTGCATGCTTTGTATAAAATCATTAAAAGTGCACGTTTACCCCATATGCCAATCAGCTGTTTTTTCTACACATTTTCTCAGACAATCATTACTCTGGAATTATGGAAACGGATTCACATACTACAGCATTGACACTACTTATTGTTCTAGGCATTGCATCCAAATGGCTTAGCACTTTGCTACGTATTCCTTCAATATTATTATTACTAATTGTAGGTATACTTATAGGGCCAGTTTTTGGAATTATCAATCCCGAAAAACTTTTAGGAAATCTCCTTGTCCCGATCACCTCACTATCGGTGGCCATCATTCTTTTCGAAGGGGGTATGTCACTAAGATTCAGGCAAATTCATCAAGTGAAACATATCGTTAACAACATTGTTACTCTTGGTGCTTTTGCAGGATTTATCGCTACTTACCTCTTCATGTATTACCTTCTTGGTTTCAGCAACACCTTTTCTTTACTCCAAAGTGCTATTCTTGTCATCACAGGACCGACAGTTGTGACACCAATGCTTAACGACTTACACGTAAAGCCTAGGATACGCGCAATTTTAAAATGGGAAGGCATCATTATCGACCCAATTGGTGCAATTGCTGCGGTCATTATATTTGAAGGACTTCTCGCTAGCCCTGAACATGGACCTTTTGAAGTCGTATTCCAAGGGTTTGCTTTTTCATTTATCTCTGGAATACTCATTGGAGGCGCTGGAGCTGCTATCATCTACTATAGCATCAAAAAGTTTTGGATCCCTGCCAACTTGCATAGTCCTGTAACCCTAATGATGTTGTTTTTGGTACTCGCTACATCCAATTATTTCCAAGCAGACTCAGGGTTAATTTCTGTAACATTAATGGGATTAATCCTTGGAAATCAAAGAAAAGTTAAAATTGCACACATCACCGATTTCAAAGAAAATTTAAGCTTAATATTAATTTCTTTTCTCTTTATCACATTAGCTGGAATTATCGATTCACAACTCCTTATTGACACAGCAAAATATAATATATGCATCGTACTGTTTCTTATCTTCATCGCTCGCCCACTTACAGTACTTTTTTCTGGGGCTTTCCAAACCTTGGAAAAAAAAGAAGCTCTCTTCATGTGCTGTATAGCGCCCCGTGGGATTGTAACGGCAGTGATAGCTTCTCTATTTGGATTAGAGCTCTCAAAAGTGGGTTACGCTCAAGCTGAGCTATTTGCTCCTATTACTTTTGGAGTTATCGTTGGGACGGTCACTTTCTATAGCATATTTACCCCGCTAGCTGCCCGATTTTTAAATGTGTCAGCTTCAACAGACAGAAAAGTCCTTATTGTCGGGGCGAACTCTCTAGCGCGCGCTATCGGATGGGCGCTACAAAAAGAAGACTTCGAAGTCCAATTAATTGAGCCAAATTTTTGGAAGTTTGCCGAGTCTAAAAAATCTTCGATCCCTGTATATCGAGGAACATTTCTTGCTTATGAAAATGAATATCAAGAAGAAATTGGCAACAATGACCTTCTCCTTGCAATGACAGAAAATGATGATGTTAACAGCTTAGCTGTCATTCATTTGAGGAGTCATTTTGATGAATCTCAACTATTTCAATTAGGAACAAAAACAGAAAAAATACAAAAAGCGCATATGGGAAGACATATTTTTTCCAAAGATTGCTCTTCTGAACGACTACTGGGACTTATTGATGAAGGATATCATATAAAAGCAACAAATTTATCACAGGAATTTGGATTTGAAGAGTGGCTAAATAAGCATGGCGACACTGTTATTCTCCTGTTCCACATAAGAAAAAATGGTGAGCTTATTCCAAATACTGAAGAGGTCCCCTTAACACCAAAAAATTCCGGAAAAATTATCTACCTAACCAAAGAGGTCTCCCCTGTTAAAGGCTAGTATGATGAAAAATTTAATAATCGTTCTTGTTATCATCGGAAGCAATTTATGTCCGATTTCTGGGTGGAGCTTAGAACCTCTCACTCTAGATGGAAACAATTTAACAATCACTGATGTCATCGCCGTTGCAAGATATGGACAATCAGTTACGATTTCTAAAAAAGCTCTTCAACAAGTCAAAGACTCTCACTCTTTATTGCTTGCTGGTGCAAAAAAAAATCTCCCAATTTATGGTCTCAACCAAGGTGTCGGATTAAATAAAGACAGAAAAATTTTTGATGGAGATGCAATTGATCCCGAAGTAAAGGTCATTTCAGAACAGTTCAATAAAAATATTATCTACTCTCACAGCACGGGTATTGGATCTGAAATGCCTGAAGAACTTATTCGAGCAACACTTCTTATTAGGCTAAATACATTATTAAATGGAGTTGCTGGAATACAGCCCCAAGCTGTAAAGCTCTACGAAGAATTTATTAACAAAAAAATTCATCCAGTTATGCCAGCAAGGGGATCTGTTGGAGAAGCCGATATCGCTATTTTATCTCACATTGGCCTGGCAATGATCGGCGAAGGCAAGGTCTATTATCAAGGAGAGAAGATGCCTGCTGCAAAAGCTCTCGCTGAAGCAGGTCTTACCCCTTTAGCACCATATGCCAAAGATGCACTTTCTATTCTTAGCTCTAATGCCTACTCTACAGCTCTAGCAACTTTTACATTACATGACGCTCTCAATTTAATGGGACAAATAGAGTACATCTATGCAATGAGCTTAGAAGCCCTTAATGGGAACATCGCACCGATCCTTTGGGAAGTACAAAAACTGCGTCCCTACTGTGGGCAGTGGATTGTTTCAAAACGTGTGCGCGATATTTTACAAGGCAGCTATCTTTGGAACGAAAGTGCTTCTAGAGCTTTGCAAGATCCACTCAGCTTTAGAACTGCCACGCAAGTTCAAGGATCATGTATCGACATATGCAACACTTTAAAATCGCAAATTCTTGTGAATCTCAACTCCTCGGATGATAACCCTGCAGTTATCTTAGGAATAACCCCAACTGAAGTAACAAATGCTCAAGAGCGATCTTACTATGTTCAAGGAAACGGTGTCGAAGGAGCGATTATTCCCTCGGGAAACTTTCAACCAATTTCATGGGTTATCAATTTTGAAGCCTTAGGCATCGCTCTTTCTCATGTTTCTAGTAATGCAGTCCAAAGAATGATTCACTTGGTCGATCCCAATATTACCCATCTATCACGATTTCTTGCTCCGGATAACAAATCGATTGCTTACGGCACAATCCAAAAATCTTTTGTTATTCTCGATGTAGAAAATCGCTCGTTGGCTATGCCTGTCTCTACAGATATTTCGGCTGTTGCTGGAGGTATCGAAGACCATTCTACGAATGCTCCATTAGTTGTACGAAGAATCGCTCAAATCCTCGAAAATTTAACATATATTTCTGCTATTGAGCTCATGCATGCTGCACAAGCTATCGAACTAAGAAAGCGGCAAGATCCAAATCTACAATTGGGAAAAGGAACCGCTCAAGAGTTTGAAGATTTTCGACGCGCTGTCCCCTTTCTCGATAAGGATCGGGTTTTGAATGAAGATATACAAGCTGCCTACAATTATTTAAAAAAGCAAATTGAAGTCGAGGCCCTTTATCGCACATATTCAGAAAGTGAGTGCTCTTTAGAATACTAATTATTTGCTTTACAATGTTGAAAATAGCCCTAAATCAGCGTACTTTTTACACATAGCTATTGCATACGTTTTCGAATAAAATGTTCCCACACAAAAAGCTTTGCCTCCGCGATATTCTTCACATTTCGCGTTAGGAAGAAGCTCCAAAATCGAATGATATTGTTCGTCGCTTTGAGGGACAACAAGAACTTCATATTCAGGAGCAATGCCTTCTTCGTCAGAAATATAATTATTAATAAGCCCCTCTAACTCTTCTAAAACCATCAACTCTTTTTTTTCTACGACGTTATCGATATTTATCAATATTCGCATCAAGTCCCCTAGGGCTTCCACTTGGTGAGCTGGTGGTGAAATATCTAAATAATCCATCATGCCGTTTCGCAGTTCTTCAAGAGCTACCACATCTTTCACTGGACCCGGCTGTAATTCAAAATCGGCTATATCCCATTCATTCGCATATTTTTTGATTAACTCGACCTCTTGCTCATCAATATAGTCGTCAATCGCAGCCAATTTTTTGAGAATATCGATAATTTTTTCACTTCCACTTGGCCGCGTCAAATCCTTGATTAATTCTGCGGACTCTTTACGCTCAAGTTTCAATGATCTTTTAATCAAAGCTCCCACACTTGTCTGCTTATTCCCCTTAACCCACAACCCTGTTCCAATAAGGCTCATAATTGCTAATCCAAAAAAAATAACGACAGAGTTCACTGCTGCAGGGATATTAAAATCAAAAACGAGAAAACTTAAAAAAAAAGGAATTTGTACAGACATGTATAATGTATTTGCAGCGATCGAGATACTTTCCGCCACGACTTTTTCGTGCTTTCTAATCCATATCTTGTTGATTTGCAAATAAAAACCGACTGTATTTATTACTACAGCAAAAGAAGCAAGAAGGCCCACAAAATATTGCATCGATCTCATACAATTCCCATGTTAGTTTTTAATTTAAACTTAGCAAAAGATTAGTAGGAATTGCAAGAAATGTGTCATCTATTTTGCTAGACGAAATCCACAAAACTGCCAACGTATTTCTGGGGGAAAGAAATTTCTGTATGTCGATCTAATATGATCAAGCGGCGTTACACAAGACCCACCTTTAAGGACTATTTGATTACACATGAATTTACCATTGTACTCGCCAATAGGTCCTTGAACAGGATTAAAATTAGGAAATCCTGTATACGGGCTACTCGTCCACTCCCATACATCGCCGATCATCTGCACAAGTCCATGGCTACACTCTGATTTTGGGTGAAGACAGTCCAAATTTAACAGATGTTTTTGGCTAATCGAATTTGGGCAAGCGACCTCCCATTCAAACTCTGTGGGTAACCGAGCCCCACTCCAGCGTGCAAAAGCATCTGCCTCAAAGAAACTCACATGACAGACTGGCTCATCCATTTCAATAGGAAGGTAGCCTCCTAATGTGTAATAATGCCACTTCCCTTCCTTCTGCCAGTATAAGGGTTTTTTAATTCCTCCACGATTTACCCAATACCATCCATCTGATAGCCAAAATGTTGGATTCTCATACCCCCCATCTTCGATAAATGCAAGAAACTCTCTATTCGTTACAAGGCGCGATGCCAACTGGTATGGCTGCAGTAACATATCGAACGCCGGGCCTTCATTATCGTAAGAAAAGTTTTTTCCTTCATACCCTATTCGAAACTGCCCCCCATCAAATGAAAGCCAGTCTAGAGGAGCAGAAACGCTTTTTTCTCTCTTACACTCCTTATATTTAGGATACAAAGGATTCAACGAAAACGCGTGTTTGATATCTGTAAGAAGAAGCTCTTGGTGCTGTTGCTCGTGATTGATACCTAACGTCACTAGAGAGTACAACTTACTAAAATCTCTATCGCTGACGTTTGCAATGCACTCGAGCATTTTTTCATCTGTCCACTTCCGATACCCCACTATTTCATCGACAGAAGGTCGAGAGATCACCCCTCTTTTAGGTCTATCATACTGAGGCCCAATACTTTGATAATAAGAGTTATATAAATATGCAAACTCTTTAGTATAAGGCCCATACCCTTCCAAGTAATCTTTTAAAACGAAAATCTCAAAAAACCAGCTCGTATGCGCAAGATGCCACTTAGTAGGACTGGCATCGTCCATCGACTGTAACTGCTGATCTTCAGGTGAGAGTGGGGCTACAAGCGTACGCGTTAACTCTCTAACTTTTTTATAATTCGCTATTAGCTGCTCTCTTGTCCCTATGTCAAAGAGCTGCTGGAAGATACGATCATTTGCCACTGAAATCCCTCTCAGTTTACTATTGGCATCTACAGTCATTTTACCACTAACAGCTTTATCGTTGCAACGGATCCACAATAAATTCAGGAAGCACGCAATATAAATTCACGCTTAACAGATCCCTTTTACACACTCTCTGTAATGTGCTAGAAAACTTCCGCTTATTCTTGAAAGGCTAGCTCAAAAAACAGTCTCATTCCTACTTTCATACAGTTTTCGTCTACATTAAAGCATGGATGGTGAAGAGGGTTAATAATCCCTTTTTCCTCATTTTTACAGCCTAGCTGAATGAAACAGGCGGGTATTTTTTGAGAGTAATAGGAAAAATCTTCTCCAAACATTTCCCCTTTAACAGGATATTTAACGTCACTTACGTCTAGGAAATTCAAAGCTGCATGTTCAACTTTTTTTTCACTTTCCAAGTGGTTGAGAACAACGGGATAGCCATCAACATAGTCAATCTCGTAATCACCACCCATTGTTTGCGTCACACTATTTGTAAAATCCGTAATTGAGCTTTTAATTATCTTTTGCACCTTTGAGTCATATGTTCGCACCGTACCCACGATTTTTGCAGATGAAGGAATGATATTATGAGAAGATCCTGCATGAAACTGCGTTACGGTCAAAACTCCCATATCGAGAGGGTTCACCTTTTTGGTGACGATCGATTGGAGCATCGTAATCAAATGCGCGCCCATAAGAATGGGGTCAATACAATTCTGGGGAGCAGCAGCGTGTCCACCTTTACCATAGATAGTAATACTAAATTCATCAGACTGTGCCATTGCCGGCCCTCGACAAATACCTACAGCACCTACAGGAAGCCATGGCCATACGTGGTGAGCATATATCTCTTTAACCCCATCGAGAGCTCCATCCTCGATCATCCCTTGAGCACCACCCGGATGTTTTTCTTCACAAGGTTGAAAAATAAATCTAATATTGCGTTTTAGACGATTTTTGTTACTAGCAATCAATCTTGCAGCACCAATAAGCATAGAAGTATGGCAATCATGTCCACACATATGCGCTTTTCCATCTACTTTCGACTTATAAGGGAGATCCCCCTCTTCCTGCATCGGAAGGGCGTCCATATCGGCTCTAAAGGCAAGAGTTTCTATTGCTCCGGGAACTTTTAAGTCCCCAACAACACCTGTCTTCCCGACCGCTTCGCGAACATCAACCCCTATTTTACGTAACTCATGAGCCACAATTCCTGCGGTTCTTTCCACGTCATGCTCAGTTTCGGGATATTGATGTAAATCTCTACGGATAGCAACAATCTCATCAAAAATTCCATCTACGTCCATTATCAGCCCTCTTCAAGAATCAAGTGGTAAAGTTTTCCTAAAGCCACATTCACTGTGTAGTCAATAACCATTTCTCGAGAACCACGTGCTTGCATCATCCATACAATAGGTGCTTTACCCCTTTTTTGGATCGCTGCCCAAACTGTACCTACGGGTTTCTCATCAGTACCACCTGATGGCCCAGCAACACCCGAAACAGCTATACCATAATCGCTTTCGGTTCTCTTTAATAGGCCTCCAACCATTTCTGAAACGACCTCTTTACTGACAGCCCCGCTAGTCTCAAGAGTTTCAGGCGACACTCCCAACAACATTTCTTTCATTTTATTTGAGTAAGTAACCAGTGATCCAAGAAAATAAGAAGAGGCGCCCGGAATAGCCGTCAATCTCGAAGCAATCGTGCCTCCTGTGCATGATTCCGCTAGACTTAATGTCAATTTTCGCTCAATAAACAAATTGTGCACAGCCTCTTCAATATGCCCGCTGACACTTTCAAAAAAATGGTCACGATACAGAGACTGTAACTCTCGATAAGGTTCCATTAAATATTTTTTGCCTTCTTTTTTAAGCTCAGCACTGACCGACATAGAAACAGAAATGCGCCCTCGGTAAGGGTAGACACCAAAATCGATCTCTGGATATCGTTCCTTGAGATTCCTTAGTACTGGGTCTACCTGTGACTCGATAAGCGAAACAAAGTGCATCGACAAGCTTGCTCTTCTTTTTTCTTCAGGATATGTTTCAAGAATAATAGGGAGTACCGAATGAAAAAAAATTTCCTTCATTTCCGCAGGGACACCGGGTAGTAAAAAGAGTTTTACTGTGCCCGACTCAAAAAGAAGGCCCGGTGCGGTACCGAGGGGATTTTTCAAGACTTTCGCTTTTCTAGGGACCGTAGCCTGATCCCTTAAAGAGGTAAGCTTGCCACTGTACCTTTTCTCTAACTCTTTCGCTATTTCTTCATCAAATACAAAGTCAGAATCAAACATAGAGGCAACTATAGGACGAGTAAGGTCATCACAAGTAGGCCCCAAACCACCCGTGGTAATAATAATATCGTTTTTTTCTAGGGATTGTTTTAAGCCCTTTGTAAGTTCATCTGCACTGTCAGGGAGTATCGTATGATACTTTGTTGGAATCCCCACCTTCAGCAACTCTCGACTCAAAAAAGCTGCGTTCGTATTGATGGTAAATCCCGATAATATTTCACTACCGATAGCAATAATTTCAACGTTCACTTAAGTGGCCACCTTCAGTCCTATTTCCCTCAATTGTGGGTGATTATTCACCCACTCTAAGCACTCTTTACCCAAACGCATAGGCACATTAATTTTATTATTTTCTACTAAAAATGGGGTAGGAATAGTGTTTTTTCTTTGCCAACGTTGTATTTTTCGAAAAAGAGATGTATTCGGACAAGACTCCGTATCATCAACTTTATGGATCGCCTGCGTTGCTGAATCTTGGTATAATTGGGGATAAGAAAACTGTAAGCCCCAGGTGATACTATCTGGCCCAAAAACCATGGGGCGAAACTTATGGTCATATTTTGAAAAATGCATTGCATGCGACTGAACTTGCACGACGGGCTGGGCTATTTTTACTAAATATTCATTTTCATTGATTCTATAAGCAAACAATGAATCTGAAGAAACAGTCATTACTACTGAAAATAACTTTCGATAGTCTGTAATGTTTGGGACCGTTCCACTTTTCAACTTTTGGATGTAATCGCCATACCCACCTAAAAAATCCTGCTTTGGAACTTCTAGTTTTTCTAGTGGAGCTACTACACCTACTTTATAAATTGTAAAGTCACCAAGCTCTAGGAATAACTGATTCAACTCTTCTTCATCCAGCAACATCTGCTGTTGTAGCCACTTAGATGCTTGTAAAGTGGGAATTGCGCTGTCATGAACGGTTTTCATTTTGCTCGCTTCTTTTGATTTTGCGGGGATGAGAAAAATACAAGCCATATGATCCCTACACATATTGCTGTATCGGCGATGTTAAAAACCGGATAATCGTATCCCCACAAGACAAAATTAAACATATCAACAACGTGGCCATAAAGAAAGTAATCTAAAATATTTCCAAGAGCACCACAGATGATCAACATAAACGGATAGTCATAACTACGGTTTTTGTTAAAAAAAATGGCATAATTGATGACAACACCAATCAATATGATTCTAAAAATCATTAACAGCCCTTGATAGTCAGCAAAAATCCCCCACGCAGCGCCTCTGTTAATTGCATGAACAAGTGAAAATTCAATCCCTAAAAAATTGCTGAAAACAGGAATACCACCGTATGGGTACCACAAATCGTCACTTCCCATCAAAGGCAGGTTCCGAGACACTAATAATTTAGTGATAAAATCCATTAAAAAAATGAAAACACCAAAATACACAACCAATGGGAATTTTTTCTTACGCTTACTTTTTGCCATAAATCAATCTCTGCTGGTGGTAGTATAGAGAAGAATTCACCTGTAGGCGTGCGGAAGAACACGCCAACATAGTGAATTTAGATAAGCCCTTTTTCTAGCTTATCTTGAGCCATTACAGTCATAGTTGCGTATGGAATAGCTTCAAGTCTAGCCTTAGGAATCTCCTCTCCGGAAATATCACAAACGCCATATGTGTTATCTTCAATCTTTTCCAAAGCTCTCTCTATCTGCCTAAGTAGAGTATACTCTTGATTAGTCACCTCTAAACTGATAGTTCTGTTAAAGTCATCTGTCCCTTGGTCAGCTTGATGCTGAGAATACCCTGTACCTTCGTCGGGCTTCTTCACCTCTTCACTCGACCCTTGTAATTGTCGTGAAATTTGGCCTTTAAGTTCTTCGAGACGTTTTTTAAAATGATCAATTTCTTTTTGCGAAAGCGCCATTTACTTGCTCCTTATAGCTTTATTAATTTTTTTTAACACCTTCTTTTTTAGAATGTTAAATCAATAAACATCCACCCCTTCAGATCTATTTTAAACAAGTCCCGAATTTCTGTGGTAAAAATTCTTTATTTTTTTTAAGTTTTTTTTGCGAAACCCCGTTTTTCTTGTTCTACAGCCTGAACCGCCTCTAATAATTCGCTTAATTCTGTAAATCTACGATAGACACACGCAAAACGTATATAGGCAATTGGATCGCGTTTTTGCAGGTAATTAGTCACCATCTCCCCTAGCTCACCACTAGAAACTTCGCGAACTTGACGCTCCATTAAGTCAAGTGCAATATTTTCGGCAATTTGTATGACTTGGTCGTGACTAATCGTAGTATGACGACATGCTGAGTCTAATCCATCTATTAATTTCTGCTTGAGAAAGTCTTCATAACTGCCATCGCGTTTATGAACTTGAATGGTAAGTTCTACCGTTTCGAAAGTCGTGAATCGCCTTTGACAGCGTTGGCACTCTCGCCTTCTTCTGATAGCATTCATCTCAGGAGCCTCCCTCGAGTCTGTAACTTTCAGTTCACTGTGTTGACAAAACGGGCACTTCATAAAAATATATTTCCATTTAGTTAATTTATCTTAAAACAGACCTCCAGCATTGACTCAAAAGTGAAGAAACTAAGCTTTACCAGAAACCTTTATTTAAGGTATATTGCTAAATATTAATGATTTTTGAATAAACTTTTCGCAAAAAAATTTACTACACACATTTACATTTAAGTTAAATCTTACATTAATTTCGAAATTTTTTACTAGTTAAAAAAATAAAGTTAAGGACATCGACATGAGCAATAATAATCCCTATCTACCATCGCATCGAGGGAACTACTACCCAATCAGCTTCACCTTGCTACCCTATGATATACTCTCTATTAAAGCTCCTGCGATGCCTCCTTTCAGATACATTGTACCTATTTTAAGTCCTACACCTACACGTCCTAAACAAAATTTTTCTACAGCTCGTTCGCGAATTACAAAACCCTTAAATGCAAGTGAAGCAACGATAAAAAAAATTCAAGAGCTTATTATAGATTTAAAACTCACCGGGGCAATCAATGGTGAGTTGCTCATAGATACTTGGTGTAGTAATTTCAAAACTCTTAGGCAATTACCCATTGACAAACTTATTGGCGAAGCTCGTGAGGTTACGAAGGCTCTCAAAGACTCCCTACCGGAAAATTTTAATAATTTTATCGAAACACTCTCCCCCTTGATAACCCTCTTCCATAAAGACTCTATCCTGCTCACGTGTAAACTTATCCAATTACAAGAAAAACATCCTCAGATTAGATGTCACGCTCTCGATTCGATAATAGAGAAAATACTCAACGAATATCACGCTTCTTCACATAGCGGTAAGGGTCTAGCCTACCTTAAAAAAAGTATCTCAGAATATGTAATTTACCTTGTGACCAACAAAAAATTTTTTAACGTTAGAAAGATACTAAACGCTGCCGTCGAAAGCAAGTTCTTTAAGCAATATGATTACTATTACACTGAAGCATTGAACAAATACATCTTTCAACTCAATGCTTATGAAGGAAATTATCCAATCGACACAGGATCCCTCCTAAACAAAAGTCTTACTCCAGAAATAGTCTACAACGGTGAATGGGCAAAAATATTTGAACTTTCCTTATTAGTTGCTGAAAAGTTATTAACCCCCTTTCCTTTAGCAACGATCTTACCTCTGTCCACTATTACTGAAGTATTCGATAAAACAAGAGAAGATAAAGGCAAGGCAATTGGCATAATGATTCTTGTCAAGCTTGCAAGTTTACCTCTTAGTAAAACGCAAGAAAATGCTCTTAACAACTTACTTGCTCCTCATCATGAAGAAACTGTGACAAGAAGGTTAGAAATTTCTGAAACTGATTACGTGCAGTGTATAGACTCAATCCCTCCTGAAAACCAATTAATCGCATATTTTAATTTAATCAAATTCCACTCTAAACATAACAACTTAGATCTCACACTATTTTACATTAAGCACCTTTTATCAGTAAAAAATTCATTCCCCAATTTTGAAGCTCAACGATCATGTTGCCAAGAGCTATTTTTTACTTCGATCAATCGTTTTTTAGAACAACCAACAACTGAAGCGACTCATTGCTACACAATCTCTGCTACCTATTCCCTGCTATCTTGCAAAAGTTTTTTAAATATTTTCGAGTCAAGACAAGATCAAAAAATGCAACTTATTTACAATGCAATAATCCTCGGTTTGTCCAATAAAAGCCACAGAGTAAAAAATGAAATCATAGATTTGACTGCAATTTTCTTTTCTGAGTCTAATATTGAAAATACAAAAGTCGAATTAAAAAATCTTCATGTGTTAGCTCAAAGACTTCCTAAGCTGGTGCTTTTTGAAGCCCTTATAAAATCAAAACCAATGCACAATAATGAAACACTAATAAACCTCACTCAAGAAGCTTGTAAAAAACTTAACGCAAATAAACACCACGCTAAAGCAATCAATTTAGCGGAACATTATAATATTTATACACTTGAACTTGCCCAAGAATTTCTAACATCTGGAAGCTACAACAATGACGCAACTCAATATTTTTACTCTTGGCGCTACTTTCTCAATACTTTAGATAGGAAAAAAAACAATAGCAACACCGAAAATATTTTACTTTACAACTGTTGGAATAAAGCTCTTATCAATCTTAGAAAGTTCGATGCCCGTCAATTAAAAGACACAATTAATAGCGACCTTCACCTTGATAAAATTTTATCTCTCGACATTGAATTAGCAAAAAAGGAACATCTGCTTATACACCTTACCCGAATCTATCTAGAAGCTAGTAAGCAATCAAAAAACAATAAAATATACCTGAAAAAAGCACTAAATATTAGATCACTAGTTAACAACAAAAATATGTCTTGCAATGTCCTCAATCTCGACTGCGATATCATAAACCAATGCGGGATAAAACTGGACCGTGAATTCCTTACAACGCTCATCCCTCTCATCATAAATGTGACTGACAACCTTGAAAACAGTAGCCAACTATTAAAGTGTAAAGCTGCTATCAACAACGTCTGTAAAGGCATAGGAAATAACATCTACACTTCCGAAGATTTGAGCCGAGTCATTCCATTCATCGAACGGGTCATAGATATTCCAAGAACAATAAAAGT
>JAYZJO010000007.1:0-74775 GCA_036164375.1 Chlamydiota bacterium | reverse complement strand
GATTGTGCTTGCCCAACCATTGGTATACATGCCTAAAGCATGTGACCTGTCCTTAAAGGAGGTGATCCAGCCCCACCTTCCGATAGGGCTACCTTGTTACGACTTCATCCCAGTCATCAGCCTCACCTTAGGCGCTTCTCTCCTTGCGGTTGAGTCAGCGACGTCGGGTAAGACCAACTTCCATGATGTGACGGGCGGTGTGTACAAGACCCGGGAACGTATTCACGGCGTTATTGCTGACACGCCATTACTAGCAATTCCAACTTCATGTAGTCGAGTTGCAGACTACAATCCGAACTGGGGCCGGCTTTGTGGGATTTGCTTGACCTTGCGGCTTCGCTGCCCTCTGTACCGACCATTGTAGCACGTGTGTAGCCCTAGACATAAGGGCCATGCTGACTTGACGTCATCCTCACCTTCCTCCTGGTTAACCCAGGCAGTCTCGTTAGAGTTCCCAGCTAAACTGTTGGCAACTAACGACAAGGGTTGCGCTCGTTGCGGGACTTAACCCAACACCTCACGGCACGAGCTGACGACAGCCATGCAGCACCTGTATAGCAGTCCCGAAGGAAAACTTCATTTCTGAAGCGGTCCACTATATGTCAAGTCTAGGTAAGGTTCTTCGCGTTGCATCGAATTAAACCACATGCTCCACTGCTTGTGCGGGTCCCCGTCAATTCTTTTGAGTTTCACCCTTGCGAGCGTACTCCCCAGGCGGTGTACTTAACGCGTTAGCTACGGCACAGTCGGGGTTGAGTCCGACTACACCAAGTACACATCGTTTACGGCTAGGACTACCAGGGTATCTAATCCTGTTCGCTCCCCTAGCTTTCGGGCCTCAGCGTCAGGTATAAGCTAGAAAACCGCCTTCGCCACCGGTATTCTTCCACATATCTACGCATTTCACCGCTACTTGTGGAATTCTGTTTTCTCCGCCTACCCTCAAGAAAGGAAGTATCAAATGCAATTCCGAGGTTGAGCCCCGGGCTTTCACGTCTGACTTTCCTTCCCGCCTGCGCCCCCTTTACGCCCAATAAATCCGATTAACGCTTGCACCCTCCGTATTACCGCAGCTGCTGGCACGGAGTTAGCCGGTGCTTCTTTACCAGGTACCCTCAAATTAGGTGATTATTTGTCACCTTCTCTTGTTCCCTGGCGAAAGAGCTTTACGACCCGAGGGCCTTCATCACTCACGCAGCGTCGCATCGTCAGGCTTGCGCCCATTGCGAATGATTCTCGACTGCAGCCTCCCGTAGGAGTCTGGGCAGTGTCTCAGTCCCAGTGTTGGCGGTCAATCTCTCAACTCGCCTAGACGTCTTAGCCTTGGTAGGCCGTTACCCTACCAACAAGCTGATATCGCATGGGCCTCTCTCTAACCGCGAGGCCTAAAAGGTCCCCCACTTTAAAGAAAGTATGATGCCATACTTCTCCACATTCGGTATTAGCGGTCGTTTCCAACCGTTATTCCCAAGTTAGAGGCAAGTTGCCCATGTATTACTAACCCTTCCGCCACTAAGCTCAAGTAGCAAGCTACTTTTGCTTCGTGCGACTTGCATGCCTCATCCACGCTGCCAGCGTTCAATCTGAACCAGGATCAAATTCTCAAAGAAAAAAAACCTTGAAAACTTGGTTGTTTGTATTTTATTGAATTGCAAAGAGAACTATCGTGAGATAGTTTCTCCGCACAAGCACAATCTTTTGTACTTGCACATTATCTGTCTGTTGTTGTCAAAAATCGATCTGAATCTCATCGGATTTCAGTGTCTTTTTCCTTGTTTTGAGCGTGTCGTTTATTTCATCTTTCCGCTCTTGGGAAGTTATCAATGTACCTAAAAACGTGCATTTTACGCAACCCTTTTTGTGTTTTTTTCTTAATATTTCTCTTAATGCATTGATATTATGTGATTTACGCTCAAATATCAATATTTTGGCACTTCAGCCCTTAAAAAAACAATGCATTTATTGAAAAAACGACCTCAGCAAAATCCTCAAATTTAATCTTTTCAGTGATTGAACTTCTCAAAAATAAATGATATATGTAAGGTTGTGATCGTTTATTAATTTGGAGTAAATATATGAAAAAATTTTTATCCCTTTTCTGTAGTTTTTTTGCCTTAAGTTTCACGTCACCCCTTATTGCTGAAGAAATCAATGATCCAGCTACGGGAATCTCCTTTCCCCTAGAGGTATCTTTTGAGGAAAATGGTCAAAGTTACACGTTAGAAGCTACTGGCGTCGCCACCCGAAAAAAATTATTCGCCAAAGTCTATAGTATCGCGCACTACATGCAAAATCCCATTCAGGGCTCACCTGATACGGTCATTGCAGAGGTCCTCGATAACGACTCAATTGCAAAACAGTTGACGATGCATTGGGTTAGAAAGGTTAGCCCGCAAAAAATTCAAAGCGCTTATGAGAGTGCTCTAGAAACTACATTAACGCCGAATGAGCGCGCTGCGATGCAAGATGAGATCGACACTTTTATTGGATTTTTTCAGTCTAACTCAGAGGTCGGCGACGTGTATATTTTTAGATGGTTGCCTGAAGGTAAACTTATCATTGAAATTAACGAAAAACGTGCTGGCGAGATAAATAACCCCGCTTTTGCTAGGGCTGTTTGGGAGATCTGGCTAGGGAGTAATCGCGTTGTTAAACGCAACAATCTAGTATCGCTTTACACACAATAGTTTTTTTTAAAGCAAGGGTCCCAAAAACCCTTGCTTCCCATTTACACACTTCAGAGGACATATGACAGTTTTTAATACATTTATTGTAACCGATCCAAACTACGAGCGTCACTTAACAGGGAGGGGCCATCCGGAAACCCCCAAAAGGCATTCAGAAATTGATAAGGTTCTTAGAAAAAAGAAACTACTCACAAACGCCAACTGCTTATCTCCACGGGTTTGTACTGAAGACGAAATTGCTTTATGCCATACAAAGGAATACCTGGAGATTGTTGACGCTGAAGTTTCAGATTGTAAAGAAGGTGCCATTTTCCAATTGAGTACCGGTGACGTCAATGTTTGTAGTGACTCCTACCACATTGCTAAACTTGCTGTCGGTGGAGTATTTACTGCTGTTGATTCTGTCATGGAAAATATTGCCAAGAAAGTATTTTGTAATATTCGCCCTCCTGGTCATCATGCTTGCAGCGATATGGGCATGGGCTTTTGCCTCTTTAACAACATTGCCCTTGGCGCTCGGTATGCCCAAAACAAATATGGTGTAGAGCGCGTGTTGATTGTCGACTGGGATGTTCATCATGGCAATGGAACCCAAGAAATTTTCTATAATGACCCATCCGTGTTCTACTTCAGCACTCATCAAGGTAACTACTATCCATTCACAGGAAAAGCATCTGAAACTGGCGAGCATGACAACATCTGTAACGTTCCTATTATGCCTTCAAAAAACTCTAGAAACAAACTTATTGAAGCTTTCCACGATAAGCTAGTACCAAAGATGCAAGCGTTTAAGCCGAATCTTGTAATGATTTCAGCAGGTTTCGACGCTCATAAGGATGATGGAATCGCACACCTCAACTTGGTTGAAGATGACTATCGAATTTTGACTGAAATCGTTTGTAAAATTGCCAATGAATACTCGGAAGGAAAAATTATTTCTGTACTAGAAGGCGGCTATAACCTTAGAGCACTATCTAGTAGCGTTGCTGTGCATATTGAAACTTTAAATTCAGATTAATTTTACCCCCCCCCTGGACGAATTTCGAACTTCCCAGATATTTCAGTTAAAGAGAACGTCATACTAATTTTATGTTTCTCAATAAATTCTTGTGTATATGTCTGCTCAAAGTGCACAAATTTTCTTTCTAATCTATACTCCATTTTAGCCTTGTCAGAACACTCTAAAAACTCTTCCTGCTCCTTAGACAACTTATGACCTTTCTCTCTGACATTATTAAATAAATCACATAACTGTAAAAAGCTTGATTTATAGATGGACTCCCCAGAAAGAAAAGACTTTCTTATTGATTGAAGGCTTGACTTTTTCATCAAATGATAAGTGAGTCGACTATCTTCAGAAAGGTGACTATCATGCTTTCCATATCTAATGGCCGCTTTTGCAAATTCCTTTGATAAAGAGCTTCTGTTAACTCCCTCGTCGTCCGTGCAAAAAACAAAGGGTACCCCATTCCGAATAAATAAGATGATGGGATGGTTACCATTAGTAATTCCTAAAACATTTTCATTACTACTTAGACACACTTCAATGGCGATTTCCTTTTTTTTAATAGTCTCAATCAATTCCATCAGTTTGTTATCTTCTGAGATAGCAACGCAGTGTCCCAATCGATTTGGCTGAGCGACAAGAGACCCCCTTACATTTCTTGAAGCAAGCGTGGGGTACGATATGTAATCATTAAATTCTCCAGCATGCAGAGTCACATTTGCATTAACATACCTATCCTTCAGAGACTTAATTATTTCCATATGTTGATCGAAAAAATTGAGAGCATTATATTCATGCTCTTTCCCTGCAAAACCACTCCCAACAACAACCTCTTCCCTCTCTTCAAGTGCCATACTTGCAGCAAAAGAAGCGAATATTTCGGCTAACGAAGGTAAAGTTCGGTCATTATCGATAATAAACCGCGTAACCACAGGGTTATCAATACTAAAAATATTTTCTGTATTAAACCCTCTTTTTATTAATTTACTATCAGTGACTTTTTTACACTCTTCAATTTTTTTTCTCGCTGTGCATACATAATCATCAACCCAATTGTTCAACAAATGTAATAGTTGGTCTATTTTCCCTGCATTAAACAACTCATCAAATTGCTCGAGATAGACAGAAGGCAACGGTTTTCTTTCAAACCATATTGCTATTTCAAGATAATCAATATTTTGATTGTCGGTATTTTCAAGAAGCAGCTCGAGTTTTCTTTTTAATGGCATATGCCTACAAATATTTTCTAAGCTATAGAAGGCTGAGAAAAAGTGGTTGTCGCCATTTTTGGAATTATGACTTGCTCCCTTCATCGATACACATTCCCCAAAATTAGAGTCCTTCGCTAATGATTTTGCAGTTTCTGCATGTCTCCAGTTTTCACAAAGCTCGTGAGATTTTGACATGGGAGTCAAAACTAAGTTTCCACTATCAATGTAACCTTTTAAGTTATGATTTTTAACAAACTCCAAAATTATATCTTTGATATCCTGGCCTTGTTCTCGAGAGTTAAGTGCTTTATGGAGCTTAGTTGAAAGATTGCTATCCTCAATCCTATACCTATCTTCTTTAACATAGCCACTAATCGACTCATGGATTTTCTTTTGTTTATCTTCAGATTCAATCGTTTGTACAATTTTCGAAGTTGCGTCATACTCTTCCTCAGTAATGAAGTAGTAAATCCCTGACTTTTGATAGAAATAGAGTTTATTTTCGATTGCAAAATTTAGTAAATGATTTGAGTAAATACCACCGTCTACATGGGAGTGAATATCCCCTCCCTTGGGAAAATTTTTAAAATACGTCGAAATATAACTAGAATACTCTACTCTATCTAATAGAGTATTATAAAGCTCACTAGCTTGCTTTGTACAAACAGCGCTTGTAGTAATTACTTGAGAGCGATCTACAATTTTTTGAATTGCCGTTTCATTCCCCTCATCGCTTCTAATTCTTTGACTAGGGCTATTATCGACACGACCACAGTTATCTGCAATTTTTTGATTTGCTGTTTCACTCCCCTCATCGCTTCCGACTCTTCTATTATCGACACGACTACAGTTATCTCGACTTCCTACTGATCCATTGCAAACACTACTGCCGATACTCATATTAAAAAGAACTCCTAAGAACCTATTATGATAATTTAATTTGTATATTTCTTTCGACAACCTTTTTTTGGGGTGTCTATTTTTATCCGAATAAGCATACTCATACCCGGTGTCTTTTCAACTTCGAAATATTTTTTCCCTCACAGTAACCTTTTCGAGGTTTTTTATGCTTTTATCAAGATGAACAAAAAAAACTCCAAACTTTTACATTCACAAATCAGAAATTGGAATTTAGAGGTTCATTACACCAAATTGATGTAGGAACACTAGCATATTTTTGCAATTTCTTCGAGTTTTTTTTCAGAAAAAACAACTTGCAGCAATATTATCGAAGCTATTTTTTAAAAAGAAATAGAATTAATTATTTAATAGAACAAAGAAAATTCCCTACAGATAACAATAAACCTGTAGGGAATCAGAAAATCACCTAGAAATTTATGCGACACCATTAGCTAAAATAGCTAATAAAAGTAATGCAACAATATTAGTGATTTTAATCATTGGATTGATTGCGGGTCCAGCTGTATCTTTGTAAGGATCACCTACGGTGTCTCCTGTTACAGCCGCTTTATGTGCTTCAGAGCCTTTTCCTCCATGCACACCGTCTTCAATTAGCTTCTTAGCATTATCCCAAGCACCACCACCTGATGTCATTGACAGTCCAACGAATAGTCCTGTAACAACAACACCAAGCAACATAGCACCGATCGCTGCAAAAGCTTCATTTTGTCCACCTATCCACATCACTGCAAAGTAAAGGATTACTGGTGCACAAACAGGAAGAAGCGACGGAACAACCATTTCTTTAATCGCTGCTCGCGTAAGTAGGTCTACAGCCTTGCTATACTCAGGCTTAGCTGTTCCTTCCATAATCCCTTTAATTTCTTTAAACTGACGACGAACTTCAATCACTACAGAACCTGCAGCACGTCCTACTGCCATCATGCTTAAAGCTCCAAATAAGTAAGGAAGCAAGCCACCGATAAATAGTCCGATAACAACATAAGGGTTTTGCAGTTCAAACGAAGTTACAGACTCAGGAAAATAGTGTTGTAAATCTTCTAAGAAGGCTGAGAATAGAACGATTGCCGCAAGTCCTGCTGAACCGATAGCGTATCCTTTAGTAACAGCTTTTGTTGTGTTACCTACCGCATCGAGTGCATCTGTCGTATCACGAACATCACTGGGTAGATTTGACATTTCAGCGATTCCGCCTGCATTATCTGTTACCGGTCCATATGCATCAAGGGCAACGATCATACCTGCGAGAGCAAGCATTGTTGTAGCAGCGATAGCTACACCGTAAAGGTGTCCATTGAGATATGAGATTAAAATACCTGCACAAACAACGATCACGGGTAACGCTGTTGCTTCCATAGATACGGCAATACCTTGGATGATGTTAGTACCATGACCTGTTGTTGATGCCTGCGCAATGCTTTGCACTGGGCGATATTTACCTAAAGTATAGTACTCAGTGATCCACATGATCAATCCTGTAACGCCAAGACCCGTCATACAGCAGTAAAACAAGCCAAGCCCTGTGACTGTTGTTCCACTTACTTCAAAAGAAGTGTTGAAGCCAATCAAGCTATTAGTCAACCAGGCAATTCCAATTGCGCCTACGATCGCGGTAGCAAAGCACCCTTTATAGAGAGCGTTCATGATATCGTTACTTTTGCCAAGGCGGACAAAGAATGTTCCTATGATGGAAGCGACGATACAAATAGCGCCGATTGCTAGAGGGTAAAACATCATTGTTTCTTGTAGATCAATAAGGGATCCCGTAAAGAAAATACCAGCAAGAAGCATCGTTCCGACGATAGTCACGACGTATGTTTCAAATAAGTCTGCAGCCATACCCGCACAGTCACCAACGTTATCACCTACGTTATCAGCGATTACAGCTGGGTTTCTTGGGTCATCTTCAGGGATACCGGCTTCAACCTTACCTACTAAGTCCGCACCGACATCTGCACCTTTAGTGAAAATACCCCCGCCGAGTCTAGCAAAAATAGAGATCAATGAAGCACCGAATCCAAGAGCGACAAGAGGCTCTAAAAGGTCACGGCCTTCAGCACCCATAGATTTTAGTACATAGTAGTACCCCGTAAGACCGAGTAGACCGAGCCCCACTACAAGCATTCCTGTAACAGCACCGGATTTAAAAGCAACGCTAAGAGCTGTGCTTAATCCAGATCGAGCAGCTTGAGCTACCCTAACATTTGCTCTTACAGACACGTGCATACCGACATAGCCAGCGAGTCCTGAAAGGAAGGCGCCTACTAAGAAAGCGATACTTGCAGACCAGCTAAGAGCCCATGTCATAAGTATAAAGATCACGATACCGACGCCTGTGATAACCGTGTACTGACGGTTAAGGTAAGCGCCTGCACCTTCTTGAATAGCGGAAGCGATTTCTTTCATTTCTTTGGATCCCGAGTCTAGTGACAGTATCGAACGAATTGTCACAACTCCGTAGCCCAAAGCTAAGAACCCGCACGCAAAAACTAGTGCGAAAGCTAGAGACATAATGTTTATTCCTCATTGAGTTGTTCGCGTAACCCACTGGAGTTGTATCACACTGAGTTACAAAGGTTTAATATAGTTCCACATTTCTAAAAACACAATGGTTCTAGAGGGGGAGAATGCCACAAAAAAAGATAAAGTTAAAACAAAAATAAGCTTTTACCCGTTTTTTAGTGTCATTAAGCTGTGGTATTTTGATCATTTGATTGAGTAATTTGTTTTTCATTTTCTTGAATTTCACGAATAACTTCATCTATGAGCGCATCATCAACGGCTATTTTATGATAGTCATCGTTAATAACCTCTTTAAGGGCGTCAATAGCTTTTTTCGTTTGTGGGATAACATATTCGTATTCCCAAAAAAAACTTTTCAACCTTTTAGTTTTTCGCTTATCTTTAAGAGCTGTAGCAGCTACCTTTTTCAATTGTAATTGCATCTTTTGTAGATCGGCAAACTTTTCTTTAAAGTAAGCAATCGCTTTCTTTTTAGAACTGAGGGAGTCTTTGTAAGATTGAATTTCTTTTTCTAGATTTCTCATTTCAACGAGCATCCTTTTCCCTTCAGGGGTTGTAGGGCGAAATTGGGGATTTCTATTCATTGAAGTTCTTAAGCTGGTAAGTCTGGCTTTTTTTTCTACTAGTGCAGGTGGAGTATTATGAGAGTCGGATGTCGTTGACACTTTCTTAATAGCGTGGGTGAGAACTTGAACAGCGAAGGCTGGTTGTTGATACTCAGTCCCCCCTTTTTTGGCGACAATTTCATTTTTCACTTGGTTTGTTTTAGCGATAATACTATCGAGAGCGATATCGTCTATCAGAGCTCCATCTTCTGAGTCTCGAATGAGAACCTGAAGGACTTCTTTTATATCGTCATCTCCCATTTCGGTAACATTAATTCTTTCGAAGCGCCTTGCAAAAGCGGGATCCCTTAATAGATATTTATTATATTCATTCGTTGTTGTTGCCGCGACACAATGAATTTTTCCGCGGTCAAGGATAGGTTTCAGAAAATCTGAGAACGGCTTTTTATTTTTGAATGCAGCTTGAATTTCGTCAAAAAAGAAGATCACTTCATTTTCAAAACCTTTAACACGATTGATTAAATAGGTCAGCTGATCTGCATAACCGTACATTCCCCCTTGAACTAGGCTGGCAGTATTAATTACAAATATTTTTTTCTTTCGAAGGCTTTTGGGTATATCTTTGCCTCTACTTATTTTTTGAGCTAGTCCTTTAATAATTTCAGTTTTACCAACGCCAGAAGGACCTACAAGAATAGCGTGCCTTGAGAGGCTACTATCCAAGTTAGAAAATAAATTGACAAGCCTGTCAATTTCATGTTCTCTACCAACGACAGGAGCAACTCTTCCAAGTTTAGCATCTTCCGTAAGGTTTGTGCAGTGAGGAAGTCTGTTGGGGCAAGGTCTAATCCATTTTATATAAATGACAAGAGCAACGATAGCAACCAAAACGATAGAGGCTGCTATAGCATAAATCGTAAGACCTAATGGTGGCAATATACAGTTAAGAACAACTACAATTGCAGCAGGTATCATAATAAATTTATAGTAAACATCGAGTAACGCCGAAGCTTCCCATGCGGATTGTGGATCTTTTCCAATATCGTATAAAGAAAATGCAATCATAAAAGTATTAATTACATTTGGAATAAAGTTGAAGACAAAAGAAAACATTCTTCTAATTTCTAAGAAAAATGACTTTTTTGCTTTCGATCCGGGGGGTTCTCGATAGTATTTAGCTACAATTTCTGCCAACTCTTTAATGCTGTTTAACTCTTCGTCAAAACTATCATCTTTGCTTTGCAAAATATTTTCGAGTTGTTCAAAAGAAACTAAAGAAAGAGCATAACTATGCATTTCCGGCTTTTTTTCAAAAATTGACTTATAAACGATGTCCTGCAAAAAGCTATCGAGCCTATCGGGTGGAATTGCAACAAATAAGTTTTTAAATACGTCTCGCAATCGACGACTTTTATTTGAGTGTAGATAAGTGAACGCTTCTATTAATTCAGTTTTGCTCGTTTCCCAATTTTGCTCTTTGGTTGAGCAATCATCGTTGATGTAAGAGGAAACAAGTTCAATATAAAAATTAGTGTTACGTACGTGTTCAGTCCTTGCTTGAAAAGAGGGAGTAATTGTTGGATGTATAGCGCTCATGGTAGTCATGTTATTGATCCTTCAATGCCATGTTGTTTGTAAGATTCATTGAAAAACTATAATCCAAAAGCTGTTAACTCAGCAAGAAAAGAAAATTCTTCCCTTCCGTACGCGTCCTATTGTAAAGTAAAATTTACACTTTATTCAGGAGATCAAAAATGCCCACTCAGGAAACCAGTACTCGTACAGAAAAGGACAGCATGGGAAAAGTTGAAGTCCCCATCGATGCCTACTATGGAGCCCAAACCGCTCGGTCCCTTATCAACTTTAATATTGGGGACGAAAAAATGCCGCGAGCGATTATTAGAGCCATTGGTATTTTAAAAAAAGCTGCCGCTACTGTTAATTGTAAGTTAAAAAAGCTTCCTAAAGAAAAAGCTGATTTAATAAATAAAGCTGCCGATGAGGTTATTGCCGGCACTCTCGACGATCATTTTCCCTTACGCATTTGGCAAACAGGGAGTGGCACACAGACAAATATGAATAGTAATGAAGTGATCGCCAATAAAGCTATTGAAGAATCTGGCGGAGTCATGGGCAGTAAAGATCCGATTCACCCGAATGATCACGTCAACATGTCACAGTCATCCAATGATACCTACCCTACAGCCATGCATATAGCTGCTGCTGAAAGGGTCACGCACCATCTCCTTCCCTGCGTGAGAAAGTTACGAGACGCATTAGCAAAAAAGCAAAAAGAATTTAGTAGTATTGTAAAAATAGGACGCACACACCTGATGGACGCCGTTCCACTAACACTAGGACAGGAGTTTTCAGGTTATGTCGCCCAGCTTGACCAAGCAATTGACTTCATTGAGTATTCACTAAACGCGATTTTAGAGTTAGCGCTTGGAGGGACAGCTGTCGGCACAGGACTGAACACGCATCCAGATTTTGCAGACAGTGTGGCTAAGGAAATAGCGACGATTACAGGATTACCATTTGTCAGTGCTAAAAATAAATTCGCTGCATTAGCTGCTCACGATCCTATTGTTAACTCAAGTGGAGCTCTAAAAACTCTTGCATGCTGTTTGATGAAGATCGCTAACGATATGCGTTGGATGGGATCGGGCCCGCGCTGTGGTATTTATGAATTAGAGCTTCCCCAAAATGAACCTGGATCCTCAATTATGCCAGGAAAGGTCAACCCAACACAATGTGAAGCGATGACGATGGTATGTGCGCAAGTAATGGGTAATGACGTTGCCATAGGAATTGGAGGCAGCCAGGGAAATTTTGAGTTAAATGTTTTCAAACCGATGATGATATATAACTACCTCCAATCTGTTGACCTTTTGGGCGATGCATGTCGATCCTTTACCGATCATTTAGTTGAAGGATTAAAAGCTAACAAGGAGATGATCTCGCAGCATCTCGAACGATCGTTAATGCTTGTCACTGCTTTGAATCCCGTTATTGGCTACGACAAAGCTGCTGCAATAGCGCATAAAGCGTACCATGAGAATGTGACATTAAAGACTGCATGTTTAGAACTAGGATACCTTACAGAAGAGGAGTTTGATCGACACGTGCGCCCTGAAGATATGATATCGCCCAAAAAGCTAAAGTAGAAAAGTATAGAATACCAACTCCCTTAGGAATTGGTATTCCTTTATGTATTACCAAACGTAATTAACCATACGAGTGAACATACTCTTATTGGAATCGACTGCAGCTTGGAATTTATCATTTACAGATACTGCCCAAGGCCTATCGCTTTGTTTCTTATAGATTGGAAACTTTTGATATTCTGTGCCTTCACTAAAATCTAGTTGATTTAAATCTACGCTATACCAAGTCGGATCTTTTATGGTTGAGTAATAGAGCACCAAGTTACCGATATCTGTTACTGTGCGCCAACGGGTGCAATCGTAGTCTTCATTGTTATTCGGCGAGGCCAACTTAACACCTTTGGGGACATCTAATGTACCTAAAATTGTTAGTGCTGTGTTAATGGGATTCTGAGAGTCCACATCAGCAAATTCTAAAAGCTTTGCACCTCTTACAAACCGAGACTGCTCTGTATAATCACCCGGCAAGCCTATCATTCCACTTCCACAAGACTGTCCTGATTGATAGCTAATGTTAAGGTATTGATACTTGCGTAAATTCTCTAACTGCTTTGGGTAAACAGGATCATTCGTCAACATGTGAACTTCATTGTTGTAGAGATTCAATTCTCCATCAACATACTCTACAACCAAGCTAGCCCCGGTGTTATCGTGGATCGAAATATGCTGCAAAGGAGTTTCCGGAAATGGCGGTACTGTATCTGCCCAAACATAAACACTTTGTAGAGCAGCTTTTACTTCATCAATATTCTGGCACGTCCCCAGAAGCCATACAGTCATATCGCTCACACCTAGAGCTCTATCCATTTCCCCTTCTGGTACAGTCTGATAAGTTGTAGCGCTTAGAGTCAATAGAGAAATTTTTAGCCCTTTTTCATTCATTCCTTCCATGACATTCTTTCCTTGATTATCATCTCCAAAAGCAGTGAATCCCACAAAACCAAACTCAGAGGTCCATGAAAATGACTCTTGACCATTAGGAGCATAAGCGGTAAAAGTTTCCCCTCTTGGTCTTTTTTCTAAATTTGATAAAAGTGGAGTTGGAAAATCTAAAGTTCTTCCAACGATTTTTTGTTCATTTAGGAAAAAATCGGAACAACCAATGTTATATGGGTTACTGCTACAAACTGTATTCATTAAAATCTCCTTTGATGTTTAAATACACGGACACAGTATCCCATCAATCAAGACATGTCAAATAGTTTCAACTTAATGCTAAAAAGAAGAAAATGTTCCTTTTATACGAGTCACAATACATAAAATTATCAATAAGTTTCATCTGCTGAACAATCTTTGATCAATCACTTTTTATTTATATTAAGTAATATAAATATTGGTCTTAGAAGTGATGAATTATGGAATGAATACTAGCATTGAGAACGGCAATGACTACTGCATATATGAGTGCCCACTTAAAGCCGTCGACTTCGATACCTGGAAGCCAATAGCTGATGGCCAAAATAAAACCTGCTGTAAAAAGTAGTGTGAACAAGCTGTAAGTCAGGTAATTAGGTGGTATCCCCATCCAAACAAGAATATGATGCACTAGAGCATTTGCTAGTCCAATCACTCCAGCAACAATGACTGCATAAAAAAATGAATAAAGTTTTATTCCTGGTACAATATAAGATGCCAATAAGACAATTATACTATTAAGAATGAGCGCTATAATGACACCGAGCATAAAAAAATCCCTCACATTAATTCTAAATTCACCATAAATAAAAAAAAGTTATTATACAAACTGATTAAATATGCTAGAGTGACTGTAATAGAATTTTTCATCAAGTAGGGTATAGTGACCTTCGATCAACTTATTATTTTTTGTGTTCTGATAAGCACACTCTTCCTTTTTGTCTTTAGCAAGTGGCGCTATGATCTTGTTGCATGTTTGGCATTAATCATGGTGGCCCTAAGTGGTACAGTTCCCATGAACCGTATATTCGCCGGTTTCGGTCATCCTGCTGTCATAACCGTTGCTGCAGTCCTTATTATTAGTCGCGGACTCCAGAATTCAGGTCTTATTGAAATTATCGCTAAATGGATTATGAAAGTCGGAAAAAACCGTACCATTGAGTTAACTCTTTTACTTGTTATCGTGGTTACAATTTCTGGGTTTATGAATAACGTCGGTGCACTCGCAATAATGATGCCTGTTGCAATCCAAATTGCCAGGAAAAATAAACGCTCCCCTTCATACTTACTAATGCCTTTAGCTTTTGGATCGCTCCTCGGTGGCTTGATCACTATGATAGGAACACCACCTAATATTATCATCGGTACCATGCGTATGGCTAATGGTGATCAAGCATTTAGCATGTTCGATTTTGCTCCCGTGGGTGTCGGGGTAGCGCTTGCTGGTATTATTTATATGATCGTGATTGGCTGGAGGTTTATTCCCGACAGAAAAGGACAAGCATCCACTGATGAATTATTTCATATTAAAGAGTATACTACTGAGGTTACCATTCCTGAGGACTCTGAACTAGTGGGAAAACAGTTATCCCATTTAGAAACTCTTGTTGAATCAGCAATAACGATAATTGGACTAGTCCGTGGTAAACGTAGATTACTGGCGCCATCAGGTTTTGAAACCATATGGGCTAATGACATTTTAATTGTAGAAGCAAACCCAGAGTCACTAAAAAACTTCCTAGATGTTACGAATTTTGAAATGGTTGGTAACGACGATGAAGTCGAAGGCGTGTTGGAATCTGACAAAGTCGTATTAATTGAAACGATCATTTCGACTAATTCTCCGATTGTAGGAAAAAATGCACGAGGACTTCATTTGAGATGGCGGTATGGTGTAAACCTTCTTGCTGTGGCTCGACATGGAGAACGACTAGAGGATCGATTGGCACGCATACGTTTTGAAGTTGGAGACATCTTACTGTTACAGGTTCCCAAAGAATCTATACAAGAAACCTTATCGCTGCTCGGCTGTTTACCTTTAGCTAAGCGAGAGCTACGAATAGGACAACCTCGACGCATTATTGCTTCACTTGCAATTTTTGGTATCGCCATACTTTGTGCTGTTACGGGATTTTTCCCTGTCGAAATTGCATTTACTTGCGCCGCACTAGCTATGGCGATACTCAATCTAATTCCATTAAAAGAAATATACCAAAGTGTTGATTGGCCAGTCATTGTTTTACTAGGAGCTATGATACCGCTTGGGGAAGCTATGGAAAATACGGGCGGTGCAGCCTTAGTCGGGAATACGATTGTCGATATTACTCAAAGTATGGATGCATCGATGACTCTTGGAATACTTTTAGTGATCACCATTATATTATCAAATGTAATGAATAATGCTGCTGTTGCGGTACTGATGGCTCCGATCGCGATTAGTATTGCGCAACGGTTACTGGCATCGCCCGATCCTTTTTTAATGACAGTTGCGATTGGGGCCTCGAGTCCCTTTTTAACTCCAATAGGTCATCAGTCTAATGCTCTAGTGATGGGACCCGGAGGATATAATTTTGGTGACTACTGGAAAATGGGTATTTTTTTAACGCTGATCGTCATATTAGTGACTATCCCACTGATACTGAATGTATGGCCGTTATACCCTGACACAATTAAATTTAGATAGTCCTGCAAAAGCAGTAATGAACAAGAAGAGCTTAGCTTATGAGTAAATCGAATATTTTTATGATTCTGTTAATAGTAGGGGTTGTCATCGCTGCTTGGTTTTTATTTGGTTTGCCTGAAAAAAGAACACCACCAGAAATCATCCATGATGAGGTTATGATGAATGATCACAGTGATAAAGAGAAATTTACTGAGCGTGAATGGCGCGAAAAGCTCACTCCAGAGGAGTATTCTGTGCTTAGAGAATCCGGAACAGAGCGCGCTTTTACCGGATCGCATCTAGAAGAGAAGCGTCCAGGAATTTTTTGTTGTAAAGGTTGCGATACTCCCTTATTTAGCTCTAAAACAAAGTTTGACTCCGGTTCTGGATGGCCTAGTTTCTATGAACCTATACAAAGTGGTAGTATTGCATACCACGATGACTATACGCTGTTTTCTAAACGTACAGAAGTACGCTGTGCACATTGTAACTGTCATCTTGGCCATGTGTTTAATGATGGTCCATTGCCTACAGGAAAACGTTACTGCCTAAATTCAATTTCCCTAAACTTTAATCCTATTAATAGAGAGGAAAAAGACGCGTGAATAGTATTTTCGATAAACAATCTTTCGCTCATCACCAGTATTTTTTTTCTGAAGGCACTTGGAGTGGAGCTGGAACCATTATCGCAATTGAAAATAGCATGTCCCTTCATTTTACTATGACAAAAAAAATAATCTTCTCGGAAGAGGGAAAGCTCCAAATCAACCAACAGGTTGAAGTTGTTGAGAATAAACAAGTTTGGCAAACAGACATTACTATTTCAAACTGTATTGACAGTCAATTTGAAGTAAACATTGAAACACCAAAAGTAGGTAAGCTAGTGGGAACTGGATTGGTTACAGAAAAGGATATTGGGTGGACAGCTTATGAAACACCTGAAAAAAAACTCGGGATTACATTACTTACATACTTAGGGAATGGATCTTACTTGACGAATTCTAGTTACCTAACTCAAGAAAACCTTAAGATATCTATCAGTGGAATTATCTCAAAAACATCATAATCATCAGGTTTATCGGTCACTTCCTATTTTGAAAAAAAAGCTTACGCTAAATACCAATTATTAAAATCGCAGGAAAAATAACTGCCAAGTTACTGAAACATCAGTATTTGGACTATGGTAACGATAACAGTTAAAAGCACAACTCCAACAACTACCCAACGGAAGCGTCTATGAATCGTAGGAAGCAACTCCATTTGACGTTTGAACTTCATGAGACGTTCCTCTTCTGTTTCTCCAGTATCAACTTGCTTTTTTTTTGCCATCTGTATAATTCCAATATGATGATTAAAGGTATTATTATAACAGAAACAGGGTGTAATGTCTATGAGCGTAGAATCTACAAATAGAAACAATTGGACTATGGTCCCTTATCAAGAAAAAAGGTTACAACCTCAGCATAATAGTGACAAAGTCTCCGATGTCGTAAAAGACTGTCTAAAACTAGAAGCTACTGAAGGTCCAATAAATTCCTCCATCATAGAAAAAGATCACCAGCTCGATCAACTTAAACGCATAGTAGAACCCTCGGTAAAAAAATTAATGAGTGAAATGACAGAAAAAATAGTCACTTCACTTATGGAGTCTGTCCCCGACTTTGATTTGATTTTACAAAAAGCTACTCGAGCTGACGGTAAAATTTCTTACACGCTACTGCAAAAAGAACTTGAAAACCTTCAGCGAGAGCAAAAAAAAGTAGATAAAGAGCTCTATGAGTGGGAGTTAATCGAGCCTATAGCGGAAGGGCAAGAAAGTGAGCTGTTGAGAAGTAAGACCGTGGTCGTTGAAGGCGCTGAACCTTCCATCGATGCCTTTATTGCAGACCTCAATTTAATTCAGGAGTTATTTGGTGATCAGTCTGAACTTGAGGAACTAAAGGCGGCAGATTATATTATTGTAGATGGACAAAAACTCGACTATAAAGCGGCTTTATCGATGCTATACCGTACTATGGAGGTTGCAGGAACTGGTGTATATCTCACTACAAGGGGGACTTACCTGATGTGCAGTAAAATTCTTAGATTATCCTGTTTTCTGGGCATTAGCTTAGTGGCAATAAAAAGCCCGTGGCTTGCATCATTAATCATTCTTAGTAAATTAACCTTTAGAGTTATAAGCGGTGTAATTTCATTTATAATCTAACTCGCTGTACAATAATTAAAACAGAAAATAAACTGAGCCTCAAGAGTATTATTGAGAGGTAGTACATATGCAGAGAGAGCGTTGGCCCTCGAAAACGATGTTTATTTTTGCGGCGGTGGGATCTGCTGTAGGATTAGGTAATATTTGGCGTTTTCCTTATTTAGTCGGTAAATATGGCGGCGGTGCTTTTCTATTTCCCTACTTCATAATGCTGTTTCTTGTTGGATTTCCATTGTTAGTTTTAGAGTTTAGCCTTGGGCAAAAAATGCAGCAAGGTGCTGTTGGTGCAATGAAAAAGATCGATAGAAAATTTAGCGGCATCGGTCTTGGAGCATTAATGAGTTCTTTTGGAGTTGCGTGTTATTACGCCGTTGTAATGGGTTGGGCGCTCATATACAGCCTTTACTCATTTGACCTAAGCTGGGGTGACGATACAAAAGCTTTTTTTCATCAGCACGTATTAAATATGAGTGAAACTCCAAATATCGTGGGTGGATTCTCCACATCTGTTCTCATTGCACTACTTGCCTCATGGGTTATGGTATATTTCTGTGTATGGAAAGGTGTAAAAAGTGTGAGTGACGTCGTTACTATTACGATGCCTCTCCCTATTATTCTTCTAGTGGTTTTGCTATCGAGAACGTTGTTTTTGCCTGGCGCAATGGATGGACTTACATTTTATTTAAATCCCAATTTTAGTGCGCTTTTAGATATTGAAGTGTGGATGGCAGCTGTTGCGCAAGTATTTTTCACATTGTCGTTAGGTTTTGGGGTTATGATAACGTACGCTAGCTATCAAGACCAAAAAAGTGATATTATCAAAAGCGCTTTAATCACAAGTATTGCCGATGTTGCCATCGCCTTTACAGCTGGCCTTGTTATCTTTTCGACCGTAGGTTACATGGCACAAGCGAGTGGTGAATCGATCGCAGATTTGGCAGCTTCGGGTCCGAGTTTGGCATTTATTGTTCTTCCTGAAGCTTTATCGCTCATCCCATGGGCTCCTTTTTTTGCATTTATTTTCTTTGTTACCTTAATAACCCTTGGTATCGACAGTTTATTTTCTTTGATAGAGGCAATCGCCGCGTTATTCTATGACCACTTTCCTAATGCAAACAAAAAAATGGTCGTTTTTTATATCTGTTTTGCGAGTGTTATAGGTGGACTGGTATTTGCCACCTCAGCAGGTATTTATTATATCGATATAACCGACCACTACATTACGGTTTATGGGCTTGTGCTTACGGGGCTGCTACAAACTTTAGTTGTTGGATGGTATTATGGACCTGAAAAAATCCGCGAATATGCCAATGAAGTTTCCGACATAAAAATTGGTAAATCGTGGGATTTTTCCATCAAATATTTTA
Source organism: Chlamydiota bacterium (assembly GCA_036164375.1). GTDB lineage: Bacteria > Chlamydiota > Chlamydiia > Chlamydiales > Criblamydiaceae > JAYZJO01. The sequence goes on along the minus strand of JAYZJO010000007.1, from coordinate 55,544 downwards.
TCCCTCTAGCGTTACTCTCTATCATTGGAAAAACTTTTTACCAGGATTTTATCACGCCATACGAAGGTTATCCAAACTGGGCGCAGCTTTCTTTTGGGTGGGGACTGGTTGGTACTATCATCATCGCTTGTGTGGCGTACTCTATCTTTTCAAATATGAATAAAAAAAATTCTCTTAAACCTTAAGGAGTTATTATGAGAAATTATTTAGTTTCAATTACATCAACACTTGCTGTTGCATTAGTAATGGTTAGTGGTAGCCTTTCTGCATATGGCGGTCAGGATCATGGAAAAAATTCCGACGCACAAAGTACACCTGTATTATACTATAGCACAGGATGCCCTCACTGCACTACAGTCCTTAACTACGTAGATGACACTAACGCGCATGTGATCAAAAAAGATATCTCTTTTGCAAACAACAAAAGAGAGTTTAGAAAAACAGGATCTAGAAAAATTCCTGTTCTTGTAGTAGATGGAAGAGTTATCACTGGAGCAAGTAACATACTATCTTACTTTAATAGTAAAACAGGTGCTCTGTACTAATACATAATAGGCTGGCAAGCCCTCAACTACGTAAATAAGTTTATGAATAGAGTAGCACTATACTCTGGTCTAAATTTCATCCTAAACTTGTCAGTGTTTATCAAAATAAGAGATCCACAATGTTTTGTAAAAACAATGGTGGATCTCTTATTATATAAGGCATCAATCTTCATTGCATCTCACTACTTTACGAAAGCTGCGCTACTGGATTTGGATGCAAACCAAGTTTTAATGCTGATTAAGCCCTTTCTTTTCGCTCAGAGACTGCCAATTTTTTGTTCGGCAGTCTTTCTAGCTGTTTCTTCAAATTCAGCTAAAAATTCTCGAACAGCAAGTTCCTCTCTATTTCCAGGGTTTTTAATATATGCCTGCGCTCTATCGAAACGTGTCCTAACAAGTTCGATTTTTTCAACTTTAATCTCAAACTGATTGATTATCGACTCATCATTAGAAGAACTGCGTTCATTAGAAATTTGTTCTTTAAAATAATTCATAGTGCGATCAAAATCTTTACTAAAATTCTGAACAGAAGTTTTTAGTGTTGATTCACCTTGATAAATCTCTAACAAAGCACGGTGTGCTGTACCCATTTCCTTCTCTGCTAAACCAGTTAACTCAACACCTATCTGCGTATTTAGCTTTTGCTTCCTTTCATCTTCAGAAAGCTTTACCTTCTTTAATTGAAAAAGAGGTCTACCGTCACCTATTTTTTCAGCTGAAATGTCTGTGCCTGAAGAATTCCCTACTTTGTTAAGCTGTTTAAATAGCTGATTCCTATCTTCTTGGGGAGCATTCTTTGGTCTATCATTTTTTTTCAGTCCAGGCTGCGATAGATGTGAGCTCAACTCCTCCATAAAATTCAATCTATCACCAGCACGTGGTTGATTCTTGTTTATTTTAGCTTTTTTAGCATTAGGATCATAAGGCCTTGGAGCATAATCAGGCTCACTTTCTTTACCTTCATTCCTAGAATCAAGCTTTTCTTTTAAAGCCACTGCATGAGCATTCCTACATGTGAAAAACTCAACCCAACTACTTTTATTTTCCTCTAAGATTTTAACAGTTTCTAGAAAATTATTACGGTCATTGTCATCGAATTCAATATTATCTTTAATCTTTAGAAGGAGCCTCAATTCATCGTTAGTAAACTTACTGACAAGAGCTTTAAAATTTTCACCTTTAAAATGGTGAGGAGTTTTTTCTCCTTGCAACTCCAATTGGTACCCTTTTTTTTCCTCTTCAGAGTCTGATTTAGTTATAAGTTGATTCAATAATTTAACAATCTCTCGAGATGGCTGTTTCACAGAATAAAAATTTATGGGATTCAGACGATTTTTCTGATTTCTAGCTAACCTTATTTTTTCCGACTTAATATGCTTTTCCTCGGGGGTTAGTGTAGCCTGACTATTTTTCATCTTTATCCCTGGAGGTGGTGGTATATTCATCGGTGGAGGTAATGGAATATTAGACTCTTTTTGTGGTAAGTTCAACGGCGGGGGCAGTGGAATATTAAGCTCTTTTTTAGGCTCAGAAACAGATTCACTTACATCTTCTTGCACTACAACTTCAGTTCTACACTCTGGCTTCGAAATATTTTTATTAAAAAGAAGGCCTTCAATTAAATTCTTATTGTCAGATACTTTTTTAGATAAATTTCCGATTAATGTAGTATATTTTTTTAATCGACTATCATCTCTTACCTGGAACAATACAGCTTGTTTTTCTAGCTTTTTATTCAGGTTTTCAAATTTATTTAGTAGCACAGAAATATCTGCAGCAAGTTTAACTATTGTCGGAAGTTCGTTGGCATCTTCAATATATTTTTTTATAACATTCCCCGTCTCATCAACACTAGTGCAAAAATAATTCACTGTATCAATTGCTTTATCCATAACCTCATTTGCTTTTTCTATAGACTGATTACATCCTGGAATATAATTCGCCCAATTCCTTGCAAAAGCGGCCACCTTGGGGTTATGTGGTTTAAAAGTTTGTAGCTCTCCATCCTTATCCAGGTAACAAAAAACACCGTCTGCTATGTTAGATATTTTCTCTAACGTAGTTTGAGTTTTTGTAATTCTCTCTTGAAGAAGGCTTAAAGTAGAATCATAACTTCTACTATCTAAAAAAACATAATTACCTTTAACGTTCATAAAATCCCTTTTTTAAAACATTATTATTAATAAATACAAACATTACAAAAATTATATAATAAGCACATCATTAAGTCAACAACTCAACTAACAAACAAAACTACTAACTAAACAAAAAAAAGACTTATTTTTTAATACGAGTTCTATATTCAATTAAATTTCAAATTAACAAATACGGTGTTTATTACTAGAAAAGCTAAAGTTATTTATTGATATCTGTATAAAATGCGCTACAATAGAGACTTATTATGATTTTTAAAATACTGAAGTAGGAAAGGCGTTCAAAATATAGCGGCACTCAAAAGGCCATTCTGCGCATCCTATTAAAAAATAAAACAAGAAAAGAGGCTTATCTTCTAAAAGATTGGCTACTACTCTAAACCCAAAATACAGGGAAACATCATTCAAAAAAAATACAGTCTGATTCCCCTAAATAGAGTAATTGTATACTGGAATTTCTATAAGTATTCAATCAAGAATCGCCAAAAAATTTGAGTGCTTCCACAAAAAATTGCGTTCTAAAATGCTTACTTTCGAGAAGTTTAGAATTAATCTCCTGAAATTTTTCCCATGTTTCATCATCAATGAATTTATTAACAACAGCCATCCCATCAAATTCGTAATGAACACAAGTAGAAACAATCTTTCCTAACCCGACCTTCATACGAATTGCTGCAATCTTTTTATCGGGGTATGTTGATAGCGTGGTGAAATCATCTTTTATTTGATCGTTAGTTTCAAAATACCCACCTTCATAAAGGAAAACAGCACCAGAAATATTGTTGATTTCATCTTTAACATGAACAACGCAAGAATCACTAAACTTAATAGGCCCCTTTACAGCTCCTGGAAAGAACTGCAGCGGACGCTTTCGGTATATAGAATTGCCTTCAGAGACGGTGAATAACGACTCTTTTGCTGACCAATATGCACCGGCACAGATAAACAACCCATTTCCCCCTCTCTCGATAAAAGAGCGTACAGTATGTACAGTTTCCCCTAGCTGTTCATCCCAAATACTTGCTTTACCTCCAGGGAAAACAAGAACAATTTTTTGTTCCCAATTTGGCTCAACATTAGGATTAACGCAAATTTTACTTTCAAGATTAGCTGCATCTACAAAGTTAATATTAACGTTTGGGGTAATTTCTTTAAATTTAGACACAAGCTGGATAACACCTTCGCAGTCGACTCCAGCATAATCATGAGTGCCGTGATAAATATAAATCGTATTCATGCTCCCCCCGGAATTATTAAACCTGTTCAGATATATAGTTAATAGGCTTCGAGAAACACGTTGCGCAAAGTAATTTAATCGCAGCCCCGAGTAAAAAAGGAGTGACTCCAAGCTCAACAGCTTTAGCTATCCCAATGAAGTTTGCGAGATAAACCGTACCTAGCGTATAAACAGCTGTTTGTCCACAAACTAGAGATAACCCCGTCCACAGCATACCAGGATTTTTCTTCATTTCTAATAAATAGCCAGCAGTCAGTGTGAAAGCAAGGAACCCAACAAGGTAACCAGCTGTTGGTGAAAGGATCCACAGAGGATTAACTAATCCACCCGCTAAAACCGGAAGCCCTGCAGAGGCTTGTACAAGATATAAAATTACAGAAATCGAAGACTTTACTTTACCTTGGGCAATTACAAGTAAGAAAAGAGCTAAAGTCTGGAGAGTTAAAGGTACGGGTGTAAAAGGTAGCGGAAGTGAAAGTTGAGACATTAAACTCAAAAATACGCTTCCGATGACACAGTAAGCTGTAGAGAGCATGAGTTTATTTATAGGTTGGGTGTCCTTAATAGAACTTACTTTACTACCGTTTGTAAAATTCATTTTTATTCTCCTAAAATTCATTTGTTTAGAAATATACACAATGAACGCATAATTTGACAATAGCCATGTTAATAGCATTCGTGATATTTAACTGTAAGGAGATTCTATGGGTGAATTTATAAAAGAGCTTGAAAGCGGAGAAATCCAACTGCGCGATAAATGGCAATTGGAACTCAAATCAGAATTTTTTCAACAACCTGACGTCGAAAAGAATACATATACACAAGAATTTTTTATATTTGTCCCAAACTCTCTAAATATAAATAAGCAAACATATACGAAGGACAATTTTTATCAGGATCAAACAAACTTTATCCGCTTTAAAACACCCGTATTTTCACTTGATGAAATCAATGACAATCAAAACAAACAGTCTCCTATCTTCAAAATCCTTGAACTTTCTCGAGAGAGCAACTGCGATGAGAGTCAACATGAAATTCAAGATGAGCTCAAACTCCTTGGCAATGTCGTACGCAGTTCATTACGTCGGCGAGTGTTACTTCTAATAAAAATCATTAAGTCTGATAATTTCGAACAACACCACCCTCACTTTCATAAAGAGGTTGAGTTATTAAACGAGCAGCTGGCCTGTTTTCGAGCTAATTACCATAAGATCAGAAAAGCATTTTTCGAGAAGGGGCAGGATTGCAGCCTTGTGATTAAGCAACATATTCTTCATGTCGATGAATTTATCAGTACATATATCGATTACTTTTTATCGGGGTTATTGAAAGAGCTACGGACACGTATTAACGACAGAGACTGTGAGTCTGATAATTTACTATGTACAATCATCATAGCGGAAGCGAAACACCGCAGCAGCTTAGCAGTAGAACCAAATCACACTGAAGACGACCCAGAAAAAAACGAGTTTATTTTTTACCGCGCGGGGCTTCTCAAAAAATTTGTTCTTGACGCCTTACTGTTAAACACTAGCAGGTCTTCTCCTGCGAATCGGTTAAATAATGTGATCGGGAGCTTTGCTGCTGGCATAGCGATGCTTGTGTATTTTGTACTTTTTATTTGGCAAGGAACAGTATTTCTCATCAACTCAGAACCTTTTGTATTGACGACCGTAGTTTTGTATATATTGAAAGATCGCCTAAAAGAAAGCCTTAAAACCATTTCCTACCGAGTAGCGTTCAGGTGGTTTTCTGACTTTACAACAAAAATTAAATCTCCCGACGAGACAAGATTCCTAGGGAAATTAAAAGAAAGTTTCTCATTCCTCTCCCCTGAACAGCTTCCTAAGGAAATAATAGAAACTCGAAACAAAGAATTTCATAATATCTTAGAGGATTTTCAGCGACCTGAACGGGTGATGTATTACAAAAAAAACATTCAGCTAAAAAAAAGATCGCGCATTTCAAAATCTAGGCGCTACGACTTGAATATGATTTTTCGTTTCAATATCCATCGTTTTATTAGAAAAGCTGACAATGCCTACCAAAATTATTTGAAGCTTAACCCATCTACAATGGATTTTACCAACTTTCGTCTACCGAAGGTCTATCACGTTAATATTATCATGAAAAACACCTATGTGGATGAAAATGGCGCAAAAAAATCAGAACTCAAAAAATTCCGACTTATTTTAGATAAGAATGGAATCAAACGCCTCGAAAATGTTTAAAATCCAGTTTGCATCCAAATCAAGTTTAAAACCGCGAGGCTCTCTATTGATAATATATATCAAACGGCGCCTTATTGTCCTTCACCCTGTCTACCGCTCCCTTTAAAAACTGTTAGCTATGAGCGTAGATTTCATTTTTCATTATCATGATATATTTTTGTTAAAATATCAGCTAAGGACTTACCCAATTCAGCGACTACTAAAGCTTGTTTTTCATCGATCATGCTGCCACTTTCATCAAAGGCTGTATGAGCTGAAGAGAGTGCATATTGCTGTGGCAAGACAAGCACATTGATACAACTGAGAATAGACCTAAGATGGATAAGGCCTCGAATGCCACCCAGTCCACCAGGTGAAGCGCTCATTATAGCTGCCACTTTTCCATTAAAACTATCTAGCATAGGTTCATCAGAGCTTTCTCGGCGAGAGACCCAATCAATCATATTCTTTAAAGCCCCTGAAATAGAGCTATTATACTCTGGAGAAGCTATGAGCAGTCCATCGCTATCTTTCATCAATTTTTTTAGGGCTTTAACATTTTCAGGTAATCCATTTTCTTTTTCGTAATCTTCATTATAAATGGGTAATGGAAACTCTTGAAGATCAATAACTATAACAGAGGCACCTGCATTTTTGGCTCCTTTGATAGCTGTGTCGAGAAGCATTCTATTTTTAGATTTCTTTTGCAAACTACCAGAAAAAGCTAAAATTTGTGGTTTATTAGACATGATTAGGATCCTAAAGTTGAGTGATTTCTGAAAAGAGCTTATAACAATTTAAAGTACAATTTACAAGACTATTTTGACATTGTTATTTTCATTGTATAAGATCCGAGTAACAAGAATAACTTGAGGTTAGTATGAAAAGTCTCTTGAAAAAAGTCGGTTACTGTTTCGCTGCTGGATGTTTAGGTGGTGTTGCGATGAATGTCGTGAATTTAGTGTTTGGAATCGTAAATATCCCTGAATTTTTGGGTGTCGACATGGCGCAAGACGTGAACGCTAACTCTCTTTACTCCGACCTATTTTGGGGTGGAATTTGGGGGTTATTATTTCTAATTCCCCTCCTTAAAGATGTACCTTTAGTAAGGGGCGTGCTAGTTAGTATTGTCCCGTCCCTAGCACAATTGTTCATTTTTTTACCGCTAGTTAAAGGGGTTAATTTTTTGGAGGGAGAATTTAGATTAATGCTTCCAGTGTATGTTTTTTTACTGAATTCCGTATGGGGTATAGTAGCGTCTTCATTTCTATTTTATACGAATCCCAATAAGTGAATTGTAAGGGAGGGGCATTTACAGGATATCCTTAGATCAGTATAAGGCCTTCATATAGCATGAATGCCCCTTCACAGCCTCGAATTTTCAAAGATAAAAAAGATAGATCAATCAATCAATCCCCTGCAAACGTTACTCATTGGTACAATGCCCTTTCCCAAGAGTTCATCAGGATACGGTCTGCTATTCATATAAGTGATAAGGATCCTCAAGATAGACAAGAGAATTGCCTTTTTTTATTTCACTTAGGTTGGCGAGCTCAAAAGAGTAGGATTCGCCTTTTGAAAAGGTTGCTGTATCCCACCCGATAATGTGACGATCACACTGAAGTATTGTAATGAGTATGGCAAGCAGTATTAGGCCAACCTTTCCTTGGTTGATATATTCCATATTCGGACCCCATGTCCCCTAGTCTTTTCTTTCTTATTTTTATTCTTATCTCTATTTTTTTTACTAGCTGAATTTTACCTCGTTAATAAAGAGGGCGTTACTAATTGTTAACACATAAAAAATAGACTTAAAAGATAGACTGCAAATTTTAGAAATCGAGAAAAATACTGTAAGAATGGTCTTAGGTGACGAGGCTACAAATGTTTTAATTAAAGCTCTGGCTGAAGACCCTGTGGACAGACCAACTGCCGCAGAAATGTTACAAGCTTTTACAAGGTAATTGTTTCCAACCATTTTTCACCAGAATTGCCTCATCCATTCTGTACATGAGTCAATCTGATGTTTTCGAGTTTTCCAAACGATACTTGCATGTCCCTCACCATGAAGAAGGTAGTAGTTTTCATTTTGGTTAATGATGGGAAGGGAAGAGTTAAATGGGGTGACAATATAGTCTTCTGTTGTTGCGTAGAAATCATAGGAGCGGGATCCTACACTTATTTTTTTGCGCATAGAAGAGATCACATCTCTAACATTGTGGCTGCCGTACTGCATTTCACTTCTAAGGTATTCGTCGAAAATTTTCTCTGTCACTGCCCATTTATTTAAGTAATTCATTTTTGTCGAACCGTAGTGAGCTCCTGCTATGGTAGAAATCTTTATATTTACATCCACATCTCTCAAAGACAAATCTATAAAATCTGCAATACGCGCTCCATTGGAGACTCCTAGAATACATATTGGTTTACCCGGATTAGATTTTATATAATCGAGGAGAAGATGAAGTATCGGTTTTGCTGCTGTTTCTAAACTACAGTTCCCCTTAAAGCGCACATAAGGAACTTTAATTTCCACTTCTAAGTTTAGTTTTTTAAGTAACTTGATATGGTACTTCCAAACAGAAGGGTGGTCTTGAAGCCCATGAATACAAAGAAACAATCCTTTTTTTTTGTGATCCCACGCTTGTTTCTCACTTGGTACGACAAATTCCTCTTGTTGCCGGTAATTTGCTATTGTTCTATTAAGTACAATAGTCAGCCCACAGATTAGTTCTTTAGTGGAAGCTTTCAATTTGTCATATATCTTTGTAAACCAGTGCCTATTATCATCAACAGAAATTACATATGGGTTCGAAAGTAATGGTTTTCCATTATTTTTTAATATTTCGTTAATTTTCATTGAGATGAACTGAATAGGCATAATCATTACGTTGCTGTGCGGTTCTTATGAAAGTCACACTATAAAAAATCACAGTAAAACTTTCAAATAATTCTTATTAACTGCAAAGTAGTATTTAAGTTGTTATTGAGAGAGATCTAGGCGATGCTAAGGCTTAAGACAACATTTGTGTGCATTTTCCTCTTTTGTTTGTGGGTGAATCCCACGTTTGCGGAACAAAAATCAGAACCTATTTGTGTAGCCTTGGTGACGGACGGTTCATCGATGCTAATCGACAAAGTTCGAGATTTATTTCAAAAAGAGATTCAAGATCTGTTAGAGGGAGAATACACCATCACTTTTTGTGATGAAAAAGAATATAGTGGGGACTGGACAGCTAAAGGGATAGGAGCGCTAATAGACAAAGCCTATAGTGATCCTAATATTGATATTGTTATTTCGATTGGAGTCATTAGCTCGCAAATTATCTCTCAAAGAGAAGATTTCCCTAAGCCTTCGTTTGCTCCATTTATCATTGACGATACGATTCAAAACCTCCCTTGGAACAAAGGAACGTCTGGGGTACACAATCTAAACTACCTAAACTATGCATCAAATACGAGTGAAAACCTTGAAATTCTGCAAAAAATTTCTCCGGTACATAAATTGGCGATTGTTGTTGATGAATCACTCGTTACAAATTTTCCAGCATTTAATCCAGCACTCCGAGAAATAGAATCTGAGTATGGCATCGAACTAGAGGTTATTTCTGTTTCTGACGATTGTGAAAGCGCTCTCTCGGACTTATCGCAAAAGAAAGTAGACGCCGTCTATATTGCTTCCATATCTCGATTTGATGATGAGGCTATCGATTGTTTCATTAAGGGATTAATCGACTTAAAACTCCCCAGTTTTAGTCGATATGGCCACTGGATGGTTAAGCGTGGAGTGCTGGCAACGAATGCTACGGATTTAGATGCGATACGTTTAGCGCGACGCATAGCTGTCAATGTCCAGAGAACTCTTTTTGGAGAAGATCCAGCAACTTTTGAAGTCACTTTAGAAACAAAGCATCAGCTCACTATCAATATGGAGACAGCTAGGCTGATTGGGGTTTACCCCCCATTTTCGCTACTCCTCGAAGCCTACCCAATTCATGCGCAAGACATAAACCCCAAAAATCAAATTAACTTACCGAACGCTGTAGTAGAGACGTTAAATCACAATCTTTCTCTAGCAGTGAGCGAGCGCGAGGTTTATGCTGGGCGTGAAGAAGAAAAAATTTCCTTATCACGCTTATTGCCGCAGCTTGAAGTTTCTACAAGCGGTAGAACTATCGATCGCGATAGAGCTGTGGGAAGTTCTGGGCGTGAGCCACAGTCCGCCATGTATGCTAATGCCAATGTGTCGCAGATACTATACTCCGACAGGCTGATAGGAGATACTCGTATTCAAAAGCACTTGCAGTGCGCGCGCGTGGAGGATTATTTTTCTAAAAGGCTGGACACTATTTTTGATATGTCAGTTGCGTATTTGAATCTTTTGAGAAATATGACTGTACAATCGATACAGCGTAACAACATCAATTTAACGCGATCTAATTTAACTTTAGCGGAACAGCGTGTAGAAGTTGGCGTCGCTAGATTGAGTGAAGTCTATCGCTGGGAGAGTGAGATCGCTACAAATGAAACTTCTGTAGTGCGCGCTTTCTATGATACAGAGTCTGCACGGGTACGATTAAACAGACAGATGAATCGTCCGCAAAATATGATGACAGAGCCCGTCAAAGTTTCTTTAGATGATTCCTTTTGGTTAATGACTGCTGACTGGTTTTCTGAAAACATTACTAACCATTACGAACTTGAAGTATTTAAAAATTTCGCTGTTACAGAAGGGCTTCGCCTATCGCCTGAAATCAAACAGTTAGTCCAATCTATTCGCGCTCAAGCGCAGAGGTTAGGTATAGCCAATCGATCTTTTTGGTCCCCTACACTTGCTGCTAGCGCAGAAGTTTCTGACCGTTACCTTGAAGGCGGTGCTGGGCAAAAACCGGCTATTTCTTTAATTCCCGGAGTTGACAAGCTTGACTGGTTAGTCGGATTCAACTTATCTCTTCCATTGTATGAAGGTGGGGCAAAATCCGCTACACAACGCCGCGCTTTTCAGGATCTGATGAAATTGAAGTTACAGTTAAAAGATCTTACAGAAGAGATCGAAAAACAGATACGCATAAATATTAATAGGGCATCTAGTTCATTTACTGCGATTGGATTGTCGAAAAAGTCGGCTGTGTCCGCTAAAAAGAATTTAAAGTTGGTGTTAGACCAGTATTCGCGTGGCACAACAAATATTGTAGATCTACTGGATGCACAAAATCAATCACTAATCGCAGAGCTTGTAACCGCAAATGCAGTTTATGACTATTTAATCGATCTAGTCTCTGTGCAGCGTTCGATAGGTCGATTTGACTTTTTAATGAATTCCACTGAACGTGACGAGTGGTTTAGACGTATGGACGCTTATTTACAGCAATTTGAGGAAAAATAATAATGAAGTTTATAAAATTCTTAACCTTAATACTTTTAGTTGGATGTACTGAAGTTGAAGACAAACAAAAGTTACAGACGGTAAGGTATCAAGAAGTAATTTCCACGTCCGGGATACAACAAAGGTCATTTTCTGGAAAAACTAGAGCGAGCATTGAATCAAAATTAAGTTTTCGTGTCCCTGGCATTATCACATCCTTACCTGTAAAAATTGGTGATGAAGTGAATACGGGTGATGTAATAGCAACACTCGATAATAAAGATTACTCCTTGCAATTAGAAGAAGCAGAGGCTTCACTACTGAGGACGATAGCTCAAGAAAGGCAAGCGACAGCCGACTACTCTCGGATACGTGATTTGTATGAAACAAAGAGTGCGTCAAAGGCAGAGCTTGACGCAGCAAGAGCACAAGCTGAATCTGCGATAGCATCAACAAATGCTTCTGAAAAGAAACTTGAGCTTGCAGAAGCACAGCTTAGTTACGCAACCTTACATGCCCCCATCGATGGCGGTATCGCTGCTGTTGAAGCTGAAGTCAATGAAAATGTCGCTACTGGGCAGACTATTGTCATCATTAACTCAAAGTCCCAAGTTGAAGTCTCTGTAGCCATTCCCGAATTAATTATTACTAAAATCAACGAAGGAGACTCTGTCGAAGTTACCTTTGACGCAATCCCTGGAGAAACCTTCCCTGCTGTTGTCTCAGAGGTCGGTGTTAGTAGTATAACCGCAACTGCATTTCCCGTTACCGTGAAGCTACTTAAAGACAACCGCAATATCCGATCGGGAATGGCTGCTGAAGTTGCCTTTAGCCTTCTAATTACCGGAGGTCAAGACGCTATTTTCGTTCCGACACAGAGTGTCTCTGGAGATGAAGATGGGCAACGCTTTGTTTTTGTCTTATTGATGAATGACAATGGCAGAGGGCGAGTTCAAAAACGGGTCGTTAATATCGGTCAAATTACTAATGAAGGTATAGAAATCACTGAAGGATTGAATCCAGGTGAATTAATTATTGTTGCTGGAGTTCAGTTTTTGAGTGAAGGTCAAGAGGTTGAAGTTATGAACTCTAACGAGGTAAGTGCACTGTAATGGGTGATATCACAAAACTGGCCATAGAAAAAAAAGTGATTACCTGGACAGTCATGGTCCTGGTTTGCTTAGCTGGATTGTATACTTTTGCCAATCTCCCTCGCTCAGAAGATCCCTCTTACATCGTAAGGACAGGACGTGTGATCACAAGATTCCCCGGCGCGAGCCCTCAACGTGTCGAAGAACTTGTCACTGACGCCCTCGAAGAGGTAATCCAAGAGATGCCCGAGATCGACTACATTAAAAGTGAATCTCAACCAGGCATGTCCGTCATTGACGTTTACATCAAAGAAAACTACACAGATATGCAGCCGATATGGGATAGTCTACGCCGCAAGGTTGACCGTGCGGGGCGTTCGCTTCCAGAAGGCGTCATGGATCCTTACGTTAACGATGAGTTTGGTGAGACTTTTGGTACCATACTTACTCTCGAGGGAAGCGGCTTCTCTTACCGTGAACTTAAAGATATAGCTGAAGATGTCAGACGCACTTTGCTATTTCTTCCTGACGTTGCAAAAGTGGATATTTATGGGATCCAAGACGAGCGTATTTTTGTAGAGTATCGTGACACGCAGCTTGCCGAGCTTGGGGGTTCTGCAGTCCAGTTGCGCGATTTTCTGAGCAATCAAAACATTCTATCTTCTGGCGGAGCCATTGCTAATCAGAGCGAAAGAATTAGTTTAGAGCCAACAGGCAATTATGAATCTGTTGAAGATATCGCAAACACAGTACTGACCTTTCCCGGATCTGGTCAGTTCATTTATCTAAAAGATATCGCGAATATCGTAAGAGGGTACATTGACCCCCCTGTCCACAAAACGCGGTTCGATGGAAAACGATCCCTGACATTGGCAATCTCGCTGCGTGATGGTGGGAACATCATCAATTTAGGTAATCAGATCAAAGAACTGATGGCAACTCTCAAGGATTCGTATCCTCTAGGCATTCAATTCAATATACTTTCTTTTCAACCTGATATCGTCGACAAGAAAATTAATGACTTTGTAATAAGTTTGATACAAAGTGTTATTATCGTCCTTTTATTTATGCTTATTTTCCTAGGTCTTCGCACCGGATTTATTGTATCTAGTCTTATACCAATGACGATCCTTCTTACCTTTTTATGCATGGGACTTATCAATGAAGGGATCAATCAGATTTCTCTTGCTGCCCTCATTATTTCTTTAGGTATGCTTGTCGACAACGCTGTAGTGATGTCAGAGTCTATAATCACAGAAGTCAAGGGAGGGATGAAGTTAAAAGATGCTGCGATAATGACATCTAAATCTTTGCGTGTATCGCTCTTAACTTCCTCGTTGACGACAGCATCGGCATTTTTACCTATTTACTTAGCAGATTCTGCCGTTGGAGAATATACTTCTGCGCTTTTTACTGTTGTTACTATTTCTTTGATCAGTTCGTGGGTATTATCAATAACGATGATTCCAATGCTTTGTGTAGAGTATGGTAAATTCAATGACTCTGGAAAAGAGCACCGACTATTAGAAAAGGTATATGCTAGTTACAGAAAAAATATTCGCAGATTTCTACGAAAACCTAAATTCACCGCTCTTTGCTTTTTAATCATGTTTGTCGTAGCAATTTTTGGATTCAAACTTATCCCAAACATCTTTTTTCCTTCTTCAGATAGAGCACTTTTTACTGCACAACTTCAGCTTCCTATGGGAACGAAAATCGAGCGTACTGAGCAGATAGCAAAAGAAGTAGGCGAATATATTAAAAATGAAATGATGGCTAATCCTGATAAAGGAGTAAGTGGAGTCACCTCTTGGGCTGATTTTATTGGTGGCACAGCCCCGCGCTATGTTCAAAACTACGTTCCCATGCCTAGGCGCCCTGAAAATGTCTTAATATTTGTAAATGTTGATAACTGGGAAAGTATCCCTCAACTCATGAATAAGCTTGAAAAGCATATTAATGACAACTATCCGGATGTACGCGCTATCCTTAAAAAAACAAAGTATGGAACACCAGTAAATGCACCAATAGAGATTCGTATTTCAGGCAGTAACCAGCAACGCCTATTCCAATATGCTGCTGAAGTAAAAGAAAAACTAGGGGAAATTCCAGGAGCAAAAAATATACGCGACAACTGGGGTGAGCAGATCAAAAAAATTGTCGTTGATATTAACCAACCACGTGCCCTTCGTGCCGGAATGACAAACCAAGATGTCGCTATTTCCCTACAAACGAAACTATCAGGTTTTGAGACGACACAGTACCGTGAAAATGATGAAGTCATTCCCGTAATTATGAGGTCAATAGAGTCTGATCGCGAAAATATTAATAAATTAAAAACGCTACAAGTCTTTTCACAAACGACCGACAAAGCCGTTCCACTTGGGCAAATAGCCGATATAGAACTCGATTGGGAAGCAAATACAATCCACCGCAGAAATCGCTATAAAACCATCACAATTGAAGCGGATCTTGAAAGAGGCGTTGTCGTTAACAATATATTAGGGCAATTAAAGCCGAATGTAGATGCCATGAAATCATCGTGGCCACTCGGTTATTTCTACGAGTTTGGAGGAGAATATGAAAGTAGTCTGAAAGCAAAAAAGTCAATAGGTGCAAAACTCCCCTTCGCCGTATTTTTTATCGTGATTTTACTTGTATTTCAATTTAACTCGATTAGGCTACCATTTATCATATGTATGACAATTCCACTTGGGCTTATTGGGGTTGTTATTGGATTGATCCTTACTGGATATAACTTAGATTTCATGTCATTCTTGGGCGTCATATCTCTTTCTGGTATCGTCATTAACAATGCAATCTTGCTTTTAGACAGAATCATTTATGAAAGTGAGGAGCTTAAAAAAGATCCCCACGATGCCATCGTTGACTCATGTGTGCGACGTCTTAGACCTATCGTTGTCTCGACTGCAACGACTATTGGTGGATTACTCCCGCTTTGGTTTGGTGGAGGCGCTCTATTTCAGTCGATGGCAGTTACGATCATTTTTGGACTATTTTTTGCTACAGCTTTGACCTTGGGATTTGTTCCGGTCATGTATAAATTGCTGTTTAAAATAAAGGAAAGTAAGCATGGTTGATCATGATCAAAAAATTTGGCACAGCCATTGGTTCTACCTATTTCACTCGCTGCTGCTCTTACTTATCTTATTTCCTTACCTAGACCCTGAGTATTCAACGAAATATCCTTGGGCAATATTGATGGTGAACTCCGTAGTAATTTTAACAATCATCTACACAGTAAGCCCCAACATACGTGGATTTCTTTTTGGAATGATGGTTGGTTCCCCAGCTATTATTTCGTTTTGGTTTTTAGATAGCTATTACGCTTACCATACCGTTCTTTTTTCAACGGGACTCCTGTATATTTATGCTATCTGCATGACTATCAAGTTTTTAATTAGGTCTAATGAATTTAATCTCAACCAATTATTTGCTGCAACATCAACATATATTTTAATGGGCCTTACTTGGACTGTTATGTTTCAGGTTATCGAACTGGTAAATCCTGGTTCATTTTATACGAGCGATGAACAAAATATAAATAATATTTTGTCATGGTCGGACTTCATCTACTATTCATTTACGACATTAACAACTCTGGGTTATGGCGATATTACTCCGGTTAACTCCGTGGCCAGAAGCTTGTCAATTTTAGAGGCTATTACAGGAGTAATATTTATTCCGGTCATCATCTCTGGAATTGTTTCCATACTAATCACTAAAACACTGAATAAACGCATACAACAAGCAAAAAGATCAAATTAATTTTAGAATCCATAAACTCCTTTCAAGAGTTTCAAGGGAGTCTCGACGGCAAATCGATTTACCTATATAATGCCTATGATTGATAATCGTAGGAACATGTAATGAAGCCCATCCAAGACAACACTCTTAATTCAACATGGCTGAAAACTCAGCTTGGACCGATGTTAGCAATAGCTGACAGCAAACATCTTTTTTTACTTGAGTTTCATGGCCGCAAGGGTCTCGATCAAGAAATTGAACGGCTGATAAAAAAAACGGGTTCCGAAATTATTGAAGGAAGAAACGGCCCGATTAACTCTATTGAAAGTGAAATTGACGCTTATTTTTCAGGTAAATTACAGCAATTTAAAACACCAATACATATGTTCGGTACTCCATTTCAGCAAAAGGTATGGAAAGCACTTATGCAAATTCCCTTTGGTGAGACGAAGTCGTATAAGGAATTAGCTGAAGCAATCGAAAAGCCAACAGCTTTTCGCGCTGTAGCACAGGCAAATGGAAAGAATCAACTAGCTATTATCATTCCCTGCCATCGAGTCATCAATTCCAATGGTAACCTCGGAGGCTACGGTGGTGGTTTATCTAACAAAAAATCATTATTAATACATGAAGGGTCAGGCATCATATGCAAATAAGTAGCGATGGAAAAAAACGTTGTTTTGGTGGAACTCCTGGAAAAGAGTTTTATGCTGAATACCATGATAAGGAATGGGGAATCCCAGTGCATGATGATCAACATTTATTTGAAATGCTAATTTTAGAAGGAGCCCAGGCTGGCTTAAGCTGGGAAACGATTTTAAAACGAAGAGAAGGATACCGAAAAGCCTTTCACCGCTTTGATCCCACTAAAGTCGCAGCTATGTCTGATAACGAGCTAGAAATTATCCGAGAAAACCCTGAAGTGATTAGAAACAAGTTAAAAATCTATTCTGCCCGAAAAAATGCACGTGTATTTCTTGAAATTCAAAAAGAACATAGCTCATTCGACAAATATTTATGGAGTTTTGTTGGTGGCAAGCCAATCATAAATCATTGGAAAAACAGCTCCGAAGTCCCTATCACGACACCTGAAAGCGACGCTCTTTCTAAAGACCTCAAAAAGCGGGGCATGTCTTTTGTAGGATCAACAATCATCTATGCATACATGCAAGCTGTGGGACTCGTAAACGACCACACGATTGATTGTTTTTGCTACAAAAGGGTCTCTTAATAGTAATTACAGTCAATAGACCTTTTTTTCCATTATCCCCTTCGTGATTATATTGCCGTTGGTATATTGAGATTTAGATGTTAAGCAAAAATTTTATGCCCCTCACATCAATCTGGTATTAAATGTACTCAAGCATTCCTAAAGGATCAGTCGACATTCACATGATCAAAAGTATCGGCTGAAGAAGCCAAAACTGCCCTTGCATAGTCTTTGGGGTAGGGCTCTTGAAGGAGTTCACCGGGTTTAAGATAGTGATAGATTTCACCGTAGTGTTTGATATCAGTTGGACTTGTCCTTCTTAAAATATGCCACTGGCGTAATTCTGAGGAATGACTCAGTCCCATAGCTCCTAACATTTCCGCAACACTTTTAAGAGTATTTTTGTGGTATTCGGCAACTCTTACCTTCTTCGTTTTTACAACCAGTCCACGCATTAAGTCTGGGTCATGTGTTGTCACACCCACAGGGCATACATTTTTATTACACTTTAGCGCCTGAATACAACCAACAGAAAACATGAAAGCCCTAGCTGCACCACAAAAATCGGCTCCAAGCGCAATACTATGAATGATATTAAAGCCTGTCGAGACTTTACCGTTAGCAGAAATTTTTATTTTATCACGAATACCGAATCCAACAAGAGCGTTATGTACAAAAATAAGAGCTTCTTTTGCAGGGCAGCCTACATGAGTTGCAAACTCTAAAGGTGTAGCACCAGAGCCTCCTTCTCCACCATCTACAACAATGAAATCGGGATAAATCTGTGTTTTAACGATAGCTTTACAAATAGAAAGGAACTCTCTCCTTTTTCCTATGCATAGTTTTAACCCTACAGGCTTTCCTCCACTTAAATCTCTTAACTTTTGCACGAATTCCAGCATTCCGATAGGTGTATTAAACTCTCTGTGTGCCGGTGGAGAGTTAATATCTTCACCCATAGGTACAGTTCGAATTTCAGAGATTTCCGGTGTTACCTTTGCTGCAGGAAGAATCCCTCCATGCCCCGGTTTAGCACCTTGAGAAAGTTTAAGTTCGATCATTTTGACGTTTGGGTGTACAGCTTTGGACTGAAACATCTCTGCATCGAATCCCCCATCAGGTGTACGACATCCAAAGTAACCTGTACCCACCTGCCAAATGAGATCGCCACCTTGCTCTAGATGGTAAGGGCTAAGCCCCCCTTCTCCTGTACTTTGAATGAACTTACCAATTTTAGCGCCGCCATTCATTGCTCGTACAGCTGCTGAGCTGAGTGCGCCGTAGCTCATACCCGAAATATAGTAGATACTGCATTCATAGGGCTTTTTACAGTTGGGTCCACCGATAATGATCGTTAAATTTTTAGGATCGACATGCGCCGGATGCAAACTATGATTAACCCACTCATAACCAACTTGATAAACATCCCTAAGTGAGCCAAAGGCTATAGTGTCTGAGACACCTTTTGAACGTTGGTAAACGATCGATCGCTCTTGCCTATTATAGGGTTTTCCTTCCGTATCACTTTCGATAAAGTACTGTTGAATTTCAGGGCGCAGTTCCTCCATTAGGAAGCGAAGGTGACCAATAACGGGGTAATTACGAAGTATTGCACTGTGTGACTGATATGCATCGTAGAATCCCAGAAAAATTATGGGGATAAATATGATCAAGAAATTGAGTAAAAACGGAAAGTAAAATGCCGCCCAGACTTCGATGATAATTACGGAGCCAACGAAGTATAAGAAAGGCTTAAAATAGCTTTGTTCAAACAAAACACACTCGAGGTAATATTCCTTTATTACCTGTAATCTAACATTATACTTAAGAATTTGTTAAGGAGTTTTTCCACTGATAGAGAAATACAGAGGTCGCTTGGGATACATTTAGTGAATCGATAGCCCCTGCCATAGGAACAAACAGACGGTGATCTGCTTGTTTACTCAAGAGAGGCCTGACACCCGCACCTTCAGATCCCATAATTAAAACTGTTTTTCTCGGAAACGTAAATGCGTGTAACGGTTTGGCGTCTTTTCCAACCTCTGCTGTGACTACCTCATAGCCCTCTTTTTGGCACTTTTTGACAGCATCAACAAGGTTCGATACACGAAGAATCGTCATCAGCTCGGACGCCCCTACAGAAGTTTTACTTACAACTGGTGTAAGGTCTACTCCCCTGTTTTTTGACCACATTACAGCCCCGGCACCAAAACATTCTGCTGCACGTAGGAGTGTTCCTAAATTTTGTGGGTCGTTTATCGAGTCTAGAATAAGGATGAGATCTGTATCTAAGTCGAACGATTTTTCTAGGTATTGCTTTAGGTCGATACGATTTTTTTCTTTAACAAGCGCTACGATAGACTGATGCGAGTCGGAGTTAACCATCTGTGTCAACTCGTGTTTAGAAGTAATTTTTGTAGAGATATGTGTCCCTTCAAGCTTGGCTTCTAGAGTGCTGTCCAAATTCGTAGTGTATATTTTTTTTATTCTTTCTGGAGCGGACTTTATCAATTCGTCAACACAGTTGACTCCCATGATGTAACGACCATCGACTCGATTTTTCTTCATTTTTCCCTACAATCTAATACTAAAAGACTTATTTTACCTTGACTAAAGCTATTAGTAAAGAGAATTGCGCGAATGTCAGCATAAAGAAACCTTATACTCAATGAAATTGAAGTTTTTAGTTACTAAAAGGATGTATACTGAATGAAATTGGAAATTACGCTTGATAACCATTCTTTTTGCCTCTGACTTTGTGTTCGATCTTGATAATTTGTCTAAGTTACCCGCGATCTCCACACCTCGTCAGAAGCAAAAATTTCTGACTATCAAGCGTAATTTCCAATTTCATTCAGTATATTCGACCAGTTTCGACAAGTAAACAATTGATGCAGAGGCACATCATCCCATTTAGAGGATTTCTTACCTTCTAACGTCTCTTTATCATAACCCGAGTAAATACGTAAAACCTCTATCTCCTGGGTTTCCTTAGCAACAAGGTATTCGACTCTCCACGTTTTGACTGCCAGCACAAACTTTTTCATCGTTACATCTATGCATTGAATGCGGTTATTTTTGTAGGGAAATGGATTAAGCATCAGCCTTTGACTGACGACTGTTTTTAAATTAAGCTTCCCTACTTCATACAAAAAATCAAGCTGTCGAGTTGAAGTTTCACTAAAAGAAATATCAAAGGAATTTTCCTCCGGCAATGACTCCACCCATCCCTGCCTTTCCGATAGTTTTCTATCACAATAATTAATGTAGGGCTTAAGATCTAAAATAGGGGTCCCGTCAATTAGGTCGTGATCTTTTATGTATAAGTTTAGTCCGTCTATGCTAACAAGCTTCACTGCTGACATTCCAATAGCGTTGGGTCTATGGGGGGATCGCGTTGCAAATACCCCTTTTTTTTTACCGCCTCTTGGAGGAAGGACTTTTGGTTTCCAGTTTTTATTTTTATGGAAAGAGTAAATTAACCATATTGTATCGAACCCATCGAGATCTTCTAGCGCCTGTTCGTAATTACAATTGGGGTTAAGAGTAATTTTACCTTCATATCCCTCAACAAGTCCGCCCTGTCTTTGAAGGTGATATTTTTCCTGATGAATGGAATAAAATTTTCCAATAGGCGTCAAAGTAACATTCATTACTAGATCGTTCTCACATTTTATTTAAATAAATGACATCACTTATAATATTGTATATTAATACATTAATTCAACCCAATATTTACTATATGATAATGAAACTATTTTTGTTATCGTCAATATAGATAGTTTTTAGGGTAGAATTCTATGAAAGGTGCTGTCGCCTCTGGACACGCGTTAACCACTCTTGCAGGCATACGAATGCTCGAAAAGGGCGGAAATGCATTCGATGCTCTTGTAAGCGCAGCTTTTGCTTCTTCTGTCGCTGAAATGGGATATAGCACTCTCGGCGGTGGTGGGTATATTTTAGGACACAACTATGCTGATGGACAAGATTTTCTATATGACTGTTTTGTCAACTATCCAGGTATTGGTGCCGACAGTGAAAAGTTTCATCTAGAACCTGTAGGATTAAACTTTAGCGAAACTACTCAGGTTTTTAATATAGGAATGGGTTCCATTGCTGTTCATGGAGTGCTTAAAGGATTGATTCATTGCTATGTTAAACACTGCACAATGGACCTTAAAGATATTATAGCTCCTGCAATAGAATTCTTACGCGATGGTGTCTTGATTACCCCGGCACAAAAAAAATTCTTCGACATTCTTAACCCCATTTATACAAAGTACGCATACGGTAGAGAGTTATTATTGGGAAATCCTGACCGATTATACAATCCTCTTCTTAAAGAGTTCTTAGAATTGTGCTCTATCGATGACTGGCTTAATATTCTCTATTATGGTGATGGCACAAAACAATTTTTAGAGGATGTAAAAAAAGGAGATGGGAATCTTACTAAGCAAGACTTAGAAGAATACCAAGTTATTGAACGATCACCTATTTCTCTGAAATATCATGATTATGAAATCATAACCAATGGCCCTCCCTCTATTGGCGGAACTGTAGTGAGTGAAAGCTTGCTGGAATACTTAAGTACTGACAGTTCGAAGTTAGACACCTTAAGCAAACATATGCTAAGAGCTCGGATATTGGAAGATATCAATAAAAAGAAGGGAGCTGGGGGTACGACACATATTAGTGTTATTGACTCCAATAATAATGCTGTCGGAATGTCACTCTCTGGAGGATGCTGTTGCGGTTATTTCTATCCAGAGACTGGAATTATGATGAACAACATGCTTGGAGAAACAGACTTACATTTTGACTATGACGATAGCAAAAAAGCAGGACGACGCGTTTGCAGTATGATGGCACCAACGCTCATTAAAAAAGAGGGAAAGGTTCAAGTTTGTCTTGGTACCGGTGGAAGTAATCGAATTCGTTCAGCTCTACTCCAAGTGATTTGGAACTATATTGATGATGGAATGGACATTAAGACAGCAATTGAATCGCCCCGGATACACTTCGACGAAAATGGGAACTTACAGGTAGAACCATTAGAATCTAAAGACCTTCAAGAGTTCTTAAAGAAAGAGTATCTTCACACAAACTTTTGGAGTGAAAAAAGCCTATATTTTGGAGGTGTTCACGCAGTTTTAGGCAATTTTGATGGGTGGGGAGACTCACGCCGCGATGGAGCTTTTACCCAATTATACCAATCCCAATAAGTAAAGCTGTAAGTAAGGATGAGATTCCGGTGCAAAATTTGTAATTCTATGATAGTCGACACTATTTTTAGATACACTACCATTTTCATTCAGTATATATATCCAAATCATTTGTTAGAGTATGTTTGCCTAGCGTGATTGAAAAATTTTAAGGTCGTACTTTCCAACGATAAGAACGTTATATCGTTGAGAACTATTTAAGCTTGCCATTACACTCAAATACATTTTTATTTAAATTTAAATTAGTGCATAAGTTGACAATTTTGCGATTGGTATTATACCCACTTCGTGGGTATTAGAATGGTAACCCAGGGGATTTGTTTTCTAGGATGTTTGCTTTTTGAAGAGTATTTTGAAAATTATGTCATACACATCTTTGGATATGATTGTAGTGTTGGTATTATACTAATAGAAAATTTAAATATCCTTTGTAGACAAACTATCACACCCACATCAGAGCTTTAGCTGCGTAAGGTAAAATACTATTTAGAAAAGCATTTCTCATGATTTTCGTGAAAGGTATAGGACACTGAAATAGTTCTTGGTATCAGTCCAAACTTTTTCAAGATAGAAGCCTGCTGAATTTGCAAGGGCTTCAAACTGTGGAATCGTAAATTTTCTCGAGTTAGAAGTGTGTAGAGACTCCCCTTCATTAAAATTAAACGGTTGCCCATTAACTGTTACAGTTTGCTTTGTTTTACTGACGAGGTGCATTTCAACACGCCCGTCTTCTTGATTGTAAAAGGAGTGATACTGAAAGTTATTTAGATCAAAATCAGCTCCTAGCTCTTTATTTGCTCTAGACATTATATTAAAGATAAAATCTTCTGTTTCCCCACTTGGATCATTATACGCCCTCTCTAGAACACTGACATCCTTTTGCAAGTCAACACCAATTAATAGGCCGCCATCTTCTCCAACGAGGTCAGCCATCCGCTTTAAAAAAATTTCCGCATTAGGTTGACGCATGTTTCCTATTGTAGATCCTGGGTAAAATACAACACGCTTACCTTTTGGCAAATGATCGGGAAGTTCAAAAGGTTTTGTATAGTCAGCAGCTATTGCGTAGAGTTCTAGCCAAGGATACTTATTGTGCAACTCTTTGGCTATTTTCCCGAGATATTCTCCAGAAATATCAATAGGAACAAACGCTTTTGGTCGCAACTCATCTAGAAGAAGCTGAACTTTTTCACAACTACCGCAGCCTGGCTCGATGAGAATGGCATTTTCACCTAGGATACGTGCTATTTCAGTTTTATTATGCTCTAAAATCCCTTTTTCTGTTCTAGTAGGATAATAAGCCTCTAACTTGCAAATTTTTTCGAAGATTTTAGAACCGGTCTCATCGTAAAGAAACTTGGGGGATATTGATTTTTTTTCTTGGGCAAGCCCTTTGAGAAGAGCCTCTAAAAAACAATCTGTATCATGATGATAGTCAATAAATTCGAAATTTTCCATATCCCTCCAAACCTCAATTCACCTTAACTTAGCAGTGCTTTCATTTCTATGACTTTCTACTTTTGCTAAATTAGATGCAAGTAAACTGTCAACCAAAACAAGAGCGCCCATTGCCTCGACAACCGGAACGGCACGGATAGCGACGCAGGGATCGTGCCTTGAGCCCTTAGGAAGTAAGAATTTTGCTTGATCTCCCTTAATATCGACAGTGTTTTGGGGTTTCATAATCGATGAAGTCGGTTTAAAAGCCACGCGCCCTATAAGGGGCAATCCCGTAGAAATCCCACCCAAAACACCCCCTGCGTAATTTGTTTTAGTCGTTATTCCATCATTATCACGAACAAATTCATCGTTATGCTCGCTCCCGAGCATTGTGACAGCTTCAAAACCTGATCCCATTTCAAAACCTTTACTTGCAGGGATCGACATCATAGCTTTTGCGAGGTTAGCCTCTAATTTTTCATAGACTGGGTCACCAAGGCCAACAGGTACTCCAATGGACTGAAATTCCACGACTCCCCCTAGTGAATCCCCATTGGCCTTTGTTTCTAGTATTAAATTCTGCATTTCCTTGGAAGCATCGCAATCAGGACAAAAGAGAGGATCGACCTCTTTCAACCCCGAAATATTTGAAGATGGCACTACAGCTTTAATGTTTCCCACTTGAAGGATATAAGCAAAAAACGTAATTCCGTACACTGCGAGCAACTTTTTCGCAACGGCACCAGCTGCGACCCTAGCTGCAGTTTCACGTGCTGAAGCCCTTCCGCCTCCTCTATGATCAAAGGTCCCATATTTTTCAAGATAAGTATAATTTGCATGCCCTGGACGATAGAGATCTTTTGTGCAGTCATATTTTGACGGGTCTGCATCACCATTTTTTATGGAGATCATGATGGGAGCGCCTGTAGTCACACCTTCGCAAAGCCCCGATAATATTTCAACTGTATCGCTTTCTTTTCTCGGAGTCGTGTAGGGAGACTGCCCTGGAGCACGTCTTTGCATTTCTCTATTAATATCTTCTTCTGAAAGGCATAACCCGGCAGGGCATCCATCGATCACAACCCCAACAGCTTTTCCGTGAGATTCCCCCCAAGTTGTGATAGAAAAAATATTTCCAAATCGATTACTAGCCATTCTTTACTCCGGTTAGGTATAAGTTTATTTCTTCTGCAATATCATCTGGTGATCTGTTTTCTACAGAGATCGAAAAGTCAGCAAGCTTTTTGAAAGATCTCGTTCTTTCTTCAAAAAACGAATCAAAAGAAGCATTTTGCAAAAAAGAGGGAACGCCATTTTTTGATATCCTTTCTAGAAGAATCGCTTTTTTAGTATTAAGGTAGATAAGAGTGCCCATTTTTTTGATGCGCTCTTGATTTGATTGCGAAGTCAGAGTTCCCCCTCCTAAAGCAATCACCGAATCTGTTTTAATAGGTAAAGACTCGATGACAGATTTTTCGATTTCTCGAAATACCTCTTCTCCATGCTGTTGGTATATTTCCCTACAAGATTTATTATCTTGATATAAGTTTCGATATTTTTCTTCTATAAGCGCATCTGTATCGACAAAAGTTTTATTTAGTTGTTTTGCGAGCGCTTGGCCTACGGTCGTTTTTCCTGAGGCATGGAATCCACATAGAATAATATTTGTCATGAATAAACCGAAAAGTTTGCACCTAGCTTCTGAAAATCTACAAAAAAAGAGGGATATGTTTTTTGTACACAAGCTATATCCTGGATAGTAGTTTCCCCCTCTGCTTGCATTGCTGCTACCGCTAATGACATAGCCATTCGATGATCTTTGTGACTTTCGACCTCAGCACCATGGAGTTTGGATTTTTGAACAATGATGCCATCGTCAGTCACTTGTATGTTAGCACCCATTTTACTTAACTCCTTCGCTACACACTCTATCCGATTGCATTCTTTAATTTTGGCTACACTCGCATTAACTATCTTCGTAGTTCCTTCAGCATAACACCCAAGAACTGCAAGAATAGTGATGCTATCGATACAGTCGTTAATATCCACCGTTATTCCTTTTAAAATGGAACCTTCATTTACGGTTAATGTTTTTTCTGCGCTATCGAATTCAATTTTAGCTCCCATTTCAATAAGAATATCAATTAGTCGTTTATCCCCTTGTTGATCTGACAAATCCACATTTGCCATTTTTAAAGACGAATTACCAATCAAAGCGGCAGCAACTGGAAATGCTAATGAACTTAAATCCCCTGGTACCGTGTAAATAAACCCGCTAAAAATAGAGTTTCCTTCTAAAAAATACTGACTATACCCTTCTCTTTGAAATTTGATCCCAAGTTTGTCAAACCAGTGCAGCGTTAAATCCACCCACGGCTTTTCACCGGGACTTGCAACCTGTATTTCTGATGCTCCATTTGCAAAGGCGCAAGCAATCAGTAGACTTGATACAAACTGTGAGTCAGCTCCAACAACGGATGTCTTTCCTGAGGAAAGAGGCCCTTGAATGACTAATGGGGCAAGTCCATTGCTATGCGTTGAAATGACTTTCACTTTAAGATGCCCCAATGCATCGATCAATGGTTGCATTTGGCGTTGAGTGCGAATCGATTTATCTCCTGTAATAGTCACTGGATGATGGTCATGAGCGGCTAGTCCTGTCATAAAACGAAGTACTAACCCTGAATTCCCGGCATCGATCACATGACGAGAAAAGGCAATATTCCCCCCCACTCCTAGAATATCCAGTTGACTATCTCTTTGAGTAATCGTCGCACCAAAAGACTCACATGCATGGATTATTGCAAAGGTATCTGGTGAATTGAGGAAATTTCGGATTGTAGACTCCCCTTCCGCCAAAGATGCAAACATAATAGCTCTTATGGTTTGCGACTTGGACGCAGGAATCTCTATCATTCCCTCAATAGTCGATTTATTTATTTTGCAGCGCTGCATAGATATCTATTCCGTTCAGAGGTGATACTAAATAGTTATTATACAGAGGCGAGATTAAAATTGAGATAAAAATACAAACTTACCCCTTCTGCATTCTAATCCAGCAACAGAGGTGAGAAAAATACACAAAGCAAACTTTCAAAAATTAGGCTTGTAAAAATTTAGTTATGGCAGCTTGACACTTTGAATAGTTTTATCAATTTACATTTTAAAAGTTCATTATTTTTTACAAGCTACACTATCTAGCTTGTGATTCAGAAGTGATATATAGTAGTCCCACCTGCTATGTATTTTTCAAAAAAACACTTCTTATCTTTATGCAAACACACAACCTGTCTACCATAAAAAAAACCCCCTAAACCACCTTCACGAAGTTTTTTTACAATGTACAAGAACTCTTCACCTGATTTTGTATCAAAACTTTGTAAATTATTTGGAAAGGCAACGGAGATTTTTGTAGGCTTAAACTTACTTGGCGGTAATGATGAATCGATTGGATTTTTAAAACTATATATCGCATATTTATCAAACATGAGGTTTTTGAAATCATTAAATCTAGCCAATTTTTGATTTATTAAATTAATAATGTCAGGATTACGATTAAGCGATATTTGTATTATTCGGTCTTGATATTTTACAACTCTAGTAATTTGATAATTTCTTTTTTTAGCCTCAATATCATCTCTCATCACAGCTTCACAATAATAGTAATGTTCAAGCACCTCATTAATAGCCGAATTAA
Organism: Chlamydiota bacterium; assembly: GCA_036164375.1. Classification (GTDB taxonomy): domain Bacteria; phylum Chlamydiota; class Chlamydiia; order Chlamydiales; family Criblamydiaceae; genus JAYZJO01. Next base: position 27,606 of record JAYZJO010000007.1, on the reverse strand, counting down.
GAGCTGTGGTATTATTCATGACTCTACCCCTTTTCAATAATTAAGTAAAAACCAACTTACCGATAGTCTATTAAAACCCCCTTTTATTAAAGTTAACTACCAATAAATTTCACAACTAAAAACAAGATTTACGCAATACTTTCAATACCAGTTAATGACTTGGTCAATTGCACGATTCAATTCCGCATCATCACTCATAAAGTATTCCTACTTAGAACTTCAAGCGCAGTTTTTTACCATAAACTTCTCGATTACGTCAAGCCGATATGCAATTAAAAACCTCTTTACATAGTCGACAACTAAGAGATATAACGAGCATTTCTAAACATACTGAGGGTGACATCATGCGTGCAATGGTTATGGAGAAGATGGGTGAGCCGCTATTACTCAAAGAAGTACCTAAACCCGAACCCGATAAAAACCAGGTTAGGATTCGCGTTCATGCATGCGGCGTCTGCCGTACAGATTTACACATTTTTGATGGCGACTTAACGAAGCCTAAACTCCCCTTAATCCCTGGACATCAGATCATTGGGACGATTGATCTAATTGGGGTAAACGTCAAGTCCCTGTCAGTCGGACAAAAAGTTGGAATTCCTTGGCTAGGAGCAACTTGCCAACATTGCAGTTATTGTTCTAAAAGTAAAGAGAACCTTTGTGACGACCCCACTTTCACCGGTTACACTATCGATGGCGGTTATGCTGAATACTGCGTCGCCAACGAAAAATACTGTTTTCCTATTCCAGAAAATTATTCTGATATACACGCAACCCCTCTTCTCTGTGCTGGGATGATCGGGTATCGATCGTATAGAATGACCGAAAATGCTACTAAGATTGGATTTTATGGCTTCGGTGCTGCTGCTCATATACTCATTCAGCTAGCTTGTTATGAAGGCAAGGAAATATACGTATTCACGAGAGATGGCGACACAAGTGGGCAAGAGTTAGCTAGAAAAATGGGCGCTGTCTGGGCTGGCTCCTCAAAAGAACCGGCACCGATAGGCCTCGATGCAGCGATCATTTTTGCTCCTGCTGGCCCCCTTATTCCGCAAGCATTGCGATCGCTATCCAAGGGCGGAGTCGTTGTATGTGCCGGAATCCACATGAGTGAGATTCCAGCATTCCCCTATTCTATATTATGGGGAGAGCGCGTAGTGCGCTCGGTCGCCAACTTAACACGGAAGGACGGTGAGGAATTCTTAGCACTAGCCCCCAAAGTACCGATAAAAACGGAAGTAGCGACCTATGATTTAAGCAAAGCAAATGAGGCACTAAATGACTTACGCAAAGGCCGAATTTCAGGCTCCGCTGTTTTAACTATGGATGGCAGAATCAACCTTTAAACGTTTCATCTTGTGTTACTTTACTTTCGCCAATTTTTCTCATAAAACAAACGCCTGGCCCATAGGGGCATATCTCAAGAGCATGTTCATATACATCCCAATCACCAAATTTTGATCTCACAATGATGCCACCATCTTCAGTTTTTTTGTGACACAAACCCTACATGGGAACACTGACCATCTACGAGCTTATTTGGGGGATTTATGTCCCTTGAGGCTCCTATTTTATACAAGTGCCTCAAGGGTTTTAAATGTAATTTAAAATCGTTGACTACGACATAATTTTGAAGAAATTATCACCTATTATTTTATGATATTAGATGTATATGTTTCACGCGAGGGGCCGTGTAAGTAAGCAAATTTTCTATCAAAACATTGAGATTTTTCAGAGCCTATGCTAGTTACCGATTTTTCACAAAAGCCTTTATAACTACTTATATATACTTTTTTCTTTTGCGGGTATTTTGGATCACTTTCCTCATTAGGATCGATGTAGTACACATACCCTTTATCTTTGATTTTTTCTGCTCCTATAGCTAATACTACATGACCTGCTGATGGATTAGAAATTTGTTGACCAGGTCGCCAGCCATATACTGCATGTTCACCGATTGTTTTTTTTGATTTTAATTTAAAAGGAGCTTCCTTATAAAATTCTGCTCCAAGTTGCCCATAAAAAACTGCCGGCCCTTTTTCTTTTAATTCTTGAATAAGATCATCAATTGTATCATTAGGACTCCAATTAAAAGGTGTAAGATTAAACAATTTAGTCATAAGATCCACAATAATTCTATGAGATGCTAGATGCTTAATTTTAAAGGTTTCAGCAAAATTTAACTTTGGGCCAATTTGTCTTATTGTATCATTTGTCATTTCCTCTACAACTTTTTCGAATAAGTCAATATCTACATCAAGTGACTCGAGTAGTTCTACGTCTATACAAAAGGAGCGGTGAAACAGTATCGCTGTCAAACAATTAGTTGAAACCTTACCCCCTCTTATTAACCATGAATAATCATCAAGTAAATTATTTAATAAGTTTTCACCCTCCGAATTTAAATTATATTTTTCACTATTGGTCATTGCGATAATAACGGTTCGAATAAGGTCATTGATGTCAGCTATTCGTTTTGCTCGTTTAGAAAATAAAGCCTCTATTCTTCTACTTTCCTCAAATGAAGGTGAACATGTTTTTCCTATTCTTTCTCTTATATAGTTCATTGCATAAAACGCACAGTTAGAACGCGAAGTACCTTTCTGGTATACTCGCGATCTTGTATCACACCCCTCTGTTCTACACTCTTTAGGGTTGGGCTTACCCGGCGAAATAACATAAGAAATGCTAGAATCTGACTCATTAAATATTTTAAATGACATACCTCTCCTATAACGGTTACCAACTTAATAAAAATACTACTAATTAATTAAGTATTATATAATATCACTAAATAATTTACAATATATTTGTTTATATAGCTTTCATTCTAATAATTATTTCCAAAGTACCGATAAAAACGGAAGTAGCGACCTATGATTTAAGCAAAGCAAATGAGGCACTAAATGACTTACGCAAAGGCCGAATTTCAGGCTCCGCTGTTTTGACTATGGATGGCAGAATCAGCCTTTAAACGTTTCATCTTGTGTTACTTTACTTTCGCCAATTTTTCTCATAAAACAAACACCTGGCCCATAGGAGCATATCTCAAGAGCATGTTCATATACATCCCAATCACCAAATTTTGATCTCACAATGATGTCACCATCTTCAGTTTTTTGTGACACAAACCCTATATGGGAACACTGACCATCTACCGGCTTATTTGGGGGATTTATGTCCCTTGTATAAATTACTACGTCATTTTCAATAATCTCTTCTTTTGGAACGACCTTCCACCCCTTTTCCATTAAAAAATTTATTGGATTACAGGCAAAATCTCTACCAAATTCGCGAATCCAAGGCTCACTGTTTAACACATAATCATAACAACAAGAGCCTCTCATAAAAAAAACGAAATTGGCATGATTCAATTTTAACTCTGATGCTTTTTGAAAAAGTGTAAACCCTTTTACCCCCAATAACATATTTTTTAAGTGAGATACGCTAATGTAGTGATTATACTTATCATTATTTGAATCTGTGTAATGATCGTATAGTGCTTCTAACATATAATATAACACTCGCCTTAACGGGTGTTTTAAATCATTTTTTGAAAGCGTCGACACTTGATAAAAATGAGAGTACTGAGCGGAACTCACCTGCTTAAGGGAAACCTCATCCGAAATTTCAACAAACTTCTTTTGTGCCAGCGTGTCTACAAGCTTCTTATGTTGTATCAAAAAAAAGCCACCTACTTGCTGCATCTTTGTGGCAAGTCTAACCAAATTTTCTTTCGTTTTAAGCTTTCCATTTTTAAATACAAGCTCACCGTAGATATCTACACACATGGCACACGGAGTTCCAGGTTGCTGGCACCTTGGCTCTAACTGAAAATACATATTTTTCCGTAAAATAATTAAATTACAAAAGACAGTAACATACACGGGCAATGTTTATCAATAACAGAAAAAGCCCGACGATTTAAAAAAAATACTATTATTGTATTTAATTTTAATTTTTGTTATAATTTGACTTTAAACAAATTAACCTAACCTTAAACACGAATAATCTTTTAACCATTCATTTCATATTAAAGGAAATATTATGAACGATACTGTTAAATCAGAAAACAAGCCAGCTAAGGAAGGATTCCTTGCTAAGTTGCGTGGCATTTTCTTCCCCATTTACGGGTCAGAAATCAAACGCTTCGTTCCCATGGCTTTGATGATGTTCTTCATCCTCTACAATTACTCTATTTTACGTAATGTAAAGGACGCTCTCGTCATCAACGGTCGCGGTGCTGAAGGAGAAATCATCTCTTTCATCAAGCTTTGGGGAACCATGCCTGCTGCTATCCTTTTTGTCGTTTTATTCTCTAAAATGGCAAATATTATGAGTAGAGAGCGTATCTTCTACTTATGCATCGGCTTCTTTTTAGCTTTTTTTGGATCATTTGCTTACTTTATTTATCCAAATATCGACTATTTACACCCATCAGCTCAAACCGTACACCGTTTGCAGGAGCAATTCCCAAACTTTAAAATGTTTATTGCTATGTGGGGAAACTGGACATACTGCCTATTTTACGTTCTCGCTGAGATGTGGGGAAGTACTATTCTATCACTATTTTTCTGGCAACTAGCTAATGAAGTAACAAAATCTAGTGAAGCGAAAAGATTTTACCCGCTATTTGGTGTTGTTGGTAATGTCGGCCTTATTCTTGCCGGTAGAACAACTAAATTTTTCTCACAAATGACCACTTCACTCCCTACTGGAACTGACCCATGGCAAGTTTCTCTATACTACCTAATGGGCCTCATCCTAGTAAGTGGTGTTGCTGTTATAGGGTTTTACTATTACATCAACAGTGTTACTGCTAGTGCTGAATCAGCTGAAGGTGACGAGAAAAAGACTAAGAAAAAGAAACCAAAACTTGGAATCACAGAAAGCTTCAAGTATATTTTCACATCAAAGCACCTAATGGCTATCGCTACAATGGTACTTGCTTATGGTATTACAATGAACTTCATCGATGTTCTTTGGAAAGGCCAAGTAAAACTTATGTCTAACGGTCAGAACAATGCAGCTGCTGCACTGTTTGGTACATTCTCAGAAATCACAGGTTACTTATCTATTATATTAATGTTCGCAGGTGGAGCATTCCTACGCCGCTTCGGCTGGTTAAAGTCTGCATGTGTAGCTCCTACAGTTCTTGGAATTTCAAGCATACTGTTCTTTGCTGCGGTCATTTATGGTAACTTCATCCCTGCAGGAGAGCCGATGCTTGTCCTATTCGGATACCCGTTAACAACTGTATTTATTGCTGTACAGATTGGTACTTGGTCAGGAGCTTTCACTAAAGCGTCTAAATACTCACTTTTCGACTCTACAAAAGAGATGTCATACATCCCTCTTGATGCAGAATTACGTTCGAAAGGTAAAGCCGCTGTGGATGTTACTGGTGGAAGACTAGGTAAGTCTGGTGGATCTTTAACGATTTTCACCTTAAGCACTTTAATGCCTACTCTAGCATTAACCGAGTTAGCACCATTCCTAGCTGCTATATCCGTTGTGGTTATCGCAGGATGGTTTATAGCTGTCGGCAAGCTCAATAAGAGCTTAAACGAGCTTGAAGGTGGCGAAGCTGCTTCTTCAAAAGAAGATCAGCCTGCACTTAAAGAGCAAACCGCTAAATAACTTTAGCACAATAACCCCGAGAGTCTTCTCGGGGTTTTTATTTTCCCGATAAACTTCACTCTTGTTAAATTATTTTTTTTGTTTTTAAATACCAATAAGCTGGATATTTAGAGGCAAAAATTCATGACTATAACGGAAAGATCTTCGCCTGAAAGACTCACTACATTCAATTCGAGTCAAATCAACTATGACTCATTTAATTCTAACAGAAGAAAGTTGACAACAACAGATGTCGCTCATAATGCACTATCATCCCTTACTTCTGATGAATACCCCTCTATTGGTATTATTTGTAATCTACTGCGAAAAAAATTCAGCAAAAATCTAGTTGAAGAAACTGACACACAAATTTTATTAGTGATAAAATTAGTCTGTGAATCGGAAAACACACACCGCTTTTTTCTTGAAGGCAAAAAAAATGTCCTCCATTTTGACGAGCATACTATGAGCACATTTTCGAAGCTCAAAAAATATAACAACAAAGAAACGATCGATGAATTATCTGAGAAAAACATCGATCCTGGTTTAAGAAGATTGGTTAATGTTATTTGCCATGAAATGGCTGGTTTATATTTGCGTGATACGGTAAAGATAAAAAAATTTAATTTTGAAGAAAAAAAGATTACGTACTATGAAAATTTTGGACATGTTAGTAACAACGGCTCTATTGTTAAAAAGCTAACTCTAAGCAGCGACATCCTGAAACACCACTACTCTTCAACAAGGAATTATAATCTAAATCTAAGTCGAATTACGCAAAAACTGCCTGGAGGCATATTAAACCATCTTATCGTACGTAGTGGACGCTCCGACAACGAGTCCAGGCTATGGAAACTTGTACAATACAGCTATCTTTCCGCTCTAGGAGCGGACAACAAACCAGGGATAACATTAAACGAAAATGGATTAAACACTTTCCAGCTCTCTTTATACACTGCGCAAGACCCCCATCCGGTTAGAAATGTCATAAAAAAATTTAAACAAAGGAAAAAGATCCCTCGCGACGAGAAAACGTCTTTAAGAAGGATGGTTCAGTGTATCAATAACATCTGGAAGGATAAAACAGCTGTTCCCATACAAGTACATGTCTCAAAAGGTGACACAGAAATCTCTCACGTATTCTTAGCAAAAAAACCTATTATCAAAAATTTCGTCCTTTCAAAGAGTGCTCACTGCAGAGAAGTTATTATTGAGTCAAGAGATTGGTCTCTAGAAGGGACATTGCAGGAGTTTAACCTTCTCCGCAACACAAAACAGGTCATAAAACATCCCCTGTTTACAGAGTTATTCACTCACTTCAATAGTATGGTCCCAACAGACACTACTCCAACTAAACAACAAGTAATCGATTTTCTAGCAAAAATAGACCTCATATCAATGTTAGAAACTTCTCATGACCCTTTGGTTAAAAAAATATATTTTGCTTTGAAAGCGATCAAAATAAGCTTAACTAATTCAGATTTTACTGGTAGAGAGTTTGACAAACCAAACGATCCGGGAACTGAGCTAGTTTACCATTACTATCTTTCTGAGCTAATAAATACATCCCTAGCTGTGCAGTGCAAAGCGGGTTGTGACAGAGCTTTAATTATGGTCAGTCTCTTTTTAGCAAAAGTACAAATTGAAAGGGAGTACAACCATTTAATAGACCTAGCCAATCTTAGCGATGATCAGATGGAGAAGTATTTTATCAGCGAGTTCAAAGACTTTTGCGTTAAGTTCGGAGTCCCTATATTGAATATTTGCAGAGGCAGACCTAATATGAAAGCGCGTGATAAGCCTATTTTAGAAGAGTTACTAGGCCCCCTTACAGCAAAGTCGATTCCTGGCCTCAAGTTAGTCACGGGCACATGAACATAACTCATCCATAAAATTAAAAAACAAAAACTCTCTTTGTTAAAAAAATAGTAAATAAACACACCCAATCACTCCATAAAACCAGCCATTTTACATCACAACCAAACAAATAAAATTATTATTCACATTTACATATAATTACAAAAATGGTAATATGAACTATCATTTTTTTAAAAAACTCTAATCATAGGAGTAATACAATTATGTTTGATTTTAAAATAAATCAACAAAGTGCATTAATTATGAATAATACACAAACAAAGTTGTATGAAAAAGTTAATGCTCTTTCTAATAGATCAAAAGGCTATAAAGTTCTTACCCACTTTCTTGGATTCGGGGTTGGTGTGTCAAGTAGTGTCCTTACTATCGCTTCTACCGTTAGCACACTTGGAGAAACAATCATCAAAGGCCTGTCAAACCTGTTTGCGGCTCCCTTCACCAAAAAATGCAACTTTGTTACAGGCCTTCAACAAATTTTTATTGGAATTCCTTTTTCTGTCTTAGATATAATTCTTTGCCCTATCTATGTTACATTAGGGACAACTATCACAACATTTGGAATGCTTTTCAACCCTTCCGATTACACAAACGACAGAATGGAAGCGCACAACCGTGTAACGACCGACTACTACCAGAAAAATGTCTAAGATCCCTTAGACTGTTTATTACAATACCGAAATATCTCTATTTCGGTATTTTTTTTACAAATACATCCCATCTAAAATATTGTCTCTTCTGCTATCCATAGCCTTGATTCCTGCTTCAAAATCTTTACGAGTAACCTTTTCCTTGGCTCATGTTTGAGAGCTTCCTGCCTCTGCAAGTCTACCTGTAAAGAAATGAAAGGCTTTTTTGACGTTAGTAAGGCTGCTTTTTAAATCAATAATAAACACCTCATTATTAAAAAACAAAATCCCTAATTAATTAATACAAACAACTAATCCAGCAGCAGATTAGACCCTAAAAAAACAATTTAATAAAATCTCCATTTACATTTGCAAGTAATTACAATAAATGTTACAGTCAAATATCATTTTAAAAAAAATATATTCACAGGAGTAATACAATAATGTTTGATTTTGAAGTAAATTATCAAGGTGCTGCTATTATGAATAACACACAAGCAAAGTTGTACGCAAAAGTTAATACACTTTCCAATAGATCAAAAGGCTATAAAGTTCTTACCCGCTTTCTTGGATTCGGGGTTGGCGTGTCAAGTAGTGTTCTTACCATCGCTTCTGCCGTTAGCACACTTGGAGAAACAATCATCAAAGGCCTGTCAAACCTGTTTGCGGCTCCCTTTACCAAAAAATGCAACTTTGTTACAGGCCTTCAACAAGTTTTTGTTGGAATTCCTTTTGCTGTCTTAAACATAATCCTTTGCCCTATTTATGTTACATTAGGAACAGCTATCACAACATTTGGAATTCTTTTCAAACCTTCCGATTACTCAAAGGACAGAGTTGAAGAGCACAACCGTGTAGCGACCGACTACTACGAGAAAAATGTCTAAGATCCCTTAGACTGTTTATTACAATACCGAAATATTTCTATTTCGGTATTTTTTTACAAGTACATCCCATCTAAAATATTGTCTCTTCCGCTATCCATAGCCTTGATTCCTGCTTCAAAATCTTTACGAGTAATCTTCCCTGCTTCATGTTTGAGAGCTTCTTCCCCTGAAATTCCTGCCTCTGCAAGTCTACCTGTAGAGAAGTGAAAGGCTTTTGTGATAACCCCTTCAATAAAAGCCCCTGTTTTCCCCTCAGTCTTGCTTGCTAGCCACTCTACAACACTTTTAGCGTCGTCAATATGTGAGTTGTTAAGAAATTTTTGTACATGAATTTCAATAATTTCCTTTCGTCCAGCCAAGTCTGGAAATCCTATTTCAATATGCGTTCCCAAACGACCAGGCCTCTTTGCTGCTTCATCAACAACTTCAATATCATTAGTAAGTCCAATTACGACTATGTTATTTAAAGACTCTCCATCTTCCCCACTAATACCATCGAGCTCTGAAAGAAAAGACCCCACAAGACTTCTTTCATAGCTACGTGATGATATATGACGGCTTCCCAGTATTGCATCAATTTCATCGATAATCAAAATATATAAAGGGCTTTTTTCCCCATGTTTCTGCTGAGCTTGTCTAGCAGATTGAAAAAGAGCGCGAACATTTTCTTCTGATTCACCCACCCATTTACTTTTAACTTTAGAACCTGTTAACAATAATTGTCGGTCCTGAGTTACACCAAGAAGTTTTGCTAAATTTCGTGCTAGCTTAGTTTTCCCGGTTCCTGGTGGTCCATAGAATATGGCACCTCTTTCTGGTTGAACCCCAAATTTTTTATAACGTTCCTTATACTCCCCTCTAGAGAGAATGATATCTCTAATAAACAACTTACACTCTGTTCTTAACCCACCAACACCAGATTCCTTTAATTTTTGATCGATATTACAGAGATCTAACGTTTCAGGTTTGGTCGAGATAATCACACTCCCCTCTTTTTTTGCGGTAAACTCTATAGTTGTATCTGCATGAGGCTTAAGAATAACACCATATTTTGGTACATCCTCTTCTTTTCCTTCGTAGTTATAATCGGCAACAGTACAAATAAGATCTTCTCCATCGACTGTTACCAATCTAATTTCCTGTTTTGAAAAAAGAAACGGAGGAAGATTGTCAATTAGTAACTCCCTTAAACGATCTTCTTCGAGTAGGATTTTGTCTTTCTTTTGTTTCCCACCCATAAGTAATGAAATCACACTTTTCTTGTCTACGCGCTGCACGTTAATTTTTATACTATCTAAAAATTTCTCTGTCTTGTTATCTACCAGCTCTAAATCTAGAGCTTTAGATACGCTGATGCGGATATCTGTTTTTTCCTCAATATTCCATAAGTCAGAGATACTTTTATTTTTTGCTACACTACTTTCTTGAGCGTCTCCGTTTGCAGATGTAAGCTCTAGCAAAAAGCTTCCTTGAGTTGTATTAACCACGCATCTTCCTTTCTTGGGAAGGGCTGAATAATTTAAATGAATATCATTCAGGAGCTCTTGATAGGAAATCCATCGACGCTGGTTTTCCTGAACATTTTTATTCCAGTAACACTTCAAGACCGTAAATATGACACGGTTTGCGAGAAGAGCATCTGAAGCTTCTGTTGTGTAGATACATTGATTAGATTTACTTAATCTCACCTTATGAGAAGAATCAACACGAAATATCTTTGTATAATCCTCCTTAAATCGATCAAATTCGAGGAGTTCAGCATTTAAATCATGAAAAACAACCTTGGAAAATGAATATTTAAGCCTCCAGTCTTTTGAAGGGTAAACGCTCACTGTATCTTCGAGTGATAAATCGACACCTTTTATTTCTTCTCTAATTGCATTACATGCCAAGTTAAGAGGTATACAAAGGGGTAGCGGAGCAACACCTTTTTTCCAGGCGTTTGCTTTGTTAAATGTACTCTTGTAAGAACCAAACTCTTTTCGAGACACATCGCTAATAGAAGAAATCGTAAAGAAAAACGCCCTCACATCTCTCGGATTTTGTGGCATTACGATTTCAAAGTTACAAGACTCACACCTAAACTCTATTTTAGTATCATACACAAGGCGTCCATGTTTGATATTATTTTCATCAATCACAAGATGTTCAAATGGATCATCTACATAACTCTGACGGTCCACAGTCGCTTTTAGTAGTCCAATAGAGTGATTGAGCAGTAACGACTGCCCCTGCTCAAAGAATTGACTGTTGAAATTCTCTCTAATCAATTCCCTCAACTCATCAACATTGATCTTTGGGATATTTCTATCATCATAGCCTTTTTGAATAGGACCAAAGTCATCTAAGTTGATCACTATCTTATCTAGTGTTCTATACGTATACTCGTTCTCATGAAAAGTTCTCACATTAATTGAGTTTACATCCAAGCTGTAGTCAATATATCCCTCTATATCATCAACTTGAACCTCATCGACAGATATTTCATTGAGTTCGAGATTATTATCAAAAGCTACCTCATAAATATAGTGAGCAACTTTCACATAAGTAGCCTCGTTTATGTCATCGTTCGGAAACAGTTTGTGAAAAGTTTTCTCTGAAAGCCAAACTTTATTATGTCCAATTCTTGCATAGTCAGCTTCAACTTTTACTTTTGCTTCTATGTCATATATAACCCCTTTTCTACGCTTCCAAGAAGGTCCTGCTGATATTTCTTCTAAAGAATTAGACCTTTCTCTAATTAAGTTTTTATATGGGTTTACACCAACCATCCCCGTGACATCCTCATTTTACAATTAAAAAAAATTCACCTTAAAGAATTGGATATTATGTCGCCATAGAAAAAATGACTATGCCATGACACCTAAACCTATGGAGGACTCATGGCGTAGTCATATTTTCAATCTAGACCCATGAATTTTACGGGGATTTTTTTTAGTTTTTTGATAAAAGAGACGGTAACGTATCGATTAACAAATTAATTTATGTTTCAAATACGTTACCGTTTTAGAGAAATTATTTTTGAATAATTTCTTCGGAATTTACTTCTATTGGCTGAATGTTAACATCCGGAGCATCTACTTCTCGATAAACCTCATCGGATTCAACAACCGTCGTAACAATTTCTATTTCTTTATCTGGATCCCAGTTTGGATCTTCCACAGAGATCACTTTAGGTTTACCCCAGTCATCTGGTGTGAACGTTACTGTTTTTGGACTAATAGCTCCTTCAGGAAGATCCTCGGCACTAATTTCGATAACTAGTGGTTTTTCTGGTTGTTCTGTAATGTAGATTGTGAAGAACCCTTCTAACTCTTCATCCTGCGAATCAGGGAAGAAAGGACTTACAACTATTTCAGGCTCACTTTCTCTTACTTGTTCTAGAGTATCGATCGTCCATCCAAATGGTTGAAAAAGGATTTGTGGAGAAGGTCCGGGTGTATACTCGAACACTGTTGGATATTCATCCATTATCGGTCTTGGTATCAATGTTGGTATCACGAAATCAGGGAAGTCATCATTCAGGATAACGACACCTTGATTATCGATAGGCCCTGTTAAATCAGCTGGTATTTGACCACTGTCATTTACATATACACCGGTCAGATCGATGCTGAACGCTTCGTTTGGTTCGTAATTAAAGTCTCCGTTGATTAGCGCTGTCACTGTTTGTGAAAGGCCATTTTCAAAGATAGTAACACCCCCACTTGTTGGCATGTAGTCTGAGTTAGCCGTCGCTGGAACGACACCTATAACACCGCCATTTATTGATGAGAAGTCAATATAGAGGTCTTGGTAAGTAGGGTTCGTTAGCTCTATTAGGAACGTAGCTTCAGTGGTTCCTGTATTTCCTTCTGGTATTTCATCGATCACAGGAGTGATGCTGATGCTTGGCGCTAAGTCATTGTTAATAATGGTACCAACACCTTGAAGGTCGCTACCTTGAGTATTCACGCTACCTCCTGAAACTCCTAGATCTACTAAGAATATTTCATCAAGCTCGTATTTATCATCGCCAATCGCTTCTACAGTTTCTCGTTTTGTTATATCGTAGAGTACCGGATTATCGGGATCGGTAATCACCCCTTCAGTAAAGGTTACTGTAGTCATAAGCGGAATGTAGTCGTTATCAGAAACTTCCGCATTTTCATCGGGATTCGTAGAGTTACCATCACTAGTATCGACAGTGACAACAACTGGCTCGTATGAAGGGTTAGATTCGATGATATCGAACACAACAGACTGTGTACCTGTATCGCCATCTACTACGCTAGAATCATTAATTGTAATTGTAGGTGCTGTATCGTCATTGATAATTGTTGCTATGAATGTGATATCAGAGTTAGCTTCGTCAATTAATGTTTCTGCACCAAGGACGTTTGTGATGGTGAACATTTCATCAAATTCGAATTTATTATCCTGGATAACCTCTATTATAGTGAAGGTTGTCACATTCTCTGTGGTTGCGCTACTTGCTGGTATTAGCGTTCCTAAATCTGTCAGGAAGAAGTAGTCGTTGTCGTTATTGATAAGATCAGCTGTTGAGAACGCTGTATCAGTCAATCCTCCAGGAGTTGTAGGCTGGATAAAGCTATCAAATGCTGTCGCACCTGATCTAGTGATTCCAATGACTATTGGTGTTGTTGGAGGACCTCCAACGCCATATGGTCCAACCGGAGCTGTTCCTTCAACTGTTGGAGCAACTGTTACGCGGATCACTGGTTTGTCGTCATCGTTAATAATTGTGATTGGCACTATTTCGTTGTTAGTATCAACATTCACGTACATAGAGCCACCGACAGATCCAGACACTGTTGTGATATCTACAGTAAAGGTTTCATCGAACTCGAACTTGTCATCCGGAACGATACTTACCGTAAATGTTTCAGAAGTAGAACCTGCAAGGATCGTGAATGTTTGACTAATTGGATTATAGTCTAAATCCCCTTGTCCATCAGGTGTTTCTGCTGGAGCTGTTTCTGTATTGAAGTCTATAGGGTTAGTTCCATCGTTAGTATTGATGGTAACCAATATATCTTCGAAACTTGGATTTGTTAGCGATATTGTGATATCTACAGTACCATTAGGTGTTGGGTTAGAGACACCGATCACTGGAGGCACTCCTTCGATTCCTTCGTTTATTGAAGTTGCTGTATCGGGAGTAATGCTAACAACTGGTTCTGGTTCATCATCAGTGATTGTTCCTTCCCCTTGAAGGTCGTTGCCAGTCGCGCTTACATTCGTGGCATTATCAGCTGTGATATTTGCAAAGAATGTTTCTGTTAACTCAAATGTACCATCATCGATGATAGCGACATCAAATGTTGTTGTGTTTGACGCACCACCAGCAAGTACTGTACCCATGCCACCTACAATTTGAGTATAATCTGTAGGTTGCACTGCTGTATTGTCTGCTGTATTAATTGTGAAGTCGACATCAAAGGCTGTAAAACCTGTTCTTGTTACGGTGAATGTCATCACACCTGAACCTACATTTTCGGCAACTGTTTGGTCGTCGATCGTAAGAATAGGTGCACCGTCATCGTTTATAATCGTAACGTCTACAGAGTTCACACCACCGGAAGTTGTTTGTCCTCCGTCAGATCCTGTAACTGTACCAATTTCTACTGAGAATGTCTCGTCATACTCAAACTTGTTGTCAGCAATAAAGTCTACTGTAACAGTTGAGCTCATGACATCCCCAGATAGGATTGTTAACGATAAGTTCAATGGAACAAAGTCGTTATCTCCAGCTGTTGCTGCGAAGTTAGGAATGATGCCATCTACGGTAAACACTGGGATGACTAGATCTTCATATGTTGGGTTACTGAGGATCGCTTGGAAAACGTAGTTACCTGCAGCTGTTATAATATCTCCACCGAGTGGAACTCCGGTAATTCCTTCGATACCTGAAGTGCTCACTGTAGTGATGCTGATGGTAGGTGCTAAGTCATCGTTGAGGATGACACCTTGCAATCCAAAGTTTGTTGATCCTGATACTGTTCCAGAAGTAACATCAAGATTCACATTGACGATCTCATCAGTCTCAAATTTAAGATCTGAAGTCACATCGACAGTGAAGGTCGCTGAAGTTGCTCCTGCTAGGATAGTAAATGTTTGTCCAGACACTTGAGTGTAGTCGTTATCGAGAAGCGTCGCCGTATTATCTGCTGTGCTGTAGGTAAACTCTAGGTCTTCGAAAGAAGCGTTACTTAGAGATACGCTAAAGGTTAGCTGGTTTGTATCTGCAGGATCACCTTCTAGAACTTCGGCAACTCCTGCATTACCGCCGTTATTATCGTCAATGGTCACTGTAGGTGCAGCGTCATCATTTAAGATCACACCCTGCAACCCAAAGTTTGTTGATCCTGTCACTGCTCCAGATGTTACATCGAGAGTGACATCGACAGCTTCATCGAGCTCGTATACTGTGTCAGCTGTTACATCGACAGTAAAGCTTGCTGATGTTGCCCCTGCTAGGATAGTAAATGTTTGTCCTGAAACTTGAGTATAGTCGTTATCGAGAAGCGTCGCTGTATTATCAGCTGTGCTGTAGGTGAACTCAATATCTTCATAAGAAGCGTTACTTAATGTAATGCTAAAGGTTAGCTGATTTGTGTCTGGAGGGTTACCCTCTAAGACTTCTGCTACTCCTGCATTACCGCCGTTGTTATCGTCGATGGTCACTGTAGGTGCAGCATCATCATTTAAGATCACACCTTGCAATCCAAAGTTTGTTGATCCTGTTACAGCTCCAGAGGTTACATCGAGAACAACGTCGACAATCTCATTAATTTCGAATTTTGTATCGGCTGTTACATCGACAGTAAAGCTTGCTGATGTAGAGCCTGCTAGGATGGTAAAGATTTGTCCTGATACTTGAGTATAATCGTTATCGAGAAGCGTCGCTGTATTATCTGCTGTGCTGTAGGTAAACGCAATATCTTCATAAGAAGTGTTACTTAGCGTTATGCTAAAGGTGAGCTGATTTGTATCTGGAGGGTTACCTTCTAAGACCTCGGCAACTCCTGCATTACCACCATTATTATCGTCGATGGTCACTGTAGGTGCAGCGTCATCATTAAGGATGGTACCTACACCCTGAGCATCAGAGATTGTGGCATTTGATGGGTTTGTTAGGTTAACAAATAAATTTTCATTCAGTTCAAACTTCGTATCTGCTGTTGTAAGCACTGAAACTGTCTGTGATAGGGTTCCTGATAGGAATGTCAGTGTCTGAGAATTTGCTGTGTAGTCATTATCTCCCAAAGTAGCCGTTCCATCTGCTGTTGCATAGTCAACTTCAATTGTCTCGAAGCTAACATGACTGAGAGACACAGTAAAGCTAAGCACTCCCCCTTCTGTAACTGATGCATCAGTAATAGAGATCGTTGGGCGAACATCGTCATTAGTAATGGTACCCACACCTTGGTTGTCGGCAATCGTTGAATTAAATGGGTTTGATAAGTTAGCAAATAGAGTTTCGTCAGACTCAAATGTTATATCCACCATTGTTGATACAGAAACCGTCTGTGATAGTTGACCTGATAGGAAAGTCAGTGTCTGAGATACAGGTGTATAGTCATTATCTGCAACTGTCGCTGTTCCATCAGCGGTAGAAAAATCTACAGTAATGACTTCATAACTTGGATTGCTCAAGGACACAATAAAGTTGAGTGTGCCACCTTCGGCGACTGAATCATCTGAAATAGAGATCGTTGGCTGAGCATCATCGTTTAAGATATCACCTTGACCTAGACTATCGAGAATTGTTGCATTCGTCGCTGAACTTAAATTAAGGAACATGCGCTCATTCACTTCAAACTTATTGTCTGCTACTGTACTAACATTAACAAATTGAGAGGTTACCCCTGGTGCAAATGTAATAAGCTGGTTTGTGATCGGAGTGTAATCGTTATCTGCTACGGTAGCAAGGCCATCTGAAGTCGAAGCTAATACGGTTATTGTTTGAGAGCTTGAATTACTTAAGGTAACTTCAAATCCAAGCACACCGCCTTCTGTAACAATGGCGTCCCCAACTGAAATTGTCGCATCAACATCATCATTAAGTATCGTTCCTTCCCCTTGACCATCGGCAATCGTTGCATTTGTCGGAGAAGACAGGTTGACAAACATGGTTTCGTTTGGTTCAAAATCAGTATCTGAATTGGTGTTCACATTTACTGTCTGCACAACAACGCCAGGATTAAATGTAATAAGCTGGCTAATTATTTGAACGTAATCATTGTCCGCCAAGGTCGCTGTTCCATCTTGCGTTGAAAACAACACTGATACTATCTGAGAGCTAGCACCACTTAGTGTTACATCAAATGCTAGAATGCCCCCCTCGGTTACTGAAGCGTTAGATACTGAAATTGTCACTGCTGGTGCTGGGTCGTCAAGAATTGTACCTACTCCCTGACCGTCAGTTAATAAAAATTGTGTAGGAGATGAAGGAAGCGGGTTTGATAAATTGATAAACATGGTCTCGTCAGCTTCAACATTCGCATCGGTGTTGACAGGAACTGAAACTATCTGCTGCATTCCTGTAAGAGTAGTGAATGTCAAAGTCCCTGAAGTGGAAGTATAATCCCCAGGAGCCACTGCTGTCCCATCAGCTGTTGAATAACTGACGGATTCTGTTGGTGAATTTGCAAGCATATCCGCACTGTCACGATTTGTGATACCAACAATAAAGTCTAATTGACCAGAAGACTCTGTAGCTGTCGCATTCGTGACATAATATCCGGGTGTCGCATCATCGTTAGTAATAAAAGAGCTAAAAAATGGAGTAATTGTGTTTGTACCAGAATCGAATGAGTTAAAAACAGACACAGTAATTGTTTCATCTAACTCAAGAATATCATCGGGTACTGGAGCTAAAGCAACGACAGCTGATCCGCGTGTTCCCGGCTCAATGATGTGTCCATAACTAATAGGAACATAGTCATTATCTGCTGTAGTGGCTGTACCATCTTGGTGTGAGACCTGGTAACCATAGTATAAGTAAGAATCAACTACTAGCTGTTCTGCATTGTTCAAGAACCTAAAATCACGACCTGACTCACCGCCACCTTCTACAGTTCCCACATTTGCCGAAGGAACAGGTGCAACTTCTAGATCGTCAGTGATATCATACACCCCTTGGTTTTTTAAAAAGACTGGAACCAGCCCCGATGTCACGGTAAAATTTGTTATCTCGACGAAAAAGGTTTCTGTGACTTCGTAGTGATTATCGTTGATAATTGTGACATCGAAAGACACACCATCTGTTCCAAGAGCTCCGGTATAATTAATGGTGAAAGTTTGCGGAGCTGGAACTATGATATCTCCTTGACCAATTGGTCCAGTCGTATCATATACTGTAACATCAAATGTATAGGTTCCAGGGGTACCCCCTAAATTTAAAATCTGAATACCCACATTTTCCTGGCCACCAATTTCCGGAGTGCTACCATTAGTAATAGTAACATACGGAGTACTAGCCCCAATAGCTCCTACATTTGTAAACTGAAAAGTACTACTATCGACTAAACCATTATAGTCACTATCTCCGACTGAAGTAATTGATTGAATAGAAACAGTTTGAACCCCCGCAGTTGAACCACCTTCTAATCTAACTTTCTGAGGAAGTAGCCAATCATACTTGGTAAAAGTTAAAACCTCAGTAACACCACCCCCGTCAAATCTACCTGGATTTGACCCATTAAGCTGCAAGGTAACAATAACGTCATCGATTGGTTGTTCATCTAAAGCTACTAAAAACGCCCCGGATGCAGTTTCACCAAGAAATAATCCACTAGGAGGGCTAGTAAATGTCACTCCACGAGGATCGTCATCATCTACGATAATTTGTTCGGCTCTATCTAGCGTTGAACTAATCACCGCCACTGAATTGCCGCCGACAACGCTAGTGATGTCTACGTAAAATCTCTCATTAGGTTCATCGTTTAAGTCTCTCACAATATCGACATCGATGAGTTTTACAACCTCTCCCGGTGCAAATATCACAGATCCTGTCTCAGCGATAAAGTCTGGGTTTAGACCTCCAGAAACAGCTGTGAATTGAATTGTGGCGTAGTTAACTTCTACGGTATAGTCAACAGGACGGGTGAGGGTAACTGAGAAGTAGGCCGATACATAATCGGGTAAGTTTGGATCTCCTGAAAAACCAGGACCGTCAGCCGTAACGGCTCCAGTATTTCCTCTTATTTCTACGATAGGAACGCTATCTGCATCGATTAAGTTGATTGTATGCACGACATCGGGAGTTCCACTTAAATAGTTGGCCGCTGTTGTGAGTGAGGTGTTGACACTTATTGTTATGTCTACTGTTTCATCCCCTTCGACGAGTCCATCGAGAAGTGCTGCATATTGAAGTTGCTGTCCGGTTGCGTAGTTAGCAGCAGTGAAAGTAAGCTGCTCTTGTAGGACATGAACATCTGAAGATGAACCGTTATGTGTTATATCTAAAACAACAATGCCACCACCTGATGGTTGGTCTTCCAAGTTTACAAGGCGAAAAGCTGCAGATCCTCCTTCAATAGGATTATCTCCCCCAGCTGAAGTTCCTATAGAAATTACAGGTGCTAAGACATGTTCCCAGGTATTAATTTCATTTGTATCAAAGTAAACAGCCTCAACGTCGTGATCAGTAAAGTCGATACTTGTAGAAAATTCAAGCACCCAGTCACCACCTAAGTCTTCGTGACCTGTAAGATCTGTAGAAGCGCTAAGGTTTATGTCTGTACCTTTATCGTTCATGATAACTTCTATAGACTCAAGAAGCTGAACGCCTTCTGTTGATCCTGCAATGTTACATCCTAAGATATCGACTGAACCATTTTGGGAAACATAGCTACCAATGTCGCTCCAGAAATCCACCATTTGCTGCGTTTTTATGGAGACTTCATTGACTGCCATATCGTCAAATAGGTTTATCTCACCTGGGTTACCTGCTGTAAAAAAGGCAATACTATCAGCTTTTTCACCGCCTAGGGCATCGCTGATTTGTTGGCTAAGGGCGTTAAGATCATTTGAATCAGAATCGTATTTTAAGACGACGACGTCATCGCCTGCTGCCTCTGCTACGGCATCAGCATCTGCTACGGCATCGGAAATCACGAGAACGTGCGTATCTGCTGTTTGCGTGGGGGGCGTTGCAATATCTACTGCAATAGCACCATCTAATACAATTCTATCTTCTAAAGGTTCTAATCTTAATATGCCCATACTAAAACACCGTTAATAGTTAAAGTTATTAACTCTCATATATTAATTATAATACTAATTTACATTACAGTTAAATAACTTTTTTAGGTTACTAATTATATCAAAACTAACAAAGTATAGTTGATATTACATAGTAAAGACATGCTAAGAAAAACATAAGAGACTTCTAGTACCTAACGAAGAATTTTTATTTACTAAATCTAAACGATCGTCAATCGAAATCACCAATGACTTAGAATAAAAAAAATATATACAAACTCATAATAAAAAAGCTTATTTATTACAAAATAATCGATAATCAAGAAATAAAAATTTAATCTATTTCATTTACTTCACATCAAATCTTACTGGATAATTTTGAACTTTCCTATATTAAAATCTTCCGTAAAAGAGCCAATTTAAATGTGTTTTCTGAAAAACAACTGACACAAACTACTGGAAGACAGCATCTAACAATCTTACTTTTTCTAACTAAGAACTTATTTACAATACATACGTAAACGTAGCAACACAATGTTAGATAGTCTAGCAAGCACACCCCAATAGCTTTTACTGTTCTTTCACTCAAATTAGATAGCCTCTCCATCCTTCGCTAAACACCTTTAAATAAAAGAAACAAAGACTCTAATAATTAAAAAGGAAATCTATAATAAAACATGAACACAGTTTTTTAATTGAATTAGCTCTACTAGAGAACACTAGTAGAGCTATGATTTGAAGTGATTCCTACTTTGATTGCTCAGGCTCATTTTCAGCCCCGTCACGAGGTTTATCTGTATTATCTGGGATATTCACATCTGGAGCGTCGATATCCCTGTAAATGTCACCAGATTCAACCTTCGTTGTGATAATCTCTGAAGCTTCATCTGGATTAAAGTTAGGATCTTTAACCACGATGACTTGTGGAGTTGCCCAGTTATCTGGAGTAAATACCACAGTTTTTTGAGATACGCTACCATCGGAGATTCCTTGAGCTTCAAGCTCAATCACTAGAGGTTTTTCAGGCTGTTGAGTGATGAATATAGTGAAGTATCCATCAAGGTTCCCCTCATCAGCAGTTCCAAAGAACTGACTTGTCACAATTTCTGGGCCAAACTCTCGAACAAGCTTTAGAATTTCAATAGTCCATCCAAATGGAGTGAAAGCGAATGTGGGTGATGTTGATTTCAATGGTTGTGGCAAGAAGATCTCTTCAATCTTATTGGCATAACACCCTAATAGATTCTCTTCACAATCTTCTGGAGGTATCACAAAATTATAGCTTATCGTATCATCATTAATCAAAACTCCATCGAGAATTAAACTTGTTGAACCTGCCACAGAGCCTCCTGTTACATTGATATTAAGGTGTACTGTTTCGTTTGCTTCAAAAGTTGTATCTGCGTTAATATCAACGCTTAATGTCATAGTGGTCGATCCTGCTGGGATAATTACTGTCGTAGGAGCTATTGGCACATAGTCATTGTCTGCAACTGTCGCTGTACCGTCTGTAGTGTGATAGGTTAACTCAATATCTTCATGTGACGGATTGCTAAGGGTCACCGTGTAGGTTATGACATTATCTTCGGGCGGATTTCCCTCAGAAACATCTGCAACACCAGCATCGCTACCGTTGTTATCCACAACTGTCAAGGTTGGAGCATTATCATCTGCTAATATTACTCCTTCAGCTGAAATCATTGTAGCTCCGGTGACAGTACCTGAAGTCACGTTAAGTGTTAATTCAATATTTTCATCAGGCTCATAAGTGTTATCAGCAGTTACTGCAACGGTAATAGTTCCTGTTGTATCTCCTGCTAATATCGTGAGTATTTCTCCTACTTCAGGAGTATAGTCATCATCAGCGACAGTTGCTGTACCGTCAGTTGTGTTATAAACAAACACGATGTCCTCAGAAGAAGGATTACTTAGAGTAACAGTAAATATAAGTTCATTCATATCCGGTGGGTCACCCTCAAGAACTTCAGTAACGCCTTGATTTGCTCCATTAGCATCTTCAATTGTGACTGTTGGCGCATTATCATCTGCTAAAATTACGCCTTGGAAGTTAAAGTTAGTAGATCCTGTTACTACACCGCCTGTTACACTAAGAGCAACGTTAACTGTTTCGTCTGGCTCAAATGTGTTATCAGCAGTCACATCGACTGTGAATAGCCCTGTTGTATCGCCAGCAAGAATTGTGAATGTTTGACCAATGACTGAAGTGTAGTCGCTGTCTGCAATTGTAGCAGTGCCGTCACTTGTGTTGTAAGTGAATACAATGTCTTCAGATGATGGATTGCTTAACGTCACACTAAATGTAAGCTGATTCATATCTGGAGGATTTCCCTCTAAAACCTCAGCTAGACCTATGTTTGCTCCATTATTATCATCTATTGTGACTGTTGGTGCTAAGTCATCGTTAAGAATCACGCCTTGGAAGTTAAAGCTGCTTGTCCCTGTTACAGAGCCTCCTGTCACACTGAGTGCTACATTTACTGTTTCGTCTGGTTCAAAGGTATTATCAGCAGTTACATCGACAGTAAAGACTCCTGTAATGTCGCCAGCAAGGATGGTAAATGTCTGACCAACAACTGAAGTATAGTCGCTGTCTGCTAGTGTAGCTGTACCATCACTTGTGTTATAAGTGAATACGATGTCTTCAGATGATGGGTTGCTTAGTGTTACAGTAAATGTAAGCTGATTCATATCTGGAGCATTTCCCTCTAGAACTTCTGCCAATCCTACATTTGCCCCATTATTGTCATCTATTGTAACTGTTGGCGCTAAGTCATCGTTAAGAATCACGCCTTGGAAATTAAAGCTTGTAGGTCCTGTAACAGTACCTCCTGTCACACTGAGTGCTACATTTACTGTTTCGTCTGGTTCAAAGGTATTATCAGCAGTTACATCCACTGTAAATAATCCTGTAGTGTCGCCAGCAAGGATGGTAAATGTCTGACCAACAACTGAAGTATAGTCGCTGTCAACTAGCGTAGCTGTACCATCACTGGTATTATAAGTGAATACGATATCTTCAGATGATGGATTGCTTAGTGTTACAGTAAATGTAAGCTGATTCATGTCTGGAGAATTTCCTTCTATAACTTCAGCTAGCCCAACGTTTACTCCGTTATTATCATCTATTGTGACTGTTGGTGCTAAGTCATCGTTAAGAATCACACCTTGGAAGTTAAAGCTGTTTGTCCCTGTTACAGAGCCTCCTGTCACACTGAGTGCTACATTTACTGTTTCGTCTGGTTCAAAGGTATTATCAGCAGTTACATCGACAGTAAAGAGTCCTGTAGTGTCGCCAGCGAGGATGGTAAATGTCTGACCAACAACTGGAGTATAGTCGCTATCAGCGAGTGTAGCTGTACCATCACTCGTGTCATATATAAATACGATGTCTTCATAAGAAGCATTGGTTAGAGTTACACTAAATGTTAACTGGTTCATGTCAGGTGGATCTCCCTCAAGAACTTCCGCTAACCCTAGGTTTACCCCGTTATTATCATCTACTGTTACTGTTGGTGCAGTATCATCATTTGTAATGATACCTTCACCTTGCGGGTCTACAATTAAACTATTTGTTGCATTCGTTAGGTTAACGAAAAGTTGTTCATTGAGTTCAAATTTTGTGTCGCCTACTGTGCTTACTGAAACGGTTTCAGAAAGACTACCCGGTAAGAATGTAATCAACTGATTTGTTACTTGAATATAGTCATTATCTGCAAGAGTCGCTGGGTTTGTAGTTCCATCAGCTGTTGAAAACTCAACAGTCACCGTTTGAGTACTTGCTGCATTCAATGTAACGGTAAAGGTAAACGTTCCCCCCTCGACCACTGTTTCATCTGAGATAGAAATATGAGGAATTCCATCATCATTAAGAATTGTACCTTCTCCTTCATTATCGAGGATGGTTGCGTTTGTTGGCGCTGTTAAATTGACGAACAATTGTTCATTTGGCTCAAACGTTGTGTCTGCTATTGTTACTACTGAGATTGTTTCTGATACGCTACCTGAAAAGAAAGTAAGAGTCTGCACCGGTGATATCGCTGTATAATCGTTGTCAGCTATTGTCGCTGTTCCGTCTGCTGTTACGTAATTAACAGTAATATCTTGGTAACTTGCATTGCTTAGGGTTACTGTGAAGACAAGTGTTCCCCCTTCAATCGTAGTTGCATCGGAGATAGAGATCGTTGGCTGAACATCATCATCGGTAATAGTTCCTTCACCCTGTGCATCTGCAATCGTTGCGTTTGTTGGATTTGTTAAGTTAACAAATAGGTTTTCGTTTAGCTCAAATTTTGTGTCTGCTGTTGTTGCCACAGTGATCGTTTCTGATGTGCTTCCTGATAGGAGAGTCAATGTCTGTACTGGTGAAATTGCTGTATAATCGTTATCAGCAACTGTCGCTGTACCATCTGCTGTGACATAATCGACTGTGATATCTTGATAACTTGCGTTACTTAAAGTGACTGTAAAGGTTAACGTACCACCTTCAGTAACAGTCGCATCTGAAATCGAAATTGTTGGCTGAACGTCATCATCGGTAATTGTACCTTCACCTTGATTATCTGCAATCGTTGCGTTTGTTGGATTTGTTAAGTCGACAAATAGATTTTCATTTAGTTCAAATTTCGTATCTGCTGTTGTTGCCACAGTGATTGTTTCTGAGGTGCTACCAGCTAAGAACGTCAGTGTCTGTGCTGGTGAAATTGCTGTATAATCGTTGTCGGCGATAGTCGCTGTTCCATCTGATGTTGAAAAGTCAACTGTGATATCTTGGTAGCTCTCATGACTTAAGGTCACTGTAAAAGTAAGCGTTCCCCCTTCAGTGACTGTTGCATCTGAAATAGAGATGGTTGGAAGAGCTTCATCGTTTAGAATTGTCCCTTCTCCTTGATTATCGAGGATCGTTGCATTTGTTGGAGTTGTTAAGTTAACAAATAGGTTTTCGTTAAGTTCAAATTTTGGATCTGCTGTGGTGACGACTGAGATTGTTTCTGAAACACTACCAGATAGGAAAGTAAGAGACTGCGCAGGTGATATCGGTGTATAGTCATTATCTGCAACTGTCGCCGTGCCATCAGCTGTTGAATATAAAACTGTAATATCCTGATAGCTTGCATTACTTAAGGTGACTGTAAAGACAAGAGTTCCTCCTTCTGCTACTGATGCATCGGAGATAGAAATGGTAGGCTGCACATCATTATCTGTAATGGTTCCTTCACCTTGATTATCTGCGATTGCTGCATTTGATGCCGCTGATAGGTCGACAAAGAGGTTTTCATTAAGCTCAAACTTCGTGTCTGCTGTTGTAAATACAGAGATAGTTTGAGATGTAATTCCCGGTAAGAAGGTCAGTGTCTGTGCTGGAGAGATTGGAGTATAGTCACTATCGATAACTGTCGCTGTTCCATCTGATGTAGCATAATCTACTGTAACTATTTGAACACTTGAACTACTTAGTGATACAGTAAATGTTAATGTTCCCCCTTCAGTAACTGTAACATCGTCTATGGAGATAAGTGGGACTCCATCATCGTTTATGATCGTTCCTACACCCTGGCCATCTAAAATACTTGCGTTTGTTGATGAAGATAAATTAACAAATAGTTGTTCATCTAGCTCAAAGTTCGTATCAGCAGTGGTCAATACTGTCGCTGTTGCTGAAGTACTGCCAGCTAAGAAGGTAATCAACTGATTGCTTACCTGTGTATAATCGTTATCTGCTAAAGTCGCTGCATTTATGAATCCATCAGCTGTTGAGTATAACACTGTGATATCTTGGTCACTAGGATTACTCAAAGTCACTGTAAAGTTAAGGGCATTGCCCTCAAGGGCCGATGCATCTGAAATAGAGATTGTTGGCTGAGCATCATCATTAAGGATGACACCTGCACCAATAAGTGTAAATACATCCTGACCTGTAACAGTACCGGAGGTTTTTTCTATATTAAGGCTAATCGCTTCATCAGCTTCATTAGTTAAGTCTGCTGTAACATCAACTGTAAATGTTTGTGAGCTTGTACCAGCTAAAATGGTAAACGTTCCTCCTGATACCTGCGTATAATCATTATCGGCAATCGTCGCTGATCCATCTATTGTATTATAGGAGAATACGATGTCTTGGTATGAAAGGTTTGATAATGATACGCTAAACACTAGCTGGTTTGTGTCTGGTGGGTTTCCTTCTAAAACCTCAGCTAACCCGACATTCCCGCCATTAGTGTCATCAATGGTGATCGTAGGTGCAGTATCATCGTTTAAAATATTACCATCCCCTACGGCATCGGCAATGGTTGCATTTGTTGGAGATGATAAATTCACTAGCATCTGTTCGTCTAATTCAAACTTCGTATCAGATACTGTATTGACAGTGACGCTTGCTGAAGTTTCACCTGGATCAAAAGTGATTAACTGATTGATAATTTGAATATAATCATTATCTGCTAAAGTTGCCGGAATCATTGATCCGTCAGCTGTAGAGATTAATACTGTCACTGTTTGGTAGCTAGGATTACTTAAGGTAACTACAAAATTTAATACTCCACCTTCAGTAACTACATCATCAGAGACTGATATGGTCGGTTGAGCATCATCATTGGTTATCGTACCTTCTCCTTGATTATCGAGAATGGTTGCATTTGTTGGATTTGTTAAGTCGACAAACAGATTCTCATTAGGTTCAAATGTAATATCAGCAATCGTTACGACAGAAATAGTCTCTGAAACGCTACCTGATAAGAAAGTAAGTGTTTGTGCTGGAGAAATGACCGTATAATCGTTATCCGCAACTGTCGCTGTACCATCGAGGGTTGCATAATCAACAGTAATATCTTGATAACTTGCATTACTTAGAGTTACGGTAAAGACAAGTGTGCCGCCTTCTGTCACTGTTTCATCGGAAATGGAGATGGTTGGCTGAGCATCATCGTTAGTAATCGTTCCTTCACCCTGCGCATCTGTAATCGTTGCGTTTGTCGGTGCAGTTAAATTCACGAATAAGTTCTCATTTAGCTCAAACTTGGTGTCTGCTGTTGTTACAACTGAGATTGTTTCTGAAGTACTACCTGATAAGAAGGTTAGTGTCTGTGCTGGGGATATTTCTGTATAATCATTATCGGCAACTGTCGCTGTACCGTCTGCTGTGACGTAGTCAACTGTAATATCTTGATAGCTTGCGTTACTTAGAGTCACTGTAAAGGTTAGCGTACCACCTTCAGTTACAGTTGCATCTGAAATTGAGATTGTTGGCTGAAGGTCATCGTTAGTGATCGTTCCTTCACCCTGCGCATCTGCAATCGTTGCATTTGTCGGTGCTGTTAAGTTCACAAATAAGTTCTCATTTAGCTCAAACTTGGTGTCTGCTGTTGTTA
>JAYZJO010000006.1:0-35621 GCA_036164375.1 Chlamydiota bacterium | reverse complement strand
CACAAAGTACACCATGCTCATTGACGACTATGTGCACTTTTAAGCCAAAAAAATTAAGTTTTTTAGACTTACAGTAACCTAAAAACTGCCTTCCTTGATATAACTTGCATCGATAACTTCGGGCTTTATGGCATGCGGGAAGAGGGAAACTGTCAACCGCAAAATATTTAGTTGGAGGTCGTAATATTTTATTGATCTCTGCTAATAAAAAAAATTGCATACCATAATTCCTCTTTAATAGCATGCCACCTTCTATTAAGTTGAGATTCACTAAGAACATGCTTCATAAATCGTCCATGTTTAAGAATCAACCCTGCTCTACGAAAATTTCCATAAAAAAATTGTGCACTTGCAATACTCACTGTCATGACATCTGCAGTGCTCATTTTACACAGAGAATCATCTTTAATATTGTAAATTTTTACACATTCATCGCAGACGCTGTAAATCAATATCATTTGAGTTTCGAAATCCAAAGTTGTCTCCTATAACTTTCATTGTTTATGGGAGTCATTCTTACCTATGCCACTTAAATACACAATCTTGAAGCGAAAAGATTTCAACTGGGCCTACCGGCCCACTTTTCAATCTTTTCACCTCAATCTCGTGCATTTAAGTGGTGCATAGGTAAGAGATTTGGACACAAACCGGGTTTTAATTGCGGCTTTGTAGCTTAGAGAGCAGTCTTAAAAATTCGATGTATAGCCAGATCAGCGTAACCATGAGGGCAAAGCTACCATACCACTCCATATATTTAGGAGCGCCATGACGAGCACCTTTCTCGATGAAATCGAAATCTAATACTAAATTTAAAGCTGCAATACCAACAACAAATAGGCTGAATAAAATTCCAAATGGCGTGCTGCTGTATATTAATGGCATAGTCACTCCAAAGAAACTGAGAATCATGCTCAGCATATAAAAAACAAAGATGCCCCCTGTGGCAGCTATGACACCGAGTTTAAAACGTTCGGTAACTTGTATGAAGCCTGTGGAATATGCGGTGAGCATAACAAAAGCAGTTCCAAAAGTTAAACTGACAGCCTGAATGACAATACCAGGGTAGGAGGCTTCAAACATTGAGGACAGTCCGCCAATGACAAGTCCTTCGATCAAAGCATATAAAGGCGCAGTCATTGGAGCCCATTCTTTTTTAAAAATTGTCACCATCGCGATGATTAGACCGCCAAAAAGCCCCCCCCATAGATACGGGGTAATGACAGCCATATTGCCACCAGATTCATAGAATTTTATCCATGTCCACCCAGCAGTAAGCATGAGAAGAAGTAAACAAATTACAGTTTTAAAGATTACGCCTTGAACAGTCATTGTGTCAGACGAAGCGGCCATGCCATAACTTGGAAAGGTATCGCGTTGTAAAGCAGGATTAGAAGAACGCATAAATTTTCTCCTTAGTTGTTAATTGTATTGCTAATAGAAAACGATTTTATATTAGCAGTAGTCTTGTTGAGTTCTGATCCAGATTATATAACAATGGAGTCTTTTATGACAAAATGATCGTATTATAATGCTAGTAGCAATAAATAAAGTAGCAGAGGTTATAGAGGAGACAAGCATTAACTTATGTTGAAAAAAAAGCTACTAATAATATCGTACTTTAGAGTATAAAGGATGTAATTTTTAATTTTATGTGACAAGAGAGGGGATTGCATTGACCATTACATCTCAATCTTACTTTAAGCAATTGCAACAGTGTATCAAAAAAAATGTTCCATTTTCTATTGATCCTATTGAAAGCGGGAATTATCGCATTATTAGGCTGTCTTTATTCAGAAGGCTTCAAGAAAATAACTCTAGTAAAAAGGAAAGAATTAAGGGGAATATTACGCATTTAAAAAAAATGCTAAAGGCCTTAGCACCTCTTGAAGTGGGAGAAGCTGAAAAAAATGAGCTGGTTAAAATAACAAAAGTATATCTCAGTAATGTTCAAAAGCGTTTGCCTATAGCGGAAATAAATAGCTTAAAAAAACAACTTTTAGCAACAAGACTCTCAATATCTACAAAAACGTTTAAAGAAAATGAGGGGCTTTATGAGTTTGCTTTCAAAAACTACCTCCCATACTACATGGCAAAGTATGGCCACAGTCTAGAGGTCGACTCGACTACGAATAAAGTTAAAATAATGTCAAAAGGAGTCATGCAGCCTTGGGAAGAGGTGCGAAAAGTTGCAGAGATGGTTCCTACTCAGAGTTTAAGTGCTCCTTCACGGCCTTGGAAATATGGTCCAGAGGGAGTTCAAAATGAAGATATGTACAACTGGAGTGAACTCAAACCGTACAAGTACGACGACCCTACTAAGTGGAACAATCAATGGATTTTTGAGGCGTGTGCGTGTAACGAAAAAAGTCCTCGTAAAAATGGGGATCACTCTTGGTTTCGACTTAAAACGCCAACGGGTGAGATTTATAGTATTGGTATTTATCGCCCCGGTAAAGGGTCTCGAATTATGGGAAATTTAAAGCTTCCCTTTCGTGTGAAAAAAGGGTATTTAATGCAACCAGACCTCAGCGAATTTTATCCATGTACAATTAATACAATTAGTTATGCAATTAATGAAGAGATCTTTAATAGAATAAAGGAACAGGTTGAACTTGATAAAGCTAAAGATGAGGAACTATTCCAAGTAATGGGGATGAACTGTACTCTTTACGTGAAAAAATTTGCACGTATTGCAGGTATCAATTTACCTACTGAAAAAGCTATTTGGAGGCTGATTACACCGAAAGCTCTAGAGGGCGTTATCAATGTGTTTAGTAAGAATACTTCAGTAATCATTCGTAAAATTTGCGAGTTTTTCGTAAATACTGTTTTAAATTTCATTCAATTGGTTCTTGGAGCAGGAGCTATTGATAAGTCTTTATCGATAAGTCATTGCAGGCCTATAAAACCTCATTTTAGTTCCATAGTAGATATTTTTAAAAAATCAAAAGCAAGGATCCATCACCCGCATACACTAGGGCAAAAAGTTGCTAAAGAAGTCAATGAATGGCGATATAGTAAAATTGCAGATCTCAGCGATGATGATGTCATTGGAAGAAGTAGAATCTTATATGATGTGCCCCCTCACTACAAGGTAGCTTATAGTCTTGATTAGAAATTGCAATCTGAGTGTATCTTAGATTGTAATTTCACTTTTTTAGTGAATATTAAGGGATTAGTATCAATTTCTTAATTTCAAAAATTGATATGGAGGCGCAATTTTCCAGAGTTCTCTAGCCTCGTCGTATGCTTCATATTTTGAATTGTTAGCTGTACCTTGATTGTAATAATTTCTAATAGACGCCTCTTTTTCACTGAGATCCTCAACTTTGTACCCTCTTTCTTTTTTAGGTGGCAGTGAGAGTTCGTCAACGAATAAAAACGACTCAACAGCAGCAATGGTCTCCTCATCCCATAAATTTTCAAATTTTACTGCGAGGATTTGAGCGTTTTCGATGGCGCAAGGCTCAACTTTTTCATAGAGCCAGTAGGTGAGTTGCTTGTTGTATCCTAAAGCGTCATAGCAAAGGAGGTTGTTATATAAGTCCTGTTGACTCGTTTTTTTTATCGCAGATAACCATTGGATATCCGATGATTCAACATTGCTAAAATGGCGATAGCCCCATTGACTACTATTTAGACTTACATGAAAAGCAGATTCAGCAGAAATATCGGGATTAGAATAAATGAAAATAATTTTCCCTTTAAAACTGTTTTTTGGGGGGAGTAGATGGGATTTAAGTACCCTACAGTTTATAAGGGATTGTTCTAAAGCGTTTGAAAGCAAGGTACTACCCGACCGTCCTATGCTAGCGATCATTACAGAATTTGTTTGATTAAAGTATGTTTCAAGCTCTGTTTGAGTTTTGACAAATGTGTGAGAATAAAGGTTGTTGGTCAGAACTTGAATACATGTGAACAAAGTAAATAGCTGAAGATTAGAAAATACTTTCATAGGGAAACTCCATTTTCCTGCTATTGCTGTATAACCGTTATTTTTAAGTATTGTTTAGTGTAAGTAAAGTAAAATATGCGAGAATGACTATCTCATTGAGAGAGAAGTGTTAACCTTGGACCTTACTTACCATTTTGATATTGCATTTCAAATTTATACGAGTGGGATAACTTTACAGCATTGTACCTTATTGCAGCGATTTATCCTGTTAATGATTTTACTTGAAGAAAACTTTCGAATAAAGTTAGATTTTTAATTTTAATCAGGTTGCAAGTACGGGGGTAATCAAGTGTCCATAAAGAATCGAACTTTCTCTTTCAATAGACTTATACTATATTTTGTGTTGCTGGCAGCAAGTTGTAGGCTTGAAAGCACTGAGGTCGCAGAATTTTTACACACTTCTACTCACTGTTCGGGTACAAAAATTACAGAAATTGCTCTTATGGGGCAGCGGTGTTCGGGTACAAATTTTTTACAGTATTTGATACAAAAAAACTTTCCTGGTTACTTTTTCCACTGCCCAAATGGTACTGGAGCGATGCCACATAAACATCACTGGCCTTTTTTAAATGGATCAAAAAACTACCCTTTTTTTAAAAATGATCACTGTCTTTTTGTATTAATTGTTAGAGATCCCTATAGCTGGCTGCAAAGTCTTTACGAACATAGAGAGCTACTTGCTTACCTCAAAAGAAATACTTTTGCTAATTTTCTCGCTTCTAAAGTGGTGTACCAAAAATTTCTCCCTTATGGAGAGAAAGTTAGGAGTTTTCCAAATATATTGAGCGCAAGAAATCAAGAAATCGAAAATTATTTTAAAATTGGAGCCCGAGTGGGGAATTTTGTCTTTGTTTCATACGACAAAATTAATGCACACCCCCAAGAATTTGTGAATTTTTTATCTGAATACTTTCAGTTAGAAAAAACAGAAGAGTTTGTTCCTGTCAATAAGTATAAAGGATTTGGTGTTCCTTATACGGAAAAACAATACGCACCAATAATTTCAAGTGATTTACTCAACATCAACCAAAGCCTTAATTGGACCTTAGAAAATTCGATGGATTTTCATCTTCAATGGGGTGATTCATAAAAAAAGTCACGCACGTATTAACGTGAGAAAATAGTTGACATTCCATCAAATAATTATTTGATGGAATGTGTGGCTGGTATATGTTGAATTTTTTATAAATTAATCTAAGGATCCAGTATGTTAAGGTGTTTTTTATTTATTTCTGTATTTGCGATATCTACATTTGTATCTCTTTCGGGAGAGAGTAGTTATTCTCATGTCGACTGTAACGGGGTCCCTCTCGATCAAAAATTGATTGAATTGTTGGATTATCCAAATGGTGTTTTTATCGAAGCCGGAGCTAACGATGGAGTAAAACAGTCAAATACGAAAAGGCTAGAGGAGTTTTATGGTTGGAGAGGTATTTTAGTCGAACCATCTGAGAATTTGTATGACACTCTTGTCACTAATAGACCCCAATCTCATTGCTTTCTCTGTGCTCTTGGTTCGTTTGAAGAAGATAATACCTATGCTGTTGGTGATTTCAATGGAAGTTTGATGTCTAGTATCAATGGCGTGCGTCAAAATAATTCCTCTAATCAAACGGTACTTGTTCGAAGCTTACAGTCCATTATCGATGAAGTGGGATTCGAGCATATAGATCTTCTCAGTTTAGATACAGAGGGATATGAGTTAAATATTTTGCAAGGGATTGATTTTAATAAAGTGTCATTTGGATATTTACTCATAGAAATTTACACTCATCAGTTTGAAGAAATTGTTTCATTTCTGGAAAACCATGGTTATGAGCTTGTTGAAAACTTTTCAAATTACTCGCTTGAAACCAACCCTTTTTGGGACGGGACACATAACGATTACCTCTTTAAAAAGGTTAAGTAGAGGATGCGGATTATTATAAAGTAGTTCTCACCTGAAGCGTATTTAGCGTGTCATCTACTTCCTGTAACACTTTGGTATGAAACAAATTCCATATCAAGTTGCTACAGTTGTATTTGACACGCTAAAATCGATTTATTCACTAATTTCTAATGGCTAGATAATTTGTGTATTGAAAGTTTTCAAGTTCGTTACGCCACTTGCTTACTTTGATTAATCCTTCTGGGACGATCCTGTAAATGGTAAAATTATGAGTAGTCAAAAAATCATAAACATCTTTTAGGTAAGTGTTAGCATCTAAATAACATCCACCGTATTCGAATTGAATACACTCAATGTTTGCAAGCATTTCTGCAGAACCTTTGATGACTCCCCATTCACCTCCTTCAACGTCTATTTTCAAGTAATCAATTTTGGAGACACTTTGTGTCTTACAAAAACTGTCGATTGTTGTTGTGATCACTGAAAAACAAACAGGCTTTAGGTTGTATTTCGTTTCCACTTCGTCATTACGTCTATGTATAGTGCTTAAACCAGGAATGGTAGGGTAGTAGTAGAAATCACTGCTACCATCATAGTCAGATATGGCTAGTTGATAGCTTTTGAAATTATTCCCATTTAGAGTTTTTGGTAAAATTTGAAAAAATTCGGGAATGGGTTCAAAACAATAGATCAAGGCAGATTTATTGCAGTTAAAGACGTTTAGACTCCAACTACCTTTATTTGCTCCAACATCAAAGACAACATCTCCATCTTTAATCACATTTTGTATTAATTGTAATTCCCCATTGAGTACCATGTTACAGTTGTTATATCCGTAATTATCATAGTTAGGAGAGTCTTCAATGATAGTAATGTTAGTCAATCGATCTACTGGCGAATCAGAAAAAACTACATTTATATATCCGTAACAAAGTGTCATGATAGAAATGAAGAATAATCTTGTATTCATAGGTAACTCCTATTTAATTGTTTTGGTGTTTAAGTTTTTGATTGTTCTAAGATATAAAAAATATTTTTACGACATTAAGGGTAATTTTAAAAGCCTTAATTTTTTTTGATGGGTACGATGTTGAAAAAACGGATTTAAAATTTGATCAGCTCTACAGTAAAGTTTAGTTCATTTTTGAGATCTTCAATCTTCATAGTATATCACTAATTTATGGAAGCGTTGTAGCCCGTTCGGGACCTGAATAGAGATTAAATGAATACTAAAAAAAAGTTGAAGAGAATAGGGTAAAGAATTACCGTTGAAGATTAGAAAGGGAATAGTAGGAGATTTAATTTGTTTAAAGCACTTTTATTTTTTTTAATGCTTATTGATTTTTCTGTATACGCTAATATTGGGCCCCAAGGGTTTAAGGCTTATTCAGGAAAGGTATTTGTGGAAACGGGTACCTATTTAGGAAAAGGAGTAGAGTTTGCAATTGAAGCGGGATTTCAAACAATTCACTCTTTGGAAATAGACTCAAAAAAAGTTGAAATTTGCAGAAACAAATTTAAAAAATACAGTAACGTTTTCATTCATCACAAAGATTCTAGTTGTGAACTTTGGGATGTCATTTCTGAAATTGATGAGCCTATTACATTTTGGCTAGATGCAAATAGTACTGATATTGACTCTAGTAAACCTGATATAAAGTATACCTACTTAATGGATGAGTTGGAGCAAATAAAGAGACATCCCATCAAATCACACACTATATTAATCGATGACATGCACTGCTCTGGAAGCGTATATTTTGACTACCTAGAGATTAATGACATAGTCGATAAGTTATTAGAGATAAATCCGAATTACCGCATTGAGTTTATCGATGGAGGTGACGACGGAGAGTATCCTAACAATGTACTCGTTGCTATTCATGATCACGAGGAAAATGACTTAGATTTAGAATCTGATTTGAATTTTCAAGAGAAAGAGACTTTAAAAAGTAATTTATTCGATGGATTACCTTCAGCGGTCTCGGTAGTAATACCCTGTAAATATACTCACATGCATTTGTTGCCTGAAATATTAGAGTCCTTAAAAAACCAAACTCAATTACCTAATGAGGTTATCATCACGATTTCTGAAATAGAAAAAGATGGATCAACTGTACTAAATGACATCAAAAAAAATACGTACCCATTTCAGTTGAAAGTGATTACAAGTTTGGGAGTGAAGTATGCCGGTGAAAACCGCAATATAGCTACGGTTAATGCACAAGGAAATGTAATCATCACCCAGGACGCAGATGATATACCTCACCCTCAACGAGTAGAAATTATTAACTATCTCCTTAACAAGCATCACGCCTGTCATTTGATTCACTTATGGTGTCCAACTGATCCGAATGCCGATTATCCTAATTTAGTAAAACCCGATTGGGTCCCCTATTATGACGACTTTGACAATATACCCTGCTTTAAGGTGAGACACTCTGATGATCTTAAAGGTATAACTTTTGTACATCATGGAAATATTGGTCTTAAAAGAAATGTTTTCAAAGTAGCTCGATGGAGGAATACTCGAAAAGGGCAAGATGAAGAATTTAACCGTAGAGTAATTTCTTTGCTAAGGAACACTTTAATTGTGAGAGAACCCTTAGTGATCTATAGGAACGAGTTATCGTCATGGAGAAATCCTGTTCCACCACAGGAAAAAGTTTTGAATGTTATTGACTAGCTAATTAAGGATGCTCAATGTTTAAGAAATCGTCTCTTTTCGCATTTTTTTTATTTTGTTTGATACAACATCTTCATACAACCCCTTTTGTAACAAGTTTTTTAAATGGACAATTAGGAAATCAAATGCATCAAGTGGCTACTGCTGTATGTTTAGCGATTGATCATAATGCGGAAGCTACTTTTCCTGAGTTTAGAACACGGACAGATGTCGGAATACCAGTAAATTATGAGAAAGTTTTTTGGAGACTAAACACTCACCCTCTCCCATCTAAAATTAACTTTGTATGGAAAGAGCCAAAACACACATATACACCAATTCAGTATCATGCGAACATGCAGCTGAGAGGCCACTTTCAGTCTTATAAATATATTGAAAAGCATCGCGAATTCATTCAGTCATTATTTGCGCCAAGCGAAGAAATTTTAGAGACTCTCAACTCAACTTATAAAGAAATTTTAGAGCACCCTTGTAGCGTTGCTATTCATGTAAGAACCTATAATGCCGAAGATCCCAAACATTCGAATTTTGCTAAATGTGGATATAATTACTTCAAAAAAGCAGTAGCAAAATTTCCAAAAGACGCTTTATTTATACTTTGTTCCGATGATATAGCGTGGTGTAAAAAAACATTTTCAGGGTTAGCGTCAAATATCATTTATATTGAAAATAACCCACATTATCTCGATTTTTATTTAATTTCACAATGTAAGCATCAAATCATTACCAACTCTACTTTTTCGTGGTGGGCAGCTTATTTGAACTTAAATCCGAATAAAATTGTTGTGGCACCTAGGCGTTGGTTTGTCCCAAGAAGAGAGTATGATAACAAGGAAATTGTTCCTAAAGAGTGGATAGTGATAGATAATCTTCATTCATAAAGGTTGTCGTTAGTTGAGTGTACTCTTCAATGTTATTCGGGATTGTCGGGATTATTAGACTAGGCTTGCCCTTTAACATTAATACGATTAGAAAGTGTAGGTTTAAAATATGAGAAAATATTTATTTTTTATTATCCTAGGTTTATTAGGAATCTCAAATATTGGCAACTCTAGCCAAAGAGGGTCAAGTGCTCCCTATATTTCAGGAGATACTTTTAGAGAGTATGCAGATTTTGTCTATGATGAGGTAAGCAAATCTTTAGATCCAAAAAAAGTAAAAGATGGAGACGTTGTTTTTGTAAAAACCGATTATTTGAAGTATTATTTTAAATCGGTTCATAAAAAGATCAAGGCCAATTATATTCTTGTAACTCATAATAGCGATGATGGTGTGAATGCAAAATTTTCTCACTACATCAAAGATGATAAAATTTTGGCCTGGTTTTGTCAAAATCTTGAAACATCTAGTCATAAAAAATTGCATCCTATCCCTATTGGCATTGCAAACAAATGTTGGGCGCATGGAAATGTTGATAAGATTAAAAGCATAGAATCTGAAATGGGAAAGATGAGTAGAAACATACTCCTCTATATGAACTTTGCTTTAAATACGAACTTAAAGGAAAGAAAGGCTGTTGCTGATTTATTCAAAGATACTAGTTTTTGTGTTAAAGCATCTCCTAAAGAGTACTCTGCGTATCTTACAGATTTAGCACAGTCGAAATTTGTGTTGAGCCCAAGGGGAAATGGATTGGACTGTCATAGAACCTGGGAAGCTCTTTTGATGGGCGCTATTCCTATCGTAAAAAGCTCTACTCTCGATCCAATGTTTAAAAACATGCCCGTTCTCATCGTCAATGATTGGAGTGAAATTAACGAAGATTTCCTTAATCGTTCCTATGAAAAAATGCAGAATACCTCCTACGATAACGAAAAAATATACTTTCAATATTGGTGGAAGTTAATTGAAAGTTATAAAAACTGATGTATTGATCGAGAGTCTTGTACAGCTTGGATGGCTCACTTATATTTTAGATGAGAATGGTTGTTCTTTTTTATAGACGAGCTCTAAATGTTTACCTTGTGAGCTTTGATCCATTGACCAAAGCAAATAACTCGCCAAGGAAGGTAGGAAAAAGGGATTTTTTTGGAGATAATGCCATCAAACACATTTAATATTTCTGGACTCAATGTTTGATCTGATATATCGATGGCTTCCTTTATGAGATCTCTTGCTTTGATATGCTCTTTTTTTAACCAGTGCTCTTCAGGTGTTATAAATGCCATTTTATCCGTTCGAAGCCTAATTTTGGAAGGGAGTATATTTTTCATGGACTCTCGTAGGATTTTTTTCGTCCAGTACCCATCAAGTTTATGACCGCCTTCGAGGTTTAAGCAAAATTCTACTAGACGGTAGTCAAGAAACGGCGTTCTTGCTTCTACTGAATGATGCATAGAATTTCTATCTTCATAGCGAAGTAGCATGGGCAGGTTGCTATGTAAAATTTGTTGCTTTCCAAAGGATGCAACACTTTTAGGAATGTTTGCTTGAATTGGAAATATTTGATCGACTTTGAGTTTTTGGTAATTAAGCCATGAAGGAGAAGCATGAGGTTTATGCAACGCTTTAATTAGAGGTTGTTTAACTATATCAGGTAAAAGTCTATTCATCAGTATAGAAAAGGAGGGGAGCCCGTGATGATGTTTTACTTGCTTCATCTCATTAACAAGCTTTCCCCATCTCATGGTTTTAAAGAGATCTAGAAAATGATATCCAAAATAACTGTGGTATCCAGCAAGCATTTCATCTGCCCCCTGACCATCAAGCATGACTTTTACATTTTGCTCTTTAACAAGCTTAAAAATTGACCATTGAGCAAAAACGCTAGATGATCCAAATGGTTCATCTTGTTGCCACGTGAGCTCTTGTAAATGTTTAATCAGTTGACTCCATTCCGGATATACATAGTACGGGTCGAGGGGATATTTATTGATAACTTCGTCTATAAAAGGCCTTTCATCGAACATTTTGTGTTGAGAACATGCAGAAAAAGTTTTTTGTAGTTCTGTTGAATTACTAGAATTCAGAATTTGGTTGATTGTACAGACAATGGTTGATGAATCTAATCCCCCAGATAAACAAGAGCCGACATTAACATCTGCTCGTAACCTGAGTTTTATTGAGTCAAAAAATAAACCTTTAAATTCTTCGCAAGCATCAGCAAAATTTATTTTTTTTGGATTTTCTAAAGATAATGAATACCACTGCTTTGGATAGATTTGACCATTACATATTTCTTTTAGCTCTTGAAAAACATAATAGCCCCCAGGGATGTGGAAAACATTAGAAAATAAAGTTTCCTCGGTGTGATCTGTCATACTCCAATTTAGGTAATCATACGCTCGCTGGTGGTTTAGGTGTGCTTTCCATTGAGGTAATACGGTAAACTGTTTTATTTCGCTGGCAAAAGCGGTTGTGCTATCGGGTAAATGTGTGTAATAGAGTGGTTTTATTCCAAACCGATCGCGTGCAGCAAATATTTTGTTCGTTTTTATATCGAAGATTACGAGTGAAAACATCCCATTGAAATGATTTAGGCAATCGACTCCCCAGTGTATAAAAGCATTGAGGACAACTTCTGTATCAGTCTCGCTGTGAAAAGTGACGCCTAATTTTTGAAGTTGGCACCGTAGTTCTATGTAGTTATAAATTTCTCCGTTATAAGTTATCCAATATCGACCGTCGCGAGAACATAGAGGTTGGTGCCCATTTGCTGTTAGGTCTATGATGGATAAGCGTCGATGCCCAATTGCAGCAGAAGATTGAAGATTTTTGGGAGATCGGTTGCTGGAGGATGGGCAATAATTGAGTTTGACTTTGAAAGTTTCGCTTGGAGTATCATTTCCTCCCTTTATAATGGGTGGTAGAGAATTTTCAGGAAAAATTACATGACCTTCATCATCAGGACCTCGGTGATGAATGGCATTTAACATGTTTTGGATGTGAAATGAAAGCTGATCCGAATTATAGTTTTTTCCAAAAAGTGCTGCAATTCCACACATAGTGACTACTGAATGGTTATTTGTTAATAGTGAAGAATCGTCCAGTCGCTTGGAATCAAATCTTTAGTATTTGCGTAGTAGGAAGGATTAAACCAGAAAGGGGGTACAACTACAACTTTATTGGGGTTTTGGTTTAAGTACGCAGCCCACCATGAAAAGCTAGAGTTGGAGATGATATGGTCTTTACACATACTCATGAGATAAAAATCATAGACGTGCATTTCCCCCTCAATGAAGCGGATATTTCTTTTAATATGAGAAAAATCTTTTTTGCATTTTTCAATTCTATTTGAAAATACAATAAATTGTGCATCTTCGGGAAATAGAGCCATAGCTGCTTCGTAGTATGCCATATCGTAGGTGATATGTACTCGTTGCGTGGGATCTTCGTGCAGGTATGATCGGACATGAATAGCAACAGTATTTGGTGAGTCGATGATATCGCTATACTTATCTGTCAGGTAATTTACAATTTCTTGCGAAGGTGAAAAAAGGTCAATAATTTCCTGTTTATGTTTGATGAAGTATTTTTCTGACTGAAAATATCCAGTAACTTGCATACTTTTGTGATATTTTATGCGCTTGTAATGGTAGTAGGGCTCGCGATAATGATACTTTATTTTTTTTACAGGAGGGTGAGAGTTATTAATATGTGGGAAGACCATTTCTCTATTTATATCAATATCAAAAAGATGTCCATGGGCTCTCAAGTCGGGAAAATATGGGGTGGCGTTTTGTTCAAGGGCAAGACTTGTCACTGCTGCGATAATAAAAAATTGGTTCCCTAGCTGTCCCATCAGGTTACCGACAATAAACGGTTTTGCACTAAAAACTGCAGTCGGTAGGATTAAGGCTAAACATAACGTGAGTTGTACTGTTTTTTTTCTAATAGACAAAAATAGATCCATGGGCTCCTTAATAGGCCGAAACTGTTATTGGTTATCCTCTTTAATCATAGAGAAATATTCAATAGCCCTTTTGAGGCCTTCTCTTAAAGAGATGTTAGGATTCCATCCACAGCTTTTTTCGGCAAGAGAAATATTAGGTTTTCTTCTCGTAGGGTCATCTTGTGGCAGTTTATGAAAGACGATAGATGAACTTGAGTCTGTTAAAGAAATAATCATTTCTGCAAGCTCTAAAACTGTAAGCTCAGTGGGATTTCCTAAATTCATCGGTCCCGTAATCTCTTTTTCCGTATTCATGAATTTTCTAAAGCCATCTATCAAATCGTCTACATAGCAGTAAGACCTTGTTTGAGATCCGTCACCATGCACGGTAATGTCTTGACCCTCAAGAGCTTGATTAATAAAAGTAGAGACAACACGTCCATCGTCAGGAGACATTTTTGGTCCATAGGTATTGAAAATACGTGCTACTTTAATTTGAAGGTTGTGTTGTCGATGAAATTCAAAACAAAGTGTTTCGGCAACACGTTTTCCTTCATCGTAACAAGCGCGTACTCCAATTGGGTTAACATTTCCGCTGTAGATTTCATCTTGTGGATGTACTGAAGGATTTCCATATATTTCACTTGTAGACGCTTGAAAGAAGATAGCGTTACACTTGTTGGCAAGTTTTAATAGATTTAGAGTGCCAACGTAGTTTGTATCTAACGTGTGTAGAGGGTCTGCTTGATAGCGTTTAGGTGAAGCTGGACAGGCGAGGTTATATATTTCATCATAATGTTCCTCAGGAATATTCAAGTTACAGATGTCTTGTTCAATATAGTGAAACAGTGGATTGTTGAGAAAAGTTGAAATGTTTTTTTTATGACCTGTGAGGAGGTTATCAAGGCAAGTAACTTCGTATCCTTCATGAAGTAGCCGCTCGCAGAGATGGGAACCAAGAAAACCAGCTCCACCGGCAACAAGAGCGTGTTTGATATTTGCTTCTTTTGCTTCGAGATGATTTAAGTTGAAACATACAGAAAGTAACATGTAACAGGCAAATTTTTTCATTGCTTTTCCTATGTATTTACGATTTAAATTTATCGAGTTTTTTCGAGTGGATATGTAAATTATTGATCCTATATTTTTTGTTAGGATAAACAATATATGGAACATTTCTATTTAGTTCATCAGGATACCATTCTATAACGAGTTTATCCGCCTGAAACAAGCAGCTTTCATTGACAAATCCCGGAACGGAGCGGCCATTTCGGGGATCGATTCCTCCGAGGTATTGACCAAGGGCCGCGGCATCAAAAACGGACTGAAATAATTCAATATTCTTGTGGAAATTTTCGGGGGTTGTAGTGGTATGATTGATGTTACTCTTTAAAGGGTAGTTATCAAGGTACTCCCTTGTTATAATAGGGAGGTAATCGATATGTGTAATCCCATATTTTTCTTTAAAAATAGAAACCATTTTCATGTCGTTATAGTTTTTGTGGGCGTTGCTGGCAAAACATTTTGCTAGAAGCGTTATTTCTGTTGCATTCGGAATGAAAATAAAGCCTGGGACGCATCGGTCATCGTTATCAAAAGTTGCAGCAATTCCTTGGTACTGATTTTCAAAAACTGAAGTTAGGTTGCTTAGATCTGTGTAGAGCATATTATCGTACTCCATATGAAACACATTTTTAAGATCATACATGACTATCAAATCTTGAAGGTATAAAAAGCGCTCACTAGTATAGCGCCAAAACCCATCTCTCCAGTCTTTATTCAGTGTGGATTTTTTTGTGAAATACTTATGCTCTTTTGTTTTTTTCAATGACTCGCATGTGATGTAGGTAATGTTTTCAGATGATTTAGGAGCATTGAAAGTATTAATCGCTTCTTCTTCAGCAAGGAGAATAATTTGACAGTCTTGATTAAATTTTCTTGCTTGAGAGAGTGCTGTTGTTGTGTATTTTGGTATGTTTGATCCGATATGAACAAATACAATAGAGTAGTCAGAACTACCTATTATATAGCTCGGAAGCATTAATAATAAGTATACAGTAAAAAAAACGAGCGACTTATAAGTTCTTAAACTCATCATAAAACTACCTTTATTTGCGTTTTTTTGGTTTTGTGACTCTTTGATAGCTGTGACAGGAGATGTAGTGATATTTCTTCTTTTTGTACTTTTTTAGTTCTTTTGGATTTCTGATATTTTCCCATTTGAGTTTTCGGATACCTACTCGTTTTGATCTAGACATGACGAAGTTGAAGTAAAGCTCAAATTCTGAGGCGCCTGAACTTCTCAAACTACTAGGGTCAACCATTGAGCAAAAAGCCATCCAAAAATCCATATTGTGAATTGATTCTATGAGGTTAAAGAGATCTTCAAGAACAGGCCTTTGAAAAAGCATGTGGTGGCTAATACCCGAGTGCTGAGGGTATAGCTTACAAACAAGGCCATCAGTTAGGCGTTCAATGTGATTGAAATACTCTTTAAAATATTCAGTTCCAGGATTATACAGGCCGCCATTTTGAGAATTAGTAAAGACGACAGGATTTAAAAATACAGTATCTGCATCGACAACGAGAACATTTGAAGAAATATTAGGGATAACAAATGGCGCGTACAATTTTAGTAGCTGTTGGTAGTACCATCCTGCTCGGGAATTAGATTCTGCAACAAAGGATTTCGCTAGATTGGCATTTTCTTGAAGTAAGTAATATGCAACGTCATCAATAGTAAAGGGGAAGTGTGACTCAGGAAACCATTCAGCATTGTGAGTGAGTCTTTCAGGAGATATGACGATAATACGTCCAATATTTGTGCAATTTTTCTTTATGCCATTGATGCATAGTCTTAAAATAGGTAAATCTTTCTTTACACAAGGAATGACGATATCAATAGGTTCATTTGAAAAATCGTACTCTGAGATAGAGTACTCTGTAACTCCCAAAAGGATAAAAAGGAATAAAAAAAGTTTCCTCATTAAGTTCTTCATGTCCATTCTCACGCTAATTTAAATTTGGATTTTACACTATCAAATAAAGTTTTGCCTGACAAGACTATATTTTAAGTCAGGGTTAAAAGAGTTCTTGATATTTAAGGGGAAACAATAATTAATGGGGGTAAATTCAAAATTTAATCACAAAGAGGTGCTTTGATGAATTTAGGTTTTATAGGGGTAGGTTATGTTGGACTTGTGACAGGAGCTGTACAGGCTGAAGGAGGTCATCATGTTACATGTCTTGATATTGATGAACAAAAAATCAATTCCTTGAACCAAGGTGTGATGCCATTTTTCGAACCCGGGCTCGAAGAACTTGTTAAGCGTAATGTGCTCGCCGGAAGATTGAAATTTTCATGTAATTACCCTGAAACGATTAAAGCGAACGACATTTTTTTTATCTGTGTAGATACTCCTTCAAAAGAAGACGGTACTGCCGAACTTAAATATGTTAAGTCTGTTGCGGAAACAATTGCCAAGTATATGAATGGACGAAAAATTATTGTCAATAAATCGACAGTACCTCCAGGAACAGCAAAGCTTGTCCATGAGTATGTTACAAATGAGCTGAATAAAAGAAACGAAAATCATCCGTTCTCCATCGTTTCAAATCCTGAATTTCTTGCTGAAGGAAGCGCTGTGAGTGATTGTCTCAATCCCGATCGCGTTGTTATCGGAGCTAGTGACAATGCTGCACGTGATCAAATGGTCAAATTGTATACTGATATAAAAATTCCTAGAGATAAAATTGTGACTACAGATACCACCTCAGCAGAAATGGGTAAGTATGCATCAAATTTGTTGTTGGCTTCTAAAGTATCACTCATTAATGAACTTGCGAATATTTCTGAAAAATATGGT
Source organism: Chlamydiota bacterium (assembly GCA_036164375.1). GTDB lineage: Bacteria > Chlamydiota > Chlamydiia > Chlamydiales > Criblamydiaceae > JAYZJO01. Next base: position 18,395 of record JAYZJO010000006.1, on the reverse strand, counting down.
GCGGATATTGATGAGGTCGCTGGTATTGTAGGTAAAGATAATCGCATCGGATCAAAATTTTTACGAGCAGGTCCAGGCTTTGGAGGTTCGTGTTTTCCAAAGGAACTTGCGGCCATTCAACATATAGCAAAAAAAGTGGGCTGTAGTGCATCTGTATCGCATGCAGTGAAAAGAGTGAATAAAAGGCAAAAAAAAGTCCTTGGCAATAAAATTATCGATCACTTTAAAGAGAGCGGCCCAGCAGGTAAAACGGTAGCAGTACTGGGACTCTCATTTAAGCCTAAAACAGACGACATGAGACAAGCTCCTTCAATCGTTCTGGTTAAGCAGCTTTTGCGTGAAGGTTTTAAGGTCAAGGTATACGATCCGATGGCGATGTCCAATGCCAAAAAAATTCTTGGTGAAAAATGCTCAATTGAGTGGTGTGTCGATTTAAATACGGTTGCGAAGGATGCCGATGCTCTTGCTCTTGTAACCGAGTGGGATGAGTTTAGGGAGATGGATTTAGCAGGTGTTAAAGAATCAATGAAGGGCAATGCATTTTTTGATAGTAGACGTTTATTCGATCCTGAATTGATGGCAAAACACGGTTTTTACTACTCATGTATAGGTAGAGCGCCGATAAACGTTGAAGCTTAAGAAGGCAATATGAGCTGATTTATAAAATATGGGTGTCTCGACATGTGGTCGACACCCATATACATTAATTTATTTACTTTACAGTTCCTACAGGGGGAGACATGCGATCACACAAATTGAATTTACTTATCCTATTGACTTTGATATTTGGGCAGGGAGTTTCAGAGGAGCAAGTACAATACGAAGGGAAAAAGAAGGCTTTAATTATTGGTATAACGGGACAAGATGGTGCATATCTTGCGGAGTTACTACTAGAAAAAGGGTATCAAGTACATGGGGTAAAGCGACGTTCCTCGATATTAAATACGCAGAGAGTTGACCATTTATATGAGGATGCTCTCGATGGTCATGAGCCTCGTTTTTATTTACACTACGGAGACGTAACAGATACCGTTAATCTGACGCGGTTGATGAAGGAGATTCAGCCTGATGAAGTGTATAATCTAGCAGCACAAAGTCATGTAAAAGTATCATTCGATTTGCCTGAGTATACGGGAAATGTAGACGCTCTTGGAGTTCTAAGGGTTTTAGAGGCTATACGCCTTGCTGGTTTAGAGAAGAAGACACGCTTTTATCAGGCTTCTTCCAGTGAAATGTATGGTAAAGTTTTGGAAAATCCACAGACAGAAAAAACACCATTTTATCCGCGTTCACCTTATGCTGTTGCTAAAGTTTATGGATTTTGGATTACAAAAAACTATCGCGAAGCCTATGGAATGTTTGCCTGTAACGGTATTTTGTTTAACCATGAATCGCCGATTCGTGGCGAAACGTTTGTGACAAGAAAAATTGCCCGTGCCGCTGCACGTATTAAGTACGGTCAGCAAGATGTTCTTTATTTGGGAAATTTAGATGCCAAAAGAGATTGGGGTCATGCCCGAGATTATGTAGAGGCTATGTGGCTCATGCTCCAACAGGATAAACCCGACGATTATGTTGTTGCTACTGGAGAGACACATGCAGTTAGAGAGTTTGTAGAGTTGTCATTTGCAGAAGTGGGAATTGAAATTGAGTGGGTTGGAAAAGGTGTCGAAGAAGTGGGTATTAATAAAGCTACCGGAAAAATCGTTGTTGGAGTTGATCCCAAATATTTTAGACCTTCAGAAGTAGAGCTTTTGTTAGGGGATCCTTCGAAAGCTGAAAGTCAGCTGAACTGGAAACGAAAAGTAAATTTTCAGGATCTTGTTAGTGAAATGGTAAACAATGAATTGCATATGGTAAAGTCCAGTCTAACAATGCTGAACTGATAAATTTTGGAGGTAGTTATGTTTTTTTTGATGTTAACATGTGTGTTATCGCTATTTTTTTCTGGCTTGAATGCTGAGGAAATGGAACGTGATGCTAAAATCTATGTAGCGGGACATAATGGATTAGTTGGATCAGCATTAATGCGCAGATTGGATGATGGCGGGTATCATAATGTGGTAACTCGCTCCTCAAAAGAGTTGGATCTGCGCTCTCAAAGTGATGTAGATACATTTTTTAGTGAAGAAAAACCTGACTATGTGATCCTTGCTGCAGCAAAAGTTGGCGGTATCGGTGCGAATATGACCTATCCCGCAGATTTTATTTATGATAATCTTATGATTTCTGCAAATGTGATAAATTCAGCATATAAACATGGTGTAAAGAAGTTGATGTTTTTGGGATCTTCCTGTATTTATCCACGCGAGTGTGGGCAACCAATTCATGAAGAGTATTTGCTTAATGGGTATTTGGAGCCTACAAATGAGCCCTATGCGATTGCTAAAATTACGGGGATAAAGCTTTGTGAGTCTTATAATAGGCAGTACGGTACAAAATTTATCTCTTGCATGCCTACAAATTTATATGGACCTCAAGATAATTTCAATCTAGAAACGTCGCATGTTTTACCAGCTCTCCTTTCAAAGTTTGTAAAAGCAAAAGAAAATGGCGACGAGTATGTTGAAGTATGGGGCACTGGGACTGTTAAAAGAGAATTTTTGTTTGTTGATGATTTAGCTGATGCTATTGTGTATTTGATGAATCATTACGAAGGAAATGAGCACGTCAATGTAGGGACGGGTATCGATTTAACAATAGCGGAACTAGCAGAGCTTATTAAAAATATTGTGGGTTATAAAGGGGAGCTTGTTTACGACAAAAGCAAACCCGATGGGACTCCACAGAAATTACTTTGCGTTGATAAAATAAATGGAATGGGATGGCACGCAAAGACGTCGTTGGAAGAGGGACTTCGTAAAACTTTAGATTGGTATAGGGATAACGTTAAATAAAGCGTAGTACCAACTCCGATAAATAAAAGACCTTATTTATCGGAGTGTGATTTGTTTTTTGGGTAAAGCAATTATTCCAAGTAAAACAGCAAACCATAAAGTGCAAAGCCTAACGATAATCGTAGCAGTCACTGCTGTAGAGGTAGGAACGTCGTTCATAAGAAGGAGTTGATACATTGTCACTTCAGCACCACCAAGACCACCGGGAAGTAATGTAAGTGCTCCCACTAAAAGAGAAAAGGCATGTATAAAAATAGCGGTATATAGCGAAATGTCGGCACCAAGAACATGTAACACTTTATATAATATAATCCCCTCTACAGCCCAAGCAATGGATCCAAAGAAGGTGCCGTAAATGAGAACATTCATTGAAAAACAGCTTCGGAAAGCTAGGACTGTGTCAAGAATAAATTCGACAATATAGGCAAATCGATCGTGTAATTTATTTTTCGTCCAATGTTCAATACTTTTCAGCCAGTTATCTTTTTGAACCGCGTATAAAACAAATATGATGAAGAGCGAAGATAAAACGACAATAGGGCGTGCATCAGTATACGCCCAAAGTCCGCCAACTGACAATACAACAACAGCGAGGAGATCCGATAATCTTTCCGCTAAAAGTGCACCAAAGCTACGTCTATAAGACACTCCATAGTCTATAAGAAACACGCTGCGGAGGGCTTCACCAGCTTTTCCTGGAGTTGTTGTGAGAGAAAATCCTGTGACATATATTTTAAGGCTCTTTAACCAAGGAACTTTATGCCCCAAAGTGTGAAGAAAATAATTCCAACGACTAAATCGAAAAAATATACTCATGCATGTAATGCATAGGTTAAGAATTATACCGGCGATACCAATTTTTGTGATACCGTCGATAACTTTATCCCATCCACCTAGAAGGGTAAAAAGAAAATAGCCGATGACACTGAATATTATGGTCGCTATCAGTGCAGTGAACCGCCATCCTTTGAGAAGATGTTTATGTTCTGAAGGGGTCGTCGTCATAGTCCTTTATTACTCAAGATATAAATACTGACAATCATCCATCCAAGCACAGATATAATAATATGCCTATCTTTAAAAAGATCGTTAGATGGATCTTCAGCACTGTTACCATGGTGCAATATATAAATATAACGAAATATTGCATATATTACAAATGGCACAGTATATAAAAGATCATCAGTTTGATGGATTTCTATCGTTTCGTTACTCATGGTATATAAACTATAGCCAAGAATAACACTTGTTGCGCAGATGGCAATAATTTCATCTAAGAATATTGCTCCATAGTCTTGAAGTACTTTTCGTTGTTCTTGTTTATCGTTGTCAAATGCTATAAGTTCTGCGCGTCTTTTAGTGAATCCAAGAAAAAGGGTGATCATCAATCCACAAAGTAATAGCCACTTTGAGGGGGCAATTCCAATACCTACTGTTCCAGCTAAAATCCGTAGCATGAATCCACAAGAGATGCAAAAAACATCGATAATGACAATGTGTTTAAGCTTTAAACTGTAAAGAATATTTAAAAGTATGTAGGCAACGAGGATAAAAAGAATCTGCCAGGATAAATAGAAGCCAAGGACGAGTCCTGTAAAAGCAAATATTATTGATAAAAGAGCTCCCGCTTGAGGTGTAATAGCACCTGAAGCTATTGGACGACTCTTTTTTTTGGGGTGTAGTTGATCATTTTTACAGTCGACAAGATCATTAAAAATATAAACTGCACTGGAAACTAAGGCAAAAGCTATTGCAGCAAATAGGGCTAATAATAATATTTTAGGAGAATCAAGAGCCTTTCCAAAAATAACTCCGGTAAAAACGAATATATTTTTTATCCATTGGTTGGGACGTATTAAGGCGATAATACTTTGTATCGTTTGCGAGTTAGTGCTACCAAGATTTGATGTACTCATTATTACTCCATGGTTTGGTAAAAGGCGTGATCTGAATAATCTAACAGTTCCTTGTCGCCGCGACTATCTCCGTAGGCGTAAATTGTTTTTGACGTTCTACTGCCGATCAGTTCTTCTAAGCGACGAACTTTTTCCGGGCCCCAGCAGTTGAGTCCAGATAGTTTACCTGTAATTTTACCTTCAGCATTTGTTTCTAAAGTGGAGGAAAGGACGCTTTGAAAACCTACAGATGTCGCCCAAGGCACAAGGTAGGTGTCAATGGAAGCGCTAATAAGGAAACACGAGTGCCCCTGGTTTTGATGCCATCTTATTCTTTTAAGAGCTTCTGGACGTATATGTTTGGGTAGTGATTCCTTGGCGAAGGCTTCGCCGAAAGACTGCATTTCATTAATAGATTTTCCCTTAAAAAATCGGGAAAGGATTCTTTCCTTTGCTGTTTGCCTAGGGATCCATCCGATGAGAAAGCCCAATAGATAAGGCAGTTCGATGGTGAGGTACAAGGTAGAGCGCAAGTAGCCGCTTGTGAAAAAAAGAAAGGAAGTTAAGGTGTCTCGATAGGAAATTGTTCCGTCAAAGTCAAATGCGGCAATGATTTTTTTTGTGTCTTCTTGCATCTTTTACCTCGTGAACTATTGAGTATTACCAATATATACTAATGGAAGTGATTTAAAAACTGTAAAAAATAATTTATTTAAACCCGGTCATAGGAATATTGGGGGTAATTTCTAGTCGACGGGACAAGTCTGACTGAAATTGATTTTCCGGATCGTACTTTTCTTTGACAGCCAACCACTCTTTGTAGTTTGGGTACATCTCTCTAAAAACCTCAGGTTTCATGCGCGAGTCTTTTGCTAGGTAGGTTCTTCCACCATACTTAATTACGAGAACATCTAAGTCATCTAAAAAAGAAAAAAGTGATAGGTCAGTGACGGGAAAATCTAAAGCTAATGTCATCCCTTCTTTTGGAAACGATAGCAATCCCTTTCCTTGAGGACCAAATTTTTTTAGTACAGCAAGGAACGATCCTCTTTTGCTTTTTGAAATTTTGTCGAGTATTTCTGAAAGAGCTTTTTCTGCTGTATCTAACGGAACGACAAATTGGTATTGGATGAATCCATTTTTTCCATATAGCCTATTCCAGTGATTGACAGCATCTAGTGGATAAAAGTAACTATCGTAAAAAACAGTATGCGATTGCTTGTTTTTTTGAAGATTATAGAAGATCGTATTAAAACTTTTTATTAATAAAGGGTTAAGTGTCCATGATGGAAAGTGAAAAGGAACCGATAGTTTTGTTTTATTTTTATCGGGAAAACATTCATTAGCAATTTCTTCTCTTTCACAGTGTCTACCATTCATAACAACGCTTCGGCCTAGATGAGAAGCTTTTGCCAAACAATCGATCCACGCAACAGAATATTTTTCATCAATTTTTGGGTCTGTTAGGTAATCGATAGCTTTACTAAGATTAGGGGCATCGTAGTGTGTTACATTGATGAAGCTAGACTCTACTCTTTGCAGCTGCATTGTGACGTCTGTGACAATGCCCGTTAAACCCATTCCACCTACTGTAGCCCAAAATAGATCGGAGTTACTACTAGGGGAGCAAAACACCTTGTTTCCATCTGCTAGTAAAATATTAAAGCTTTTGATGTAATTGCTAAATGATCCGTCGATATGGTGATTTTTTCCGTGAACATCGGCAGCTAAGCATCCTCCTAAGGTAACGAATTTTGTTCCCGGTGTTACCGATGGAAACCACCCTTTTCGAGTATATGTCTTTAATATTGTGTTGAGTGTGCAGCCAGCCTCAGCTTTTATGATTCCTGTGTTGGGATCAAAATCAATAACTTGATTCATCCCTTCCATCAGCGCTATGTGGTTACTACTGTTGAGAGCTGCATCTCCATAGCTACGCCCACACCCTCTGGGAAGAGGGGAGTTTAGTAGGGCTTCTAGATCTTCGACAGTCCTCGGATTATGTAGGTAAGCACTGCTAGTTGGGTAGTTACCCCAGCCTGTAAGATTGGTTTGGTGATTCGTCATAAAATAATTTAGCTATTTGAAAGAAACAAGCATACCAATCAAAAGTTCTTTGAATCAAGCAAATAGTCTTTGCTGTAGCAGCAATTTTCTTTTCTTGGTATCCTTTCGGAGGAGGATGAATTAAAGGATCAATGGTGATGATAGACAGAATACTCGTAACAGGTGCAGCCGGCTTTATTGGATTTCACCTTTTGAAAGAGCTTAAAAAACGTGATAATCAATTGTTGGGTGTCGATAACTTTAACAGCTATTATGACCAACAGCTTAAGCGCGATCGAGCAAAAGAGGTAGACGTCGCTATTTTAGAAGGGGACTTGTCGGACTATACTTTCTTGAAAAACCTTGTTGCACAATTTAAACCTACACACATCGTCAACTTGGCAGCGCAAGCTGGAGTTCGTTATTCTATTGAAGAGCCAAGGGAGTATCTTAAATCGAATGTCGATGGTTTTTTCAATATCCTTGAAGTGTGCCGAGAGAATCCAGATATTAAACTTATTTATGCATCTTCATCTTCGGTTTACGGAGAAAACGAAAAAACTCCCTTCCTAGAAACAGACAGAACAGATCTTCAAGCAAGTTTTTACGGCGTCACAAAAAAAACGAATGAGCTCATGGCAAGGGTTTATCACGAAATTTATGGTATCTCGGTGACTGGACTTAGATTTTTTACTGTATATGGCCCTTGGGGAAGGCCCGATATGGCATATTTTTCTTTCACTAAAAAAATTCTTGCTGGTGAGACTATTAAAGTATTTAACAATGGTGCCATGCTAAGGGACTTTACTTATATTGACGACATCATACAAGGGATCATAGCTGCCGTGGATTTAGGGGCTAAGCATGAAATTTTTAATTTAGGAAATAACACTCCAGTACCTTTAGGTAGATTTATTGAAATTCTTGAGGATACAATAGGTAAAAAAGCTGTTAAAGAAAACCTTCCAATGCAAGCAGGTGATGTAACTAAAACTTATGCTGACATAGAAAAAAGTAAAGAAATGCTTGGATATGAACCACGAACACCCCTTGAAAAGGGGATCCCCAAATTTTTTGAGTGGTATCAAGCATATTTCGCGCGCGATTTGTTGCTCAACTTGGATTAAACATAGCGGAAAACTTTCCTTTTCATAATTGTCAGAATAAAATACAATTAACTTGACCACAGAATTATCTAATACTAGGTGAATTGTTATGCGACTGTCTTTTTTGGGACTTATATTAGTTTTGTTTCTATCTTCGTCTTGCACTCCAAGAACAGCTGCCAACTCGCAGATGGTCGGTTCAGGAGCTCGAAGACTGCGTTGTCCAGAAGGTGCAGTAGATTCATCAGAAGTTTCGAGGATTGCTATCGAGTATGGTCGAGAACTTGAAGAGGAGCACCGGTTATTTTTATATAACTCGTGGATTACCTTTGATGGTGATATTAAAAAAGTGCGTATTGATTTCACTTCTCAGGCTAGTATAGAACTCTGCGAGGCGAGAGAGGTTCTCTTCGATGTGGTGGAGGGGTATTTAAATAGACTACAAGGAAATGCCATTGTAAGAAATTACTTCAGAGATAGTCCAATCACTGCAAAAGACATCGATATTCACATCACTTACCAAAGCTTTTTCAACAAATATGCTGACCCAGGTTACATCTCTTATATTATTTTAGAAGATGGCTGGTCTTACTTTTACACTGCAGAGCTTGACGAGGCATATACCGACATATGGATGCAAAAAGTAGAGCCGTATTCGAAAACGCGACAGTTTGTAACTTTTAGGCGTGAGGCAGAAGAACCTTTTATCGACAAAAAGAAACAGCCAAGAAAGACAGCTCTTAGCGAAGAACGTTTCTTTATAGATTCATAAGTAAGGGGTCAAAGGACCCCACATCGTTTTAATCAATAGGGCAGTATCGGCTATTTTGATCATCTTTCAGTGCTTTTATCCAGTCTTGCACCTTTGTATTAACTTCGGGTGTAATTTTATTTTTGATAAAGGCGTCTCTTGCGGCAATGGCGTCTTTTGCACTACATTTTTCTTCGATATGCAGTTTGTTGGCTTTCTCATGTAGTTCATAAGCTTCTTCAATTCTCAGCGCCATAACCAGTAAATCTTCTTTTTTCCAAATGGACTTCATTAACTCATAAAGGTGATGCATGCTTTGTTTCTGTTCTTCGGTATCATCACTTGAAATTTCAGAGGAAACATCGTCAGGTTTTTCAATAGATTTTTCGTCGGGTTTTTCATCCTTTTTTTCAATAGATTCTTCATCAGATTTTTCAATAGGTTTTTCATCCGGTTTATTAATAGTCTTTATAATAGGTTTTTCGTTTGGTTTAAGAGGGGCATCGTCAATAAGTTCGGGATATTTTTTAGGGTCTTCATCGGGGTGATTGAGTTTATAAGAGCGATAGCATTTGATGTACATGTCGACATGTTCGGGAACAAAATCATCTTCATATATTTTTTTGAGTTTTTGTAGGCCGAGCATCGACACCCTCTGGATTCTCATGATAGCTTTTGCTTCATCTGACTCTGGATTATACCATTGTTGTGGAACAGTGATAGCAGTATGCAAAACTTTATATTTTTTTAGATCGAGTCGGTCAACCTTGTCTAAGTAGCGGCTGAAGCCTTGAGGACAGTAAGACCCTGTAGGATATATTTTTATTCTGTTACCCAAAACACCGACTTTCGGTTCTCCATCTGTCATTCCTAAAACTGCTAGGATAATTGCGGTAGTAACCGATTCGATTTTTTTTGAGTAATCGATTCCCTCTTTTTTTTCTTCAGATGCGCTAGTTGAAAGCGATAATTTGGAGAGATTCCCGACAACTGATCCCCCATATTTCCAAAGCACAGTAGCAGCATATTCAATTGTCATATAGTCCCTCCTAAAAGTATAATTATTTGTAGATTTCCTTTTTAATTCTACAAATTAGTATTTTTACCATTTTGCTGTGGGAGGCATGGAGCATAGTATGGCATCCGGGTTGCCTCCCGATTGAAATCCAAATTTAGTACCTCGATCATAGATGAGGTTAAACTCTACATAATGGGCCCGCATTTTTTCTTGTATATCTTTTTCATCTTGAGTGTAGTGCATGGGGACTCGTTTCTTGTATATTGGCATTATTGCATTAAGGAAGTTATTTCCAACACGTTTCCACATATTTAGATCTTCTCCGAAAGATCCACTATTATAGTAGTCGAAAAATATTCCTCCTACGCCACGTTCTTTATGGCGGTGGGGAATGTAAAAGTACTCTTTAGCCCACTCTGAAAATTTAGGGTAAAGTTCTTTTGAAGTAGAGTCTAGCGATTTTTTTGCGATGTCGTGAAAGTGTTGAGTATCATCGTGATAGGGGAATCCCATCGGGGTGAGATCGTATCCGCCTCCAAACCACCAACCCTCAGCGGTTTCAATATACCGAACGTTCATATGGACCGTAGGTGCGTGGGGGTTTTGCATGTGGGTGATGAGACTCACTCCCGTAGCAAAAAAGGGTCCGCAATTTTCTTTCATCGGTAGCTTATCTCCAGATACGGCCGACCAGTTAACCGCAGCTTTTTCGAAAATGTCGCCGCGGATAAGGCTGATTTCACCGCCACCTTCACCATTTTTGTATTCCCAAGGGGTTTTTTGGAAAGTTTTTTCTTCTTCTATAGTTTGGAATTCGCGGACGATGTCATCGCGAAGATGTTTTAAATAAACTATTAGTTCAGCTTTTCTATCAGATTGAGTTATCGTCATTTGAATTTTCCAAATTTAAATTTTAGTATTGTCAAGTTAAACCAAATTAGAAATTTTGTCCAGTATTTAAGATTAAAGTATCGTGTACAGCGCTTTGCTTATATTTTTATTAATCGAATATAAAAATCTATAGTGTTGTGATAATTTTTAATATTAAATGAGTTTATAGTACTTGACAATAGCATAAACTTGTTAGTATCTTGCTATACCTAAACTACTTATTTTGAAGATCACTCGCAATTGAGCTTCAGTACATATATTCCTTGTTATTCAGGTGAAAATTTTAAACCAAGATTGAATCCATTCAAAAGGTGAACAATTCATGACAATTACTCACAGTAGCTCTATTTCTAGCTTCGCATCTAAAAACATTGAATCAATTGCTAACAACAGTACAAAAGAAAATTTACAAGTGTCATATGCTAGTTCATCAATGAAAAGATACCCTAAAAATGCGCAAGGCGAATTTTTTTTACAGTGCCTTAGAAAAGGATTAATTACTACGAAGGGTGATTGGACGAGTAATTTGAATGGTAGGTTACTTCCTCCAGTGAGTCAATTTTCTTATCAGCGCATTGTGCAAGAACTGCAAGGCTCAATTGATATTCATAAAAAGGATTTACTGACAGTTCCTACCCATAAACTTACAATTGTTTATAAATATTTAGCTGAGATTGAAATGTTTTGTAAGGATCTGAGGGTAAGCAACCCCTTCACTTTCTGCTCAAAGAAAAGGTTTTTATCTTTTGATATTAACATTAATAGATTTGCGATTATAAACGCTGTTTACAGAACATATAAAGATTACATTCAGTCAATTAGAATATATGGTGGGGCTGTGCCCCCTCTTCTTGGAAAAGAATTTTATAGAGAGTGCATTACAAAAGCAAAAATACATGATAATTACTACTCGTTTGATGAAAGGTTACTTGAGGGGATCGATGAGCCCGCATCAGATCTAGACATAAAAATTATCATGCCCACACTTTCATATGATCAGTTAGGTGCCATTTATGCAGTTGTGCTTGAAGAAATAATACGAACATTAGATCGACAATTATTGCCTATCAAAGATCGATTAGTATGGTTACTTCGGGAAACGGTATTTTCTAAATTCGACCACGTTTGCCGTCCTGAGGACGTTTATTTTAATCACTATCAGATTCTTTCATTTGGTGGGCCTGGAATGAATGCGTTTGATCTAACTTTTGAGCAACAGATCGCCAATAACCAATTATTTCACAGTCACGGGCTATATTTAGAAATCACCTCACTATTTACTTCTTCGAAAAGTATTACCGAATATAGAGAGCTACAGCCGTCAGGTGAAATTTGTCGTGGTTGGAAATCCGTATTTGACCGTTTAGCTAAAATTTTGACCGTCTCAAAACCTAACCATCCCTATTATCAAGTGTGGCACAGGATGTTGACTTTTATTCCAAAAGGGTACTGGTTGCCCGATGAAAGTACGGAGATGAATTTTTTATCACATATTCAGAGCAAAGAAGTAGGTCAGGTATACAAGGATTTAATTAAGTGTTTTAGATCGCATCACAACAGTAACCCACTATCAGTAGCAATAAACTTGATAAATGCATGTATTAGTATTCAAGTTTACCTAGGGGGAAATGTTATCCAGTTCATGCTTGATAAGTTTTTAAGCGAAAACAATCCAATAAAATCTGAAGATGAAGATTTACAGTGGATTCTTGATATAGTAGATCTAATACAAAAGCAAAAAATAACCTTAAGACAGTCGATTGATTTGATATTGTTAAATGAGCTGATTTTTGAGCACGATGGAAAGTATCAATATGAAAGCTTTAATTACTGCAATGGCAATAAGTGTAATTGGTTGCAAATTCAACTAAAGAATTATGGCTCACTGAGAATTCCTCTAAACAGGTCTAGAGCTATACATGCGTTATCAGAATTAAAAACTAATAAAGACTTGGATGATGTAGGAAAAAAAATAACTTTATTTTTTTTGAAGAATAAAGAGGGTGTAGAGAAAAAAACAGACACTATTTTTTGGACAAAAAAACTAATTGATACATGTGAAAGAAGTCTTGAGGAGTCAAACGTATACTTTGGATATCTAGCAATGGCACTTTTATTGACTAATAGGCACTACAGAATCGATGCCAATTTTTTTAAAAAATTGCTTTTTGTTATAAATTCTCATCTGGATGAGGCTTTAAAAATATCACTGCTTACAAAATTCGAATTAAACGTAATAGAGCAAGGTTCTATAGGTTTATTTATAAGGAGCATCAAGGAAAGTTCAATCATTTCATTAAGTCAATATCTTAGAGCTTTGATTAGAGGTTGTAAAAACCAGTATATAAATGTGTTATATAAATTGTGGAAGTCTTCTTCAGAAGATATAGCCAAAGAGAAATATATTGAGCTGGGCTGGGATTTATACAATAGATTAGAACAGGAAAACTCTTCTCAAACTCAGAAAACTTTTTTAGTATTGATAAATAAAACAGGGCATCTTTCTGAAAAATGTTTTGTAGCCTTTTCAATCTTGTGTGAAAAGGCCTATATAAAAAAAGAAAACTTTGAAAATGATATGCATCTTCCTACTATAACGGAAGCAATGCTTGAAAAAATAAAACCCAAAAAAAAGCGTAGAAATTCTACTTTGGTTTTTAAAGAGTTTGACTTGTTATTTGTGTTAGAAACGCTTATTAGCGGCTATGAATATTCTAGAGCGTGGTTTTTGATACAAAAAATTATAGAGAAAAGATGTATAACTCAAAAAAAATATGAGCTGGGCATATTGACTTTGAGGGTATTACAAGGATTATACGAAGGCGAGAAAGAAAACATTTCCGTGGTGGCTCAACGCTGGCATGAGGCAAATGATGGTTTACAGTTTGCATTAATAAAAAAAGAGGAAAAATACCATCATTTTTTACTTGATCTATTGAGTGGGGTTTCAAAAAGTACGCAAAAGAGTTCGATGAATTGGATACTTGATGAACTTGATCAATGCGATTTAAACCCTGAAAGTTCATGCCGCCTCCAAGTTATGTATATAGAACTTATTGATGAAGATAGTAAAAACTTAGGAATCGTTTTCTCAGATGTTAAACAAAAGTCTAAGTACTTTACAGCTGAAAAAATGCAGACCTTCCGGTTGAAGAAACTAGAATCTTGCTTTGAACAACAAGAGCATAAACAATCATCAAGTTTATTACTGGAGATTTACGATCATTATAATGAACAGCACAATCAGGTGATGCCCCAGATTAAATCCTTAAGTCTATTAATGATTGAACACTTAGCTGTATTTGAGCTAAATATTTTATGTAGTGTGTTGAGTCATAAGAATGTTCACTTAATTTTTACTGAATGTGAACTTAATCAGAAGCTACTGGAATGTGTCGAGAAGGCTTTTGGGGATAAAGCGGAACTACAAAAAAACTCTCGATGTGAATTGTTAAAAATAGCTTTATCAAGACTATCTCAAGAAGACGACAATTATTGCGTTTCTTTATCGGGGTATATTTCGTTGTTTTATAGTGATCACAAAAATTTTGATAATAAAGAGGTGAACAAGGTTCTCATTGAGAAAAATGCACTAATAATGAGGGTATTAGCCAAGAAAAAAAAGGCACAAGATGTAGTAACATTTTACGGGAATTTAGTGACAGCGTTAGGGTTTAAGTTTTGTGATCAAGAAAGTAGCATGATTACTTTAGAGGCAGTTGATAGCATATTAACTGATGAAAATACCTCTAAGAAAGATTTAGCAGAGACTTTGAATGTTTTTATTCAAATAATCAATCCACAAAGATTGAGCATAATGAGCATTAATTATAATGCAGAGGATACTTGTACAAATTTCATAGAAAAATTATCGCAAAATCAGCTGTGGAATGAGATAATTATTTTTTCTCAACAAATAATTAAGAGCCGAAAGCAATTAAATTCAGCTGTAATCGTCATCAAAAAGATATTAAACTGTTTAATACAGAATTATCCAGGAAAAGCAACAGCAGAGATTTTATGTGATGTTATCGATAAAAAAATGATTAGCAGCAAGAATCTAAATGAATTCATTGTGTTATTTATACATAATAGGGATTCTGGGACATCTGCCCACTTGATTTTAGACTTGATCTATAGAGGAATATCATTAAATATTGATAATGAATCCATTGAAGAATTCAATAAATCTATCAAAGACTATTTCATAAAAATGGATTGTGAGACCTTTAGGAACGATTTTATTGAAGTCATACAGCGAATTAACAAAATGTGCGCGTCGACTTGGATTATTTTTTTTCAAAAGTCAATACAAATATTCTCAAAAGAATGCGTCAGTAGATTAAATACTCCATTAATCAATCTTGTTGTAAAAAAGCAGCTGAAGGGGAGTTCTCATGAACTTTTTGAATGCTGGAAAGAAATGTTGAATAATAGCGATTTATTCTTAAGTGAAGTAGTCGATAAAATTGTTGAAAATTCAAATGCTCTAGTAGGGGTATTTGAAGTAATGGAGGAAAGTCACAAAGAAGACCTTTCGAAGTGCTATTGTACGATGATAAATGATTATTTATCATCCGAACAAACAATTATTCGGGACAAATCACTTAAAGACTGTTTGCTAATTATGAATCAAATTATTAAACAGACTAGTGGGTCTATTAGTAATATGGATACAAAACTATTAAAAACGATAATCGGAAGATGCTCTCATTCTAATGATCCTGATTGTTATGAATTAGGTGCTATGGTGATGCAGGGGTGTTTTGCTGATAATCAATGTAAATGGGAAAACAAAATTTATTTAGATTTTATTAGGGGAATGAAAAACATTCATCACGTTAAATATCGAGAGCTGACCACTAATACGCTCTTAGAAGCTTTGATTTATCTCTATACTGAAGCTAATGATTCAATAGACATTTTAAATAGTGTGTGTAAGTCTGCTGTTGATATTGAAAGTGAAGAAATACTTAATCAAGTTTCACTTTATCTCGAGAAACTATTAGAATTATCTCCGGATGCGGCTCTTTTTCAAGATTATTTGTATGACCTCTTAGACAAAATTTGTGTTTACTCCTCTTTTGACTGTATCAATAGGTTATTTCAGAGTTCAGTTATCAAAAAGTCATTATCTAATAGCGAAAAAAGTCATCTACGGATTAATTATTTGAATAATCGGGTTGCGCGATACAAGAAAACTAACGAGTATAAAAATTATGGCGAATTTATAGACAATATTTTATCTGAGTTTAAACATTGTAATTCCTTTGATGATAGTTTCTCTCTCTTGCTGAAAAATTTAATGTCACTCATTGCCGACTTACTTAATTTCCATGTAGATATTAATCTTGATTATTTAGTCAATAAAATTTTAAAAAGCGTCAACGAGCCTGTTGATAAGCCATTTTGGGATCTTTACTCTAAGGTAATTTATGACTTTTGTCAGGATCTGTTAAGTAATAAATCAGTTAGCATAGATGTAGCGATACAAATTGTGCATTTTACTGAGGATCAAATTAGAAGAGGGGTGGAATCTGATAAAACTAATCGATTAACGATATGTAAATTGATGAAAACTTTTACGTCCTTTTTATTATATTTTGATGATGAAGGTTTTTTTGATTTTGCCATAAAAAGAACGAGAGCAATGTATGAGCTGGGATTGGAAGCGCGTTTATTCAATTGTGATCTTAAAACACTTTTACATTTAATTTATATTTCTGAGCTTAAGGATTGTGTGACATTAAACTTTAAACGAGTAGAACGCAAGAAAGTTTTCGAGTCGATTATTTTTGAAATAGCTGAAACAAATAATCATATTGCTTTAAGGCATGGATTCACGATGCTGGCATGTGTTTCTAGAATTTTGTATTCTGATGATCTTCCTCGTGTCATTGATCTTTACTCTATGTTGATTGAGAAACTTCCCATGCATGTATATAAAAAGGTTCATTACTTTCTTTGTAAAAATACGAAGCAAGATGATGAGTGTGGACTTATTCAAGAGCAAAACCTCAGTGATGAATCATTGAAGTTGGCAGTGAAAACTATTGGTAGTTTTCCTTCAGTAAAAGAGGTGCAAGAGGAGCTTGAAAAATATAACGTTCATAAACAGATGGTCCCTTTATTTGAATGCGTTCGACAAACGATCATGCCAGGGGATATCTTGCTTTTTGCAAATAGTGAAGACAGTAAGGTACGTAAGTTAGGCATCGATTTATTACATAATTTTATTTCGAAGCTGATTATCGGCCACTTTGAAAACCCTGTACCAAAAGACGAAAATATCAAAAAATTTCACCTTCCTCAGTTCATCTGTGATGTCATAGAAATAGCAGCGAAATTTAACTCTTTCGTTACTTGTCCCTATGAATACTATACATTGTTGACTCTGATACATTCATTAGTGAACGAGTGGATAGCTAAAGTAGCTGATGATCAGATTCTTGAAGTTTGTGCAATTTATGAAAGTTTACTTTTTACAAAAATCCCTTCAGTAAATACACCTGAATTCGTTGTTTTAAAACACATGCTTGTGCCAACGCACCTTTGGATCAAGAATTTACTTCAAAGTGATGAAGAAATTAAAAGGAAGCACGGTAAATGTGTTTTCGAAAAAGCATTAAAAAAAGGTTTGTATAAAGGCGCTTCAGACTGTCTATCTGATCTGAAAAAATATTTTAATTGAGAGCTTTGCTCATTCTAAAACAGGGATGCAGCCTTCATTGGTATCCCGATAAGATAAGTTTGATGACAGGTTTTTTGATAATTATTACTCACCTTACGCAGCTAAAGCTCTGTTGTGGCTGTGATAGCTTGTCTATAAAGGATATTTAAATTTTAATAAAAATGTACTTGAGTGGAATGGCAAACTTAAATAGTTCTTAACGATATAACGATAAGAAAAATTTTCCCTTAACTCATGTCGCAGTTATCCGTGCATCTGAATTGTCTTGAATACTTCGTAATTTTTTTATCGTTCGTATCGTTGAAAAGTACTACCTTAAAACCTCTCAATCAGGCTAGGAAAACTTACTCTAACAAATGATTTGGATATAGATGCTGAGTAAAAATGGTAGCGTATACTGAATGAAGTTGGAAATTACACTTGATAATCATTCTTTTTGCCTCTGACTTTGTGTTCGATCTTGATAATTTGTCTAAGTTACCTGCGATCTCCACATTTCGTCAGAAGCAAAAATTTCTGACTATCAAGCGTAATTTCCAATTTCATTCAGTATATTACTAAAGAAAATAATCGATAAAAACATTGGCGAACCTTATTGAATTTTGCTTTTGATTTATGCTATTATAATGCACTCTAATTTCTAAAAGTAGTTAAAAAGTGTTTTGTAGTAGGTTACATTCAAAATCAATAGCTCCAAATTCTATTCCAAATATCGAATCCAATT
Organism: Chlamydiota bacterium; assembly: GCA_036164375.1. Classification (GTDB taxonomy): domain Bacteria; phylum Chlamydiota; class Chlamydiia; order Chlamydiales; family Criblamydiaceae; genus JAYZJO01. The sequence continues at coordinate 376 of JAYZJO010000006.1, read as the reverse complement.
GTCATAGCCGTCATTCAAATTCATCCAAATCTCAAGTTCCTTATTGTAATAAGTTCGATAAGCTGTTTAATTACTGGTTGAAAAATGACTATATCGATGCATTAGGTAATCCTACCGAAAAAATGAAAAAAATAGTTCTTCCGAATGTTTTTGGAAGGGTTACCAGTAATACAAAAGAGATTCTTTGCGAAATCAATAGTATTCTTATCAGAAATCACGGTGAAGAAGTTAAGCTAGATTTCCGTTTGGTTGATTTGCTAAAAGAGTTACAGGCATTTTGGCAAAGTTATGACATAAGTTTAATTGGTGGGGTAGTAGATTATTTACTGGAAACAACTTTTTATTCTCAGTGCATTCAAAGTACCGAAGTTTCACC
>JAYZJO010000005.1:0-59408 GCA_036164375.1 Chlamydiota bacterium | reverse complement strand
TAACCATTGGGAGAGCAAGTATGAAAGCGACATCTGATTACATCAGTTGTATTATTTAAATTTTCAATTAGTATAAGGGATAATATTACGTGATCTTTAGCAAGAATGGAAAAGTGGGGAAGTTATCGTTCCTGATAAGATGGTGAACGTTATGGAAAGTAATACAACAAAGCTAGAACATTTAAAACGTCTTCGTAAGGTATTATTCTTTATAGAAAAGAACTTAAACGAAGAACTTAGTTTAGAGCAGCTTGCCAAAATCGGCTGCTTTTCAATGTATCATTTCCATCGTATATTTCACGGTGCCATTGGGGAAGCTCCCGGAGCTTATGTTCGACGCCTACGCTTAGAACAAGCTGCTGGACACTTAGTGTATTCCAATACACAAATCACAGATATAGCATTAGATGCTTGCTATGATACGCCTTCAGCTTTTACCAAAGCTTTTAAGAAGGTGATGGGATGCACGCCTACTCAGTATAGAGACAATGCACCGATTAACCATCAAAAACAGGAAAATTTTGTAATGAAACCAGTGATTCAAACAATTAAAGACCTTTCGGTTCTTTCAGTCCGTAAAACGGGAAGTTATGATAAATCGGCTCCTGCTTCCTGGAAAGCCCTAAAGCAATTTGTCGATAAACATCAATTACATGGTGGATCCACACGTTTCTTTGGTATCTACCATGACAACCCAGACATAACTGTAGAAGAGAATATCCGCTCTGAAGCATGCTGCACTGCACCCCCAAATATTCCTGAAGAGGGAGAAATAACGCGTAATGTTATCCAAGGAGGCCGTTACGCTACATTTGAACATAAAGGACCGTTAAATAACTTAGACAAAACTTTTGACGGCATTTTTGCTAACTGGTATCCTCAAAGCGGAGAAAAGCTAGCGGATCATCCCTGTCTGATAGAGCTGTCAGAACTACCTGAAAGAGGAGACAGCCCTGATACGCTAGCGAAGGTGCACATCCCACTAGTCTACATCTAGTAAAAAAACTTTAATACTTATGAAAGATCAGCTCCTCCTGTAAAAAACAATATAAGTATTTAGTGTTATACCCATTGCAATAAACAAGGAAAAGGTTATGAGTGAGTTTGATGCAAATCAGGTATTAGAACTTGAGACAGAACGTTTGATTCTCAGAAAAATTACAGAAACAAACTCTAAGGATATCTACAAGTTGCAAAGTCGTCCCGAAGTCATGCGCTTTATTGGAAAGGGGGTGCCAAGGTCAGAGGAGGAAGCCCTATCTCTTTTTAAATTATTACTAGACCATCAAAATGAGTGTGGGTTTTCTCTTTGCCCAACTTATGAGAAAAGTTCTGGGGTGTTAATTGGTTTCGCAGGCTTAGTTCATCTTGAGTGCGATATTTCCAATCCCGAAGTTGAAGTTGGTTACTGGTTTTTACCCGAATATTGGGGGAAAGGGTATGCAACCGAAGCAGCAAAAGCGTGTATTGAATGGGCATTTACGCACTTGTCAATTGATAAAATTGTCGGTATTACTCACCCGGATCACAAACGCTCACAACACGTTCTTAAAAAATCAGGCCTAAAGTATATCGGCGCTTCAATATATCGCGGTAATGATGTGCATCGATTTGAGGTTATGCGACAGGGTTAGCAACATGGTCGAGGTGCTTTTCCATTTTATAATTGATAAAATCTACATTGTTTAGTGATACTGTTTGTTTAGTGTCTACTATAAACCCATGTTTTTCGAAGAACGGTTTCGCAGTGATACTGACATTAGCAAAGAGTCTGCCAATTTTTTGCTCTAATGCCTCGCTATGTATTGCTTTCATTAGAGCCGCGCCGACACCTTGTCTATTCCATTGATGATGGACATAAAAGCAATCGATATAGCCAGTATGTAAAAGCTCTGCAAATCCAACGATTTTTCCTTGAGAAATAGCGACTAAAGGTTTTGTCTTCGCAAATTTTTTTAGCCATCGGTCCGAGTTTCGGCTTGACTTAGGTGCCCATGCATTGAGTTGTTCTTCGTTGTAGTCATCTGAATTAACTTCGTGGATTGTATTGTAGTAGATACTTGCTAAGTCTTGCACATCTTCAGGCTCATAATTTCGTATGAGAATCAGTGGCTTGTCTTTTTTGTTCATAAATCTATCACCTCGGCTTTCCAGCCTTCAGTATCTACAGGCATGAAATGAACGAGTTTACAGTTTCCAATCTTCCAAAGATGGTTTTCGATCGATAAATAATAGCATAAAGCCCAGTGAATCCCTCCATGCGCAACAATAAGAGTTGGTGATTCCTTTTCTAAAGCTGAAGCTATCCCTGCAAGTGCTTTATTTAAAAATTGATTGACTTCATTGCAAACGTGAAAATTGCTTCCTTTTTCTATGTGAACCATTTTTTTCCAAATATAAGCTTTACACTCACTCAATCCTTCAATTTCAAAGTCATCGAGCTGCATAGAAGAAACTATAATATCTTTTGTTTGCTTGGCTCTTTGGATCGGACTACTACAGACTGTTTTAAGAGGTAAATTTTCAGCTATTTTCTTTGCCATAAATGCTTGATCTATACCTTTACTATTCAAAGGAAGGTCTGCATCCACATCTTTAATATCGGGGTCGGTGTTTGCATCCGTTTCTCCATGGCGGATAAAGAAAAAGGGGGTTCTAGGAATTTTAGGCTTATTTGTTAATGCTATATAATGGTTCAGAGCTTCTAATCCTCCTGACATGATTGGATAGTTAAGAAGGTCTTGGGGTGTTAACCAGCGATAATCTTCGTGTTCAGGGTTTAATGTCACTTTAGGAAGTTGATTTAATGTAATTTGAAACATGTGAAAGGAGTAGTCAATATTCGGTTTGCGGATATATAGCGTGCTCACAAAGTTGATTTGACTATCGGCGATAACGATACCCGTTTCTTCGAAGGTTTCTCTAATAGCGGCCTCTAATGAAGTTTCCGATTGCTCGACCTTACCTCCGGGTACTCCCCACTTACCCCCCTCAGGCTTATGACAGGCTCTAAGTAAGAATAGTGTTTTACCCGCGTACTCAATGTAACATGCAGAGGCTTCAACAGCAGAATTAAATCCTACAGGCTTTGTCTGATAGACGAGCGTTGTTTTGTTTGATTGATGAACCATTTTATATTAATTTAAAGTTAAATATTATTATGGGATTTTCAGAGCTGCTCTTTGTTACAAAAAGTTGTCGATGTGAACTGCCGAAGTTTATTACAAAATCGCGATAAGTTTGGGTCAGTTCGTGTCATCGGTAAATCGTCCAAAGAATACCATTTAATGGTTTCAAATTCGGATTGATCATAGGTATAGGAAACAGATGAATCTGCTGAAAAAACGTACCATAGGGTCACATCCGTATGGCCCGCTGTTTTGCCAACAGTCTTTGTAACAGTAATAAAAAGAGGGTCTTCTTTCAAAAGTGATAATTTAATGTTTAACTCTTCTTCAAGCTCCCTAAAAGCTGCGGCTGTCGGGTGTTCTTCCGGTTCAACATGCCCGCCGGGTGGTAACCAGAGAAGAGCTTTTTTGTGATCGACTAACAGCAGCTGTCTTTTTTTTGTGTCTAGTAGAATGAAGTAGGATACGAGGTGCTTGGGCGGTGTATCGGGTTTTGCAATACGGCAAAGGGGAGCTCCAGTTTTGATCCAGTTAAGAGCATCTTTTTGATGGCTCTTCTCAATAGCGTCATAAGGCTCTATTGTTTTTATTAGATTTTCAATGGTTTGATGATAAGAAGTTTGTATTGTCATTGTAAGCTTGCCTTTTTTTGTATCCGATGGATTCAAATATTTTAGCTAATCTTAGGCAGATTGTCTAGGAATTTTGATACTTGATGAGCGCTAGTTAAGTGTAGTAGGGTCTTAGAGTGTTGATTTGAAGTAAAATAATTTTGATAGGTGCGTCTTCGTCTTGAGTGAGTTTTCCCTATCCATAGTAAGATGGAATCTTTTCCCAATAAACGCCTTAGTGATTCATAGTTTCCATTACAGCATTTTTCGCGAGATAAAATGCGTGAGAGGCTTCTTTTCAGACCTCTCCAGAGACATAGGTAGATGGGGAGGTCGATCCAGATGATTAGGTCCGCTTGTGGCCATATATTATGGTGAGTTTTAGAATAATTCCCTGAGATAATCCAACTCTCACCAGCCACTTCTTTTTGGACTAACTCGCAAAACTCGTCATTAGGGCGTTTTTTCCAATTTGGGAGCCAGTAAATATCGTCGAGATCTATAAATTTCACTTTCAATAGGTGGGCAAGCTTCCTTCCTAGAAATGTTTTTCCGCAGCCACTCGTTCCAATAATAAAGATACGTTTGGCAAAAGGCGTCAAGCTTTTTGACAAATTCACAGTTAATTTCCTCTTAAGCTAACTTTTTCTAGCTCATCGACATTTAAACAGGAAATAAGAGGTAAATGCTCCGTGATTTTTTCAATAGGCCAGTCCCACCAAGCAATCTTAATTAAACGTTCGATTGTTGGATCATCAAAGCGCATTTTTACAACTTTCGCAGGATTCCCAGCAACTATTGAGTAGGCAGGAACATCTTTGACCACTACGGAACTTGTCGCGATGATCGCGCCGTCTCCAATTTTAACCCCGCCTCTAATCAAAGAATTGTAACCAAACCACACGTCATTGCCGACCACAGTATCGCCTCGCGGAGGAAGGTCTGCCATGTTATAAGCATTGTCCCATCCTTTTCTGAAGGCAGGAAAGGGGTAAGTACTAATGGCATCTAATTTATGGTCGCCAGTCATAATAAAGCGTGTCTCAGCTGCAATAGCACAAAATTTACCAATGATTAATTTGTCTTTGGTGAATTCATAGTTATACAAAACATTATACGTTTCGAAGTTTTCAGGCCCATGTCTTCGATCATCAAAATAGGTGTAGTCTCCAACGATGATATTGGGAGTTTTTACGAAGGGCTTTAGAAAAATGAGTTTGTCGTAACCCTCCAAAGGGTGTATTGTATTTGGACTTGGGCCAGTCATGATTGCTATCCTTTCGTTGACTATTTTACCATTTAGTAGCAGCTCTTTTGCTCTAGGTATCCGTTGAGGTAGGTTTATTTTATGGGATAGAGTATTATAAGCAAATGGAAAAGTATGTGTTATTTTTCTCTAACCAATCGACAAAGGAAATGATTTTCCTATTGTTAGTTTACCTCTTTTTATCAAATTCATCTCTTTAACAAATTATATTTTTTTATTTACTAGTAATGGGGCACGCTGTACTCTGTGCCCATGTTGTAACTTTAAAATTTTAGATATGGAGTGACTATGATTGAGAATTCGATGATAAATTTAACACCACCTCTGCAGCACTCAGAGGGTATAAATAAAAATGCCGGTAGGGAAAGTGATAAATTGTCCAAACGTATAAAACAAACGAACCACTCAACTCAGCGAAAAAAAAAGGTTAAAGCAAAAAAGAGAAACGCTGCGGAAGTGGGGAAGGAGTCTTCAGTTGCAGCTCAAGCACTTTACCCTAATAATGCAGATTACTCTAATCATCCTGAAATTCTCAGCTTAAAAGATTTTATAGAAAAATCTCCCACAGCTTGGCATGCAGTCGACTATATAAAAAATGAATTCCTCCAAAAGGGTTTTGAAGAACTCGATTTCATGACAATGAATGGGAAATTAAAATCCGGAGGGAAGTACTTTCTTGAAAAGAATGACTCCACAGTTGTGGCTTTTGTGATGCCAAACAAAAAACCCAAAAGTTGTTCGATTATTGGAGGGCACACTGATAGCCCCGCTCTAAAGCTTAAACCTAACGCTGAAATTGAGTCTTCAGGTTTAAATTTGCTTTTACCCGAGTTTTATGGTGGACCTATCCTACCGACATGGTTCAGTAGAGATCTAAAATTAGCCGGTAGGGTAACATATATTGATGATACCGGTGAGACGAAGTGGAAACTATATGACTCCGAAGAAGCTGTAGCGCACTTACCCCCAGCGCCAATTCATTTAAATCGAGATCAACTCAAAAAATTAGAAATCAATGAGCAGAAACATCTACCGGTGATAACAACTTTGGCAGGAACACATCAAGGATCTTTCGTCGAGCATTTGTTGCTAAAAAAAATTAACTTTAAACAGATTTTGGGAAAAGAGCTGTTCCTTTGCCCAGCTGAAAAGCCTCGTTGCTTTAACGGACAATTTTTATCCTCATGGAGGCTTGATAACTTGATGGGAACACATGCGGCATACCGCTCTCTCCTTGAAAATGCAGATCCGGAGGAAGATAGAATTAAAATATTTATTAGTTGGGACAACGAAGAGGTCGGGTCAGAAACAGCACAAGGGGCAGCTTCTAGTTTAATTGATGAAATTCTTTCTATTATTTTTCATCACTTTGATTTTACCCCAGAAGAAAGCATAGCCTACAAGGAAGCTTCCGGAATTATTTCTATTGACTCGGCACATGCTGAAAATCCCAATTACAAAGAGCTGTACGATACGGAAAATGCTCCGAGACTTGCTGGCGGACCTGTCATTAAATTTAATGCACAGCAACACTACTCAACAGACTCTATCTCTGAAAGCTGGGTCCGTGAAGTTGCTCAAAAATATAATGTTCCAGTCAGTGAGTTTTGCGCACGTACAGATGGACGCTGTGGGACGACAATCGGTCCGATTGTATCTACGAAGCAGGGGATAAGAGGATGTGATATTGGTGTTTCACAACTTGCAATGCACTCTATCCGCGAACTCTTTGCTTTGGTTGACCATTTAAGGATGATAAAGCTTCTTGAAGGGTTGTATAAGCATGAGTTCGTTGTGAAGCGAGGACAATAGCTTATTTGCCGCTGCATTTGATCCATATGCGTAGCTTTACGTGTTCAAATGAGTACTGCCAAAAAAAGAGAGAGTTTATTTTCTTGCAGATTTTATCTGAGTTCTTAAAGGTAAGAAATTTGTTAATCCAAAAAGAAATTCTAATTGTCTTAGGTTTTCTGCAATTTGTGTGTTTGTGTAAGGAGTTTCGTTTCTTGAAAGTCTTTGATGTTGGATAGTTCCAAATTCTGACTTCCATGTTACGCTAAAGAAATCGTCATTTTCATTGTTGCGGCTTGATCTCCTTAAAAGGTAGGTTCCATTTTCTTGGTTCGCAAGAATTTGATTAGCTTCTTGAGGTGATAAGGAACCGTACGCCTTACTTTTAATTTTCTCAATATCATCATTACTTAGCAGTTCTTTATCGTCCTTTACAATGATGCTCTTTCTGGCAGATATCATTGCTTGGAGCTTGCGCATTAAATCTTGATTGTCAATATATCTGTAGTTTTTGATCTCATCGTTGGATTTTCGTGCTAAGGTAAGTGCTCCTGGTTGAGTAAGTGACTCTCTGATCATAAAGGTGTTTTTGATACTATTTTCAAAAATAGTTGATATCTGAGCAGCTGAATGATTCTTGAGGGTAAATCTTTCTATGTTGCTTTTATTTATTGTTAAACATGATGTTGGAATGAATCGATATGTACTCTTATCTAAATTTAAAGAAACTGTCATTTTACTACCTATTAAATGATTTATTTAGTTTGTATTTATTATAAGATTTTTTTGTAAAGATATAATAAAGAAGGCGTTTTGTTTCAATATACTGAATTTAATTGAATTTAGGTTATGGTGGAGAGTAAGGAAAGAAAGTCATTGTATGAGCATCTTGCGAATTAGAAGGAATTATGCTAATATATAGGTATCGTACTATATAGACCTCTGTATCTTGGAGCTTTAAAGCATAAGCTTCTGATTATGTGAGTGTTAAGGTGTAAACAGGTTGGAGTAGGGTTACGTGTTTGGAACTTCTATGAAGTGTCTACAAGACTTCGTACTAGCGAATTATGGGCAGAAGAGGTGGGAGCTAATGCTTGAGAAAGTAGACCTACCCTCTAACAAGGTCTATCATTCTATGCGTTTTTATCCAGATATTGAATTTCAACAATTAGTAGAGCAATGTTCGCAAGACTTTAAAATAGAACAAAATGAGCTACTTAGAGATTTAGGTAAAAGCTTTGGTGAGCATTTATTTAGCGTATATAGTAGAATGTTTTCAAAAAACTGGCGTTCTTTAGATGTTATTGAAAAGGTTGCGCCAAAAGTTTTTACGACAATTCAGTTTATTGATCCCTATACTCCAAAATCAAGAGTTTCTTGCAGTAGAGTTTCTTCCGAGGAAGTGATCGTCTACTATCGCTCTCCACGTCGAATGTGTGTTTATATCTGTGGGATCATCGAAGCTGTTGGAGAACATTTTGATGAAAAATTGAAGATTACCGAAACGCAATGTATGCTTAAAAATGGTAATGAATGTCATATTCACGTCAAAAAAATTGCGGACATCAAATGAAGTTGTCGAGAAGGAATTACGCTATCAATATCAATAAAATCGCCTGCATTTTATTAATTTTAATTGGATATCTATCAATGAGTACAAGATCTATGGCTACAAACCTAGAAGATATTTATTTAAAAGACACAGAGTTTCCGCTCAATAACGAAAACTACGTGGTCATCTCGGGGTGTTCGGGAGGGGGGAAGTCTTCCATTCTTACTGAATTAGCAAATAGAGGTTACTCGATCGTACTTGAGCCTGGACGGCAAATTGTTAAAGAACAAACAGCCATTGATGGTGATGCTCTTCCATGGACTAATTTAGATAAATTTTTGGAGCTAGCACTTTCGCGTTACTTATTGATGTATAACTCGGAGCAAGAAAAAACACAGTTTGTATTCTTTGATCGGAGTATTATCGATGCTCTTTTGGTCGATCAATCTCAACCAAAATATTTTGAGAATGCAGCAAAAAAATTTAGGTATAATCGCCTCGTATTCCTAGTTCCTCCTTGGAAAGAAATTTATGTTGGCGATAAAGAGCGAAAGCATGGCTTTGAAGAAGCATTCAAAGAATTTAATGAGCTTCTTATCAAATATAAAAAGTATGGGTATGAAACAGTACTGATACCAAAACTTCCGGTTAAAGAGCGTGTCGACTTTATTTTAGAAAAGCTGAATGCGCACAAGAAAGCTGTTGGGCAAGGGGATAGTCCTATAGAAAAGGCTAAACGCCTTTTGGAATGGAATAAGCAAAAGCTCACTAGTCACTCAAATTTAGATATTGAAGATATAAGTGAACTCTTCGCAAAAGAGTTTATTGTCATAGCAAATGAAAGAAGGTATGACGCAAACCATCATAATTACTATGATTTTCTCAATAAATTTCGCTCAAATATCAAGTCTATAGACTACGATGTTCAAGAATATATATCGACAGAGTCGACAGTTGTGATGCCGCTTTCAGCAACAGTGACAAGAACAGATGGTACGATAGAGGTATTTGACGCAATCCTCTTGATCAAACTGAATGACTCCGGGAAAATTGTTCATTGGCAAGAGGCCTACTCAAAAAGACCCTAGTTATATACTGCGATAGCTCTTAATCATCTTCATCATAGATTTCACCAAGAATCTCTTCTATGATGTCTTCCATAGTGACTATACCTATCGGAAGTCCGTTTAAGTCCTCTACAACTCCTAAGTGAACTCTTCTTTTTTGCAGCGCATGAAGGGTGTGTAGCGGGGAGGAGTCAGTTCTTAATCTTAGTGGATCGTGTATGATTTTTTTCCAATGGGTATCGCGTTTTTCAAAAAGAGTAAGAACTTCCTTAGTATTAATGACGCCAATAACGTAGCCGTCTTCAACTACAGGCATTCGAGTATGACCTGTAGCGATTGTTTTGTCTACGAGCTCTTCTAAAGTATAATTGCTATACACATACTCTACTTCACTCCAATCCAACAAGATATGCTCTACAGTTTTTTCCTGAATAATAGTCAGGTTGATCATGTACTCTTTACCCTTGTCGGGGAGCTTGTAATATCCTGTTAAGATTTTTTCTGACTCGCGGTACTTTAACTCTCCTTCGGTGGCCTGTAGATTGTCTAAGGGGATCATGCGCAGGAGCCATTTTGTAGATCTTTCGCATAAGGTTACTATCGGATATAAAAACTTTGTGAGTGTTTGAAGTATGGGAACACCAAGCGTCGCAAATAAATATGGATTTCTAATGGCCAAGGCTTTTGGCGTAATTTCGCCAATAACAACAATAAAATAGGTGATTGGGACTACAACGAAAGCAACAGATAGTATTTCTGCAAATGCTACACTTATATTAAAAAGGTCCTGTAAGACGGGGACAATGGTTAACCCCGCTGAAGCACCGCCAATGACTGCGCTTAATGCTGAGAGGAGCGTAATCCCAAGCTGGATTGTAGAAAGAGTTCTTTCCGGTCGCTCTTTTAACTCTAAGAGTTTTTGAGCTTTGCGACCACCAGCCTTAGCTCTATGTCTAAGAAGGGTTTTATTGACACTAATAAATGCAATTTCAATTCCAGCAAGGACTGCATTTAATACGATACAGAAAATGATGATAACGATTGTCCACATATTTCGATTTATATAGACAGCTGAAGAACTAATCAATAAGATTATTTTATTCCTCAGGCTGAAAATTTACCCTTGTAAGTGATTTCCATTTGCAGGTAGGGTGATAATCATAATTTTTAACAAAAGACGTTGCGCAGTCGGAGGTAAATATGTTGGATTCGAGTTCCTTAGTATCAGACCCTAAAGGTATGGGAGATCGGGTGTTAAATGCAAGTTATGTATTTATTGAGAACACCTATAAAATATGTTTTGATCCACCAAAAACTGAAAGTGAAGTAGCCGCAATTCTTGATGAAATGTTTCGATGTGTCGTTCAAAATATCGCCGATGCAGGTCGAAAGCAACCTGATACGTTTAGTCAGTATGAACAGCATAGGAATTTAGTTGCGAAAAAAATTTCAAAGACCGATTTAAATGTAAGTATCAATGATCGGATTGATCAGATCTTAGATTCAGCTCTATTTAAAATGTATAGCGCAGAAGTAAAAGCGACACCTTTTCGCGAGGTCTGTGGAGGGGAGTATAATTCTCAATATTATTCCCTATTGAGCGATGAGATGAAGAAAATTGTTCCGAACCCATTTCCGCCTACTCTAAAAGAATGGATTATAACAGTACTGGATTCTTTTCTTTCCAAGGACTTAGTCACAGATTTACCAAAAGAGATTATCGAAAAATTTTGCCGTGATATTATTCTTCCAATGGAGATTGAAACAAATTCTAAATTCTTTCAGGCCAGAGGGATCGATTGCGAAGGACTTTCTACTGTTATGTTAAAAGTTGGGATAGAGGTAAATGAGTTAGGTCCAGAATGTATGAAAATTGCAAATCATTTTGAGCCTGAATATAAAGAGTGGATTTTATATTTTATAGTTTTCTATGTAGGATTAGAAAATAAACCCCTTCAAACGATTTCCTTTGTTAAAGAAAAAATAGCAAAAATGAATTCAAAACTGAATGTCCCCCCTGAAGACGTTGTTGAAAAATTACAAATCAGTATAGATGAAATTATTGAATTCAAAACAATTACAAACACGACTGTGTGGATCTGTAGGAACAAAATATCTTGGATTGACTTATTTTTAGATCTAAGGAGTGATAATGAGCAAAAGTTACGGAGTCAAGCCTGTAATTTAGCAGAGTCAATTTCTAAATTTCCCAATCAATATCACCAAGATATTAAAGCTTTAATTATTGCATGGGTTAAAGACAAGATGCGGTCGACCTCAAAAGAAATGAATGCAATGCAGAATAAATGTACTATAATGTAATTTTATTTTTCGAGGTGGGGTTTAACGCCTAACTTACAGAATATATATAAGCTACTGTTGCGCTTTTTTCGGTTGTTTAGTTGCATATAGTGCAAAGACGTGTCCTGAAATAGGTGTTGTCACAAACTGAAATACAATCGCCAAGAATAATTTGAGCGAAGATAATGGGTCGGCTAGTTTTATCATAAGTGCAAATAGTACCAACATGAGGCCTAAGGTAAGAGCTTTTGATAGGGCATGTGCGCGGCAGAGGGTATCAGGGAAACGTAAAATTCCGATACCTGCAATGAAGATAAGCAAAACTCCCAATAATAAACTCAAAGTGACAATGATTTCTGTCATCTTTTCAACCTCGCAAAAAACACCTCCATAAAGCTAATGACTGTTGCAAAGCCTAGTAGAGAAAATATTAATATCATTTCAATATAGGAGAAAGATCCAATCTGTATTGAGTGCACCGTAATTAGCGCGATAATGACCCCACAAAGATAGTCAAAGGCAAGGACGCGGTCTAATGTACGTGGGCCAATGAAAAGACGCACAAGCCCCAAAAGAAAGGAAAGGTACAAAATGCTATTAGCGATAAAGCAAGCGTTGTCGATCATCGAGTTACTCCAAGTAAAGCTTTCTCTAGGGTATCTTGAATGCCTTTTAATTTCTCTTCGGAGTTTTTGCCATCGAGTACATGGATCATCAATGTTCCATCTTCGTTGATTTTGGCTGTAATGGTTCCAGGTGTTAACGTGATCATCTGAGCAAGGATCATTCTTTCATTGAGTGTCAGTTTTTTAGCGTCATAGGCGATGAGCTTCGGCTTTAGTGTTGACGAGCTCACAAAAAGTATTGTGTAGGCGACTGAAAAATTGGAAAGAATAAATTCCTTGAGAAAAATGTATAGTAGCTGAAATATTTTGATTAACTTCATCAAAGAACTCCCTTTGTACCAGAGTTTAACGCTGCACTAATGTATTGCTTACCTTCTAGAAGGGACTCTGCAGCGCTATAAGAAAATTCGAAAATATTTTTAACTCCAAGTCCCATGCATAAAGAAACAAGGCATAAAAGTACAGCTCCATAGTAGCCAGCAGAGGAGCACTTCTTTGGGGGATTTTCCGCTTGTTCTAAGAAAGCACCGTTCCATATCTTTAGCATGCTAATTAGAGTTAAAAAACTTACAATAAGAGCAACTAAAACAGGAGCGTAGTGTTCTTTTTCAATCCCTGCATAGAAGATAAGGTATTTTCCCCAAAAACCACTTAAGGGTGGTATTCCTGCTAATGAAAAGGCTTGTAGTAAAAACAAAAGACCTAAAAATGGGGCGCCAGACCATAAACTGCCCATCGTGGATAACTTATCTGTACCGCACTTTTCTTGCGCTACATCGCCAACTAGAAATAGCGATGATTTAACGATCATGTTGTGAATTAAAAAGTAGAGGGCTGCTGCAATCGCAAAAGGGGTGCCGATAGCAAAAGCAAAAAAGACGTAACCGATCTGACTTAGAATATGATACGATAAGATACCTTTAAAAGTGCCTTTGGATACAGCTCCAACAACGCCTAAAAACATCGTAATACACGCTATAAAAATAATTCCAAGCTCTATACCGGGAAGTGCGCCATGAAACACTGTAAAATAGATGCGAAGAAAAACATAGACTCCCACCTTTGATAAGGTCCCAGCAAAAAGTCCCCCTAGGTATCCAGGTAGCTGAGGGTAGCTGTCAGGCAGCCAGAAATAGAGGGGAAAAAGTCCGCTCTTTATCGCTAATACCAGAGCTAGAGCAAGGAAGGGGAGTAGCATTAATGGAGATGTCTGAATTGTTTGCAAAGAGAGCGTAGCAAAATTTAAACTCCCCATTGAACCGTAAAAGACTGAGATTGCAATCAAGAAAAATAAGCTGGCAATGATGTTAATGGATAGATAGCTAAAAATCCCTTCTCTGTGACCGCGCTCGATAACGGTTACGAAAATACCATAGGACGCTGTTAGCATTAATTCGAAAGCGACAAATAAGTTAAAAAGATCTCCAGTAATAAAGCTTAAGGTTACTCCGGCCTGTAATAGAAAAATTAATGAGGGCAGTCCTTTTTGTTCGTAGATAGGTCTATTTAACGTGCAACAAAAAAAGATGAGGCTAGAGAACATTAATAAAATCGCTGCAAGAGGATCTGCTATAAGAATTATCCCGTAAGGTATTGCCCAGTTTCCGACGCTGACAGCAAGAGGGCCAGAGGAGAGAACTTTTTGGAAAATGAGGAATGTAATGATAAGGTGGAGTAAAAGCAGCGGAGAGAATAAATACCTCGTTATTTTGGGAAACAGTAAACCCAAAATTGAGGCAAAAAGGGGAGTGATAAATACAAATGCAAGTTCCATAAAATTCTAACTACCTTCCTGATCTTGAATAATGTCGCTTCCCACTTCCTCTTCGCATCCGAAAATATAGGCGGCAAAAAATGCAATCAGTGCAAATCCGATGACGATCGCGGTAAGTATCAGCGCCTGAGGTAAAGGATCGACCCCTTCTGCCAAATCTTTACTAGTTTCAATTAAAAGAAGGTTTACAGCATTAGAGGTCACTGCAATACCAAAAAGTACCTCGCTATACTTTTTTCCTAAAATCAGATAAAAACCTACGGTAAAGATAGCCGCAAGCATTAAAAAAGTAGAAATGATCATGCTACCTCCCGAGCAATGGTATTCTCGCGCATCACAGATAAGATCGACATCACAGCACCTTGTACAAGGATGAATATTCCAAAATCAAAAAGAAATGGGGTGCTAATGATCTCAATATTATTATAGAAAAGGGCCGTCATAAAGTTTTCTGAAAAAATCATCGGAATGACAGCGGAAACTAGCGAAATGAATAAACCAATCATCATGAGTTTAAGGCTATGAACTTTTGTCCATACGATTATAGGATGATTGCCGAGGCACATAGAGCCTAGAACGATAGAAATTGATAAATTCATTCCTGCAGAGAACCCTCCTCCTGGATGGTTATGTCCTCTAACGAGTAAGTAAATAGAAAATAAAGAGGCTACGAACATGATAGCAGGCATAATAGCTTTAATAATCGGCGTTGCAATCCAGGGATCGTGATTGATGATTCTTGAGTTTGGTTTTTTTCCTAAAAGGGCTGTTATACTTATTGCAGCTACAGCGATAACGGCAATTTCTCCTAGTGTATCAAGACCCCTAAAGTCAACCAAGATTGTATTCACAGCATTGTTTCCAAGGGCTAAAGTGATACTGTTTTTTAAATAATAGATGCCAAGAGCATCGCCATGTCCAATTTCGTTATTGAGTAGAGGAAGAGATGCAGCAGTTAACCCGGCAACGAGCGCTAGCATTCCTCTACCTTTATCCAACTTAAATTTACTGCGGTCTTTAAGGCTAAACAGTAGTAAAACAAAGACAAAAAGTGTTGCTACTTCAACAACCATCTGAGTGATTGCAACGTCTGGAGCTTGTTTGAGAACAAAATAATAGGTGATGTAAGTTCCTACTAGACTTAGCGAGATCATACGAGAAGCGGGCTTGTTCATAATCATAATCAAGCAGGTCGACAAGAGTAAGAATATTTCTGCAACCCTTACTTGAGTGAGCTGTAACTTGAAAAATAGCTCTGGCTGTATGTAAAGGAGTCCGCCACCTAGGAAGCCGATAAATAAAATAAATATCCAGTAGAGGTTTTTTTGGGGACTGTTGCTATGTACCCATGAAGTTATCTGCTCTGATTTCTTTGGAAGAGAGTCAATAAAAGCATCCCAATAAGAGACAAAACCAAATTTTTCTAGACGATCATATAGGCCGTATTGGTTTCGTATTAAAAAGAACAGTAAAATTCCAGCAGAGAAAAACCCTAAGCTAATGATCAGGTTAAGGGAAAATCCATGCCATAAATCTATTGCTGCGGCATTAGGTTTGTGCAAGCCTTCAATACTATAAGTGGAGTAGAGAGCTTGAAGAGCTTGTGGCCAAATACCAAACACCAATGCTAAGAAACTTAAAATAAAGGGAGGAATCAATAAATGTTTCTTAGGTTTACTTTTCACAACAGCATGCTCACCGGAATCATCAATGAAAAGGGCGTAAAAGAGTCTGAATGAAAAGGTCACCTTAAAAACAAGTCCTAGTAGCAAGCATAACACAACCGCAAAATTGATGGATTGTTGCTCGTAGTAGCTAACGATGTCAGCAATAAGTAATTCCTTGCTTAAAAAACCGGTCGTTCCAGGAACTCCCGCCATTGCAGCTAAAGAAACAGCAAAGATGATGCTTGTGAAGGGTAATTTTCTGTAGAGTTTTGAGAGCTGATGAATGTTTGTAATAGAAGCGCAGTGCGCCATAATACCTACCAGCATGAATAAACTACCCTTATAGAGGGCGTGGTTAAACATATGTATGTAGTCATAATGTAGGCCTTCAGGACTCCCAATTCCATAAAAGCTGATAAAAAATCCCAGCTGACTAATCGTAGCGTAAGCCAAAATACGTTTTAATGGAGTGGCAAATAGAGCCCAAAAACCTCCAATGAGGATGGTAGTTATACTTACTGATGTCAGGATCGGAAGCCAGAGGGGACTGTCGACAAAGAGTGGATAGGTTCGTGCTAAAAAATAGATTCCGAGCTTGACCATTGTAGCTGAATGAAGGTAAGCACTAACGGGAGTTGGTGCTGACATAGCCTGTGGAAGCCAAAAGTGAAAGGGAAATTGTGCTGATTTTGCAAATACACCAATTAGCATTAAAATCATGACTCCTATGTACCAGTCGGAGTGTACATTCGCTATGATTTCTTCAGATACGACCTCGGTAATTTCGAGTGTTTGATCTAAGACCGCAATTATGATAATTCCGAGTAGTAAACAAAGACTTGCTAAAGAATTTAAGAGTAGTGCTAATCTTGATGAAGTACGAGCGCTTTTATTGTCGTAATGATAGCTGATGAGCATGTAAGACATGAGCCCGGTAAGCTCCCAGAAAACAAAAAGTAAAAGCAGATTATTCGCTAACACAGCACCTAACATGGCACTCATAAAGAGGTTCATGTAACAGTAAAATTTTTTGATGTTCTCGTCAGTGGCATCCATTAAATAATTGGCATAAAAAAAGACGAGGACTCCCATTCCTGTAATGAGAAGAGTGAAAAATAGGGCTAATCCATCAGCTAAGAAGGAAAACCTCATAAACCCTTGTTCAAACCACTCGTAGCTTATGCTCGGTTCATTTAGCGGAACGAGCGTAAGGTAACCCACTATAGCGCAGCAAAATAGAGCGGAAGTTGCTGAAATTAACCCTAAGTAAGGATGTACCTTTTTAGGGGCAGCGAGTAAGGATAATCCTACTAGAGAGGGAAAAAAGATAAGTGTAAGGAGTAGTAACTCCGACATTTAAACGCCTCATATAAATAAAATTTTTTATACAAAGCGGAGGCATTTTTTAACAAGCTTAATATAAAGTTCTCAAAGGGTAAATCCTATTTTCGAATAATACAGTTCCATTTTCAGTGTAAATTTTAACAGGCAGAATATGGAAATAGACTTCTGTGCTCCCCTAGGGCCAAAGGCCCGACATACAGATAGCCTAGTCCGTAAGGGCTAGAGCATAGATTTATTTACCCAAAAAAAATAGCCTTCGTTCTGTAATACACCTCTTTTTCAAGGTTCATTTTAACAGGCAGAATATGTGAACAGACTTTTGTGCCCCTCTAGGGCCAAAGGCCCGACATACAGATAGCCTAGTCCGTAAGGGCTAGGTTCTGAAGGGGCGAAAGAAAAAAACAGGCAAGATCCTTTTGGGGGATTGTGGTTTTTGCTGTTCATAAATTTACCATAACATAATAGGTTAAGAGTTCTCAAATGGACCTAATGCTACACGTTTACAAAATATAGGTGATCATCTTCATCGACATGAAGTAGGGTTGTTCCGCGGCCACTTTCTAAAGTTCCCATAGCAACGGATTCGGTTGAAGATATTTTCCAAATTTTCTTGCTAAGCCGATCCCAACTCCAAAGCTCTCCCTTAGTAGTGTTGACAATTTTTTCTGCAAAGGATTCTATTGCATGCTGACTGTAAACGATCTCTTCACTATCTAGGTTGACGAAAATAGGTTTTTTTGAGAAGCATCCTTGAAATAAAATCATTTGTTTATGATCACATAAATAAGCTATTGAAGCAGATTCTATATTGAGAGAGATTATTTGTTCAGGAGCTGTAACAATATGATCATCCTCAGTCAAGGTTCTAACCGTGAGCCGGCAGGTACCGTTCTTAGTGGGGTCGGTTTCAATTAGGTAGAGTTTGTTTTCATAGGCTTTTGCAGATAAACACTCAATACTTACAGACTGACCTGTAGAGCTGAAAATTACAAGCGTGTTATTAAAAACATTGTAGAAGCCGACATGTGTTGATAGTGTTTGGAAATGACCTGAGGGTGTTTCTACCTCAAAATCAGGTGTTAATTTTGAGTTCGTTATTTTACCCCCAATAAGTTTTCTGTTTTCACCCGAATAAATCATCTGAAATCCAAAATCTTTTGGAGTTAGGTGGACGGAGTCAAATAGATGTAATTTTTTGTAGGGAAGTTCGATTGTATTTTTTATTTTTCCTGAAGCTGTATCAATAAAATGAATGTTTTTTTGGCCAACAAACTGAAGAGTAATCTCTTTACCAATTTGCTTTAAACTGTAATCAGTATCCTCTCCTTCAGGATCCTCAAAATTTTGTACTGCCTCGCTGGAGTTTAACGGAAAAAAATCTGTAGCAGAAGATACTAAAGGGATTTCCCACACCATTTTTTCTGATCGCATGTTGTAAGCTAATAGGTGAGGTACTATTTTTTCCCCTTGAAAACGAGTACGTTCTTCGTAAATCCCCATTATAAGATCATCACGAACAAACGTTTCTCTCATGGTATTAAAACGCAGTCTTCTTGTAAATTCAGGGTCATTTTTAGTGTAGGTTGTACTTTCTCTAAATGAAATAAAGGGCTTATCAAAAATCATTTCTAGACGAGAGTGATTCAATTTAGGTAGCAATTCCGTGAGTACAATGAAGTGTGGAATAGCAGCAGTCATCGATGGTGCTTTTAAAGCCTTTAAAATATGGTGCCCAATTTTTGCGGTGGTTAGGTCAAAACTATTCTCAAGATCTTTGGCAAGACTTTCTATAGAGTCACTAGTAAACGTTTCTAGCAAACAGGCAATAAGCTCTCCTTTGCGTGGCCAGTTTTTCAAGGGAATTATTCGGAGTGTACTTATAGTAGTGTCGAGAAAAGTCGAACGCAAGTCATCCTCAAGAAAATCTAGGTACATAGCAGAATCCGATTGCGATTCTTTAAAATGGAGAAGTTCGAGAAAGTTAGCGGGATGTTTTAAACTAGAGTTTCCGCTCGAGAGAAAATTTGTAAGAACTTGTCTTGTTGAAATCTCATTAAAATCTTCTTGAGAAGGTATTTCAAAGTCACATTCAGCTAGATGTTTAATTAACCAAAGTAAGTAGTAACCGGCTTTTTTGTCATTATTTTGAATGTAGAGTTTTTTGAGGCCCATGCAAGCCTGTCCTATTTTTCGAATATCTATTAACGAAAATATCTCTCCAAATGCTAATTCTAGGTCTTCTTCTGATAACCAAACGGAATCATCATGTGTGAGAAGGTGTATGATTAGCGAGTCATAGCTTTCTATAGATTTCTCGAGGGCTTTTTCGCAGGTGGTTGGATCAAGTTTGGAGAACGGAATGCCCACGCTGCAGGCCTTCCAAAAACGAAGTGAGTATTTTTTTACAAAATCTCTGACTTTTTCTGTTTCACAATATATAAAATCATTTCGTGATGATGCATCGTTCATAGATAATACTTCAATTTTATCTCGTGTTTTAGAGAGGGATTGATCCGTTGAGATCATAGCGAACTTTGCAAAAATTTGTACTGCCACCTGGTAATCATTTTCAGTGATAGAGGAGGGGGGAAGACTCTTAAAAACATCAGTTAATAGATCTTTTACTAATTCAATATGGTTTACATTCATCGCCAGGACTCCCTAATACTTAAAATAGATAAAGGGAAAACCATATCACCGTTTTGCATTTATGAATATATTTTTCACTTGTACAATTGTTGCTGATTTCTAATGCAGATTTCCTGTGAAAGGCTTTTTAATTAGTCACCATTTTTGTTCAGGATCTATATCCAAATCCTTTGGTACAGAGCTTTCGATAAAATTTATACGTATTAGCTTATGACACAATCGTCAACACTGTTTAGTCTCTTAAGTTCTTCGTCCAAGTATCCCTTATGGACAGTAACTTCATCAAAAGAGAGCTTTCTCTTATTTCTTATAAGGATCACTGGATCTTTATAATTCCCTTGGTATTCGTGAATAGGAATGAGTGTTCTCCCGGTATACCTTCGGTATTCCTTGAATTCTGTATTTGTTAACATGGTTTTTTGGGGATTTCCCTCAAAACAATCGCTCTTATACTTCGCAGCTGGGGCCTTATCAGCAACAAAGATACCATTAGCATGTTTTGGATGAATTAGAAGGATGGCTCTAGTGCGTTGATACTTTTCGAGGTTTAATTTTTTCAGACTACATTCTGTGAATTTATCATAGGCTACTTCAGAAAGTGAACCGTCATTTGTAATACCTAAAGAGACTAATCGATACTTTCCTCCTTTGATGGCATATCTTTGAGATGGCTCAAGCTGACTTTCATCAGTTTGACCTTTAACGATTTTTGCATAGGTTTTATAGTCAATTTTTAAATAAAAAGGCCCTACATCTTTAGGGTAGGGAATCATTGCTTCAGGAATGGCTTCAATTTTTTTTGTTTCTTTGATAGTTTCAATTTTTGAGAGTATGTTATTTGTTAGCCAATCGTTAACCTCTCGAAAAATTTCTGAAGAGTTATAGTAAGTAGGCTCCTCATCACGGGCTCGATACTCTTTACCATCCTCTGTATCATTGACAAGGTAGGGGTTTTTACAGTTCTCATAGCGGTTAGTGAGGTCAACAGGGTCACAGCTTCCTTTGTATTTCAAATATATTCTCGCTCTGTTCTTGAGTTTACTGTGTAGTTTATAATCATTCATAAAGGACTCTCGGTCTTGTTCCCAATTTTTACCAACATAAGTATAGAACGTTGGGCCTGCAGCATTCTCATAAACCACTAGTGCCTTTTGTGGTATTTTTATTGTACCTATCGCAGCGGTGTTTTTTTTCCAATAATCAATCCTTTCTTGTACCCGCCAGAAGCGTAGGGAAAAATCTTTGGATTGGATGGTCGATACTTGACGGTATCTTTCATCATGATCTTCATAATCAAGAAACTGTACTTCGATTCCAGGAACTGTCCAGCTTCTTTTTTCAAGGGCTCTAACAATTTTTTCACAGACTTCATCAAAAGGGTATTCTCTGCTTTTGGGGTATAAAAAGGTTGTGTAGATCGGTGGAACTGGATTTGTTGTAAATTGCATAGATGTTTCTCCTTAAAATAGTTTTCGATAGTATCGATGGCTACTTCTTAGTATGTAGCGTCCCAAAGTGTTGTAATACTGTATATGTTAATGTATTTTGTAAATCCAAATTAAATAGCATATGCCCCATATTTGGGATAACCTCTAGTTTTGCGCATGAATGTGATTCCATGCGTCACTTCACTATAATTCGTAAAGTCGCTCAAAAGTTTTATATCGTTTGTTTTTATTTCAAGGTGAGTTGAAGTAAAAATTTTCGTGGTAAAATTTTTTTGGTAGGCGTTGTTCTAAAAGACTTGGCTTGAGGTGTTTGTGATATTTTGATAGACTCGTTTCACAAACGATGATATCTATACAGAAAGGAGTAACGTATGTCATATCCAATCACCGCTAGTGGTTATTCACCGGAAGGTTCTACACGCTCGCATGAGAAACCTCAAGCTGTTAGTTTTACCGATTCCACAGGGAAGGTAGCTCAATATTTTTTTAGAAATAATCCTTGGAAAGTATCCGATAGCAATGATTTCCAGAAGTTTTATCGCTTCTGTGTACTTTGTGGAGATAATCGCTTTTCTGATAATGAATGGTCGGGAGTCCTTGTTACAGCGTATGATCAACTGCCAATCATCTGTAATAGGGCTAACTGTTATAATAATTTGTATAAGGTTTCTGATTTTGTTCCCCGCAATCATTATATTGTTAGAACTCCTGAGGATAAAGATAAGGTTTCTTCGGGGCGTTCTCAGCAAAACTTTGAAGATATATAAAAGGGAAAGTTTATTTTTCACAATGACTTACGAGTTGGAATGTTTTTTTAGATCGTTCCAATTTCTTCTTTAGGATAAAAAAACTCAAAATCAAAGGGGTTAATCAATTGTATTTTTACCTGAAATATATGCTGTCATCGTTAATGCAATGCCTTTTTGTACGGAAATATCAAGAATTTCAATTGAATCTTTCGGTACAATAAAGGTGAAACCACCAATTTGATAGCTCATGGGAACGTATACGGCGACTTCTTTTTTGTCGCCAATCCCATCAGGTAAATCACTTAATTGATCTTGCGTCATTATCCCCAGTACACTCCCGATCGGGGTTTTAAACTTTACAATTTTTCCTTCCCTCATTTCCTTTTTTGTTAAAAATGTCATGATATCTGATGACATTCGATATAATGTTTTGATTACAGGTAGTTTTAATAGTTGATTTTTTAGTTTGTCGGCGCCTTTGAGGACAAAAGGAATTTGAACGAGAAGACCAAGTAAAGCTGTTAAAATAATGGCAGCAATCCAACCCAACCCGCTAAAATAGTGCGAAGGGTCAATAAACAGAAGCAAGACACTTTTAAAAAATTTTTCAAAACCAATAAATGTCCAATAGATTAGTAGAACGGTTACAAGAAGTGGGACAAGTACTTTCAGCCCATTAAAAAATATTGTCTTTATCTTTGCCATTGATTTACTTCCTTGTTTCACACTTTTTTTAGCTATAACATAATTGTAAGTTTATCGATAAATTTAATTGATTTTTTGTTTATTTGCGAAAATCTAAAGAGAATGCATATGCAACCGTTATTAAGGTGCTTTGTTTGAAACCTGGACTTCAGGAGTAAAAGTATCGGAAAAGGCCTTTCTTTATTGTGAAGGTTTGTTGTCAAAAAAATGAGAGCTTTCAAAAATGTAACTTAGTAACGCTCTTTTTGTAACAACACCTTGAAGGTGGTCTTGCGAATCCACAACAGGAATAAAACCAACATTTTCTTCTAAAATTGTTTGAATTAGCGTAGTGATAGGGGTTTCCATCACGCAGCAAAGTACCGGAGAAATCATCAACTCTTTCACTTTACTTTTCTGTAGCTCTTCCATCGTTAACAGTCCTTCGATCAACCCTGAAAAAATCTGATTTTCTGTGATTAACCCACAAATGGTGTTTTTTTGATTAAGTACCGGAAGATAATTGAAACTATTGCTTTTTAAGATTTTAGCTGCCTCAGAAACCCCGTCGCCACTTTTTACGGTAGGTATATTTTTAAACATTAAATCAGCAGCTATACCCGTAAGTTGGCCTGGACCGTAGAATTCTCTTTCGTGAGTTATTTCCTTTTCTAGATCAGAAGGGGTTTTAGCTTTTTGTATAGTGCTTTCATTTAGAAGAACCTCTTGCCTCTGTCTTTTGCTTCTCTCTTTCCTTTGAACTTCCCCGGGCTCTGGGGGAGTCACGGGTGCTTGTGTTTGTGCAGGCGGCGCTTCAGCTGTGAGTGGCTGTAGTTCGCTACGCATAGGGTGAGGTCTTACTGCTTCTATGGGTTCAACTTTTTGTCGTCCTACAGATCTCCAGTCGCTACCGTCGTAGGGATTTCGAAATCCTTTAGGATCAAAAACACGTAAGTAAACACCCATTTATGGCACACCTTCCTCTTAAAAAATATGAGTAGAAGACATAAGTGATAAGAAGTTGTGATGAGATAAATAAGATTAAAAACACCTATGTTTTCTACTCATTCTCAATTCTATTGAAAAAAACTAGTTTAGATAGTTTTCAAATTTGTCGACCATCTTCTGGGCTTCTTCTTTTGTATGGCCATATTTTTGCTCAAGCTTGCCGATGAGTTGATCTTTTTTTCCGTCGATCTGCTGTAGATCGTCATCGGTTAATTCTCCCCATTTTTCTTTGATTTTGCCTTTTACAATATCCCAGCTTCCTTTTAATGTGTTTGTATCCATAATATAATGCCTCCATTTAATTTGATTTATTTGACTAATAAGCGAACTACCCGCTTAGCCTCCTTATGCCGATGAAAAAGAATTAACACAAACTATTTATAGATGTTGATAGTTAGTTGTTTAGATTGTTTTTGAGTGTGCTTTGGACCACTGATAATCATAACCATACGCACCATTTTTATCGATTTGGAGGTAAAGCAGCTTTAAAAACAAAAATATGAATTTTTTCATTAGCAGAGTAATATAGATCTGTCTTGGTTGGTGCTATCCAAATAATACGCAGTATGAATTTTTGTATGCGATGATTTTGTATATTGGCAACGGATTGATTTTTAGGGGTTTTGTAATAAAGGAAAACGTTATGAGTACGATATACAGATGGATATACTGTTTTTTAGGGGCTTCACTTTTGAATGGCAACTTACTTGCTACTGAATCTCTGGAACTTCAAACCTTCGATAGAGCAAGCGATCGCAAGTCGCGGTTCTATGATCTGTCTAACTACTTACAAACCTTAAATAATGCAGAGATGTTGGATTTACTCTCTCAAGGAGAGCTTCTACATTCTGGAAATGGCACTTCACTAAAATTGGAAGTTAATGGAATCCCTGTCTTTGTAAAAAAAATCCCTTTAAACTCCTTGGAAGGAAACGTTGAGAATTTCAATTCCACCGCAAACGTATTTAATTTACCTCCTTTTTATCAATATGGTGTGGGTTCAGCAGGCTTTAATGTATGGAGAGAAGTATCTGCACATAGGATGACTACCGAATGGGTTCTTGCTAATAAAACTCAAAACTTTCCACTAGTCTACCATTGGCGCACTCTGGATAACACCGACAAAAAAGAGCCTCTTAATGAAGAAGAGTGGAAAAAGTATGTTGCCTACTGGGACGGTTCAGAAGAAGTGGGCGAAAGAGTGAGAGCAAATCATAACGCACCCACCTCTATTGCTATATTTATTGAATATTTTCCGATGACAGTTAAAAGGTGGCTAGCTACTCAGCTAGATGAGGGCCCCAAGGCTATTGATAGGGCAGTTGCGATCGTTGAGAAAAAACTTCTGGAAACTACATTTTTTATGAATACACGCGGGATGTTACATTTTGACGCTCACTTCGATAATATTTTAACAGATGGAGAACAAATCTATTTTACAGATTTTGGCCTTTCGACATCTTTGCAATTTTCACTTTCAAATGAAGAACTTCAATTTTTTAAACACCATCAAAACTATGACCGCTGCTATGTAATAACGGTGCTGACACAGTGGATTATTTCAAAGTTCTTTGGAAAAGATCAAAGTGAAGAAATCCTAAGGGAGTATGCTTGTGGAAAGATCCCACAATGTGTGCCGGAGACTCTTACCCCATATCTCTCATCGGTAGTTCAGCGCTATGCTCCGCTTTCCTTAAGGATGGGTACATTTTTTAAAATGCTCAGAAAAAAAAGTAAGCAAACACCCTACCCAGCAGAAGAGCTGGAGCAGTACTGGAATTGGACACAAACCGAGTTTAAATGTTATTATTAGAGTTTTTATGAATTTTATCTTAAAAAAACAAATACCATGAGGATCCTGTGGTACAAATTTCCCCAGCTAGATTAGTTGTATTAATTAATAGCCTTGAATCTCAAGTTAAAAACGATGATAGAGTAAAGCAAGAAATCCGTTCTCGAAAGCTAGATACGTTGAAGAATAGTTTAAAAGACAGCTTTTGGGAAATAGATTTCAAAACACGGTTACTTCCCAAAAAAGAGCTCGATTCACTAATTTCCTTAAAAAACTCTTCAATCTCCAAGCCTGTCGATATGCAAAAAGTGAAAGGGCACTTATGGGGACCTATTGCTTATGACGTCGACGAGTTAACCGGAGGTTACTTTTATACGTTTAAAGTAAAAGATAATGGCTATGGCGAGTTTCATGAGAAAATAAAGTGGTATCACGAAGTTAATGAATCTAATTTTCCCGTTGTTGAAAAGTTTCCCGGACAGTTTAAGTCTTTCTCTTACAAAAAGACCAATAATGACAGTAAATCCATTATTGAAGAGCTAGCAGAAACAAAAGCTTTCAGTATTTATTGCTGCCTTAATGATGTAAGCTCAGAGGAACAGCTCCTCTTAAAGCAAGGTAGCATGAGTAATCAATATAAGTTTAAGATTGAAAAAATTGAGGAAAAGTACCCTTTTTTGCATGAAGCAATTGAAGTCTGGATAGATCATTGGGAAAACCCTCAAGATTATCCAAAATTTTCTTTTCTTTCTTTATTCGGAAATGTGTTTGAAGCACACTTTTCTGAAAAATATAAAAAAAATGAACAAAGTGACCGAGATGTTCTTTACTTTTTTGAATCAATGCGAACCTGGCTTTTTCGTAATCTAGGTTATCGATTTAATAAAAATTGCGATACAAATAAAATAGAATCTGTTCGCTTTCCTGATTTCCAAAGCCTTTCAGAAAGATGGAAACTATGTAAGAATCACATGCCTCATTTACCGGATCTAGTTTTTACTGATGCAGAGGGGATTAGCTCCGATGAACTATATGTCAAAAAAGTCACAGTTGAAGGAGACATTCTTTTATCCAATGGGAAAGAATTTTTTCACGATCAGTCAGCTCATATTATCCCTTTGATCAACTCAATTGGTTTTTCAGGAATCAAATGTGATAAAACATATAAGAAAGGAAAAGAAATTTTAACGTCTTTTTATTCCAATGTTTTTGTAAAAGTTGAAAGAGCAACAAGTGTGCAGCTTCTTTCAGGAGATATATTAGAGCTGAACTCGGAGCAAAAAAACTATATGCGCGCTCTAGCTTCAGCCCTTGTAGATGGAGCAACATCACAAACCTTTATCCAAAGAAAAAATAATTTTTCGAGTATAGAAAGGTCCTTCCTAGTATTAAAAATACTCATTAATGATCAGAATTGGAAACGCTACTTTAAAAAACGCTTTGATAGTAATTTGGTAGATTCACCGGATCTGTTTTTAGAAATTTTTTATCAGTTACTTTTTGGTAGCAAAAGTGAAGGATAGGCGCAAGTTCTTAGTCCAATTTCATTCAGTAAACGAGGTGATCACCCTATTAGTTATTTTAAGGACGATGTAGTAAATTAATCTTTACATTAAAAGGTTCTGTTTTGTACTATTTTTACATGATTATGAGAAAATATATAATTCTGACAGGAGTAATTATGAGTGGTGTTCTCGCCGCAGGTAGCATGTATAACCTTGCAAGCTCTTCACATAGCGAACAAGTCATAGAAAAAGACAACAGGGTCTGCGTCAGTTTACCCAACAAGCAGTTAGCAAATAAATCTCTGAAGGTAACCTCTCTCGAAGGCAAAGCTTACGTCAATTGGACAGATACAGAACGTAGAAGCGCCTATCAATTCCTTCAGAAAATTGTTGGTGTATGGAAAGAAAACAAGGTTGCAGAGCAGTATTTAGTTTATGGAAAACAAGAGCCCGGTGATCAATCCTTTAGTTGGGAAGTCGTCCCTTACTATCAATCAAGTAATACGATCGGCCGCGCATGGCAGCAGCTATCTGTACTTTGGCGAATCATTTTTGGTGGAACGACACGATCGGAATCTCAGATGCAGCAACAGAGTGAAGAATACCAAAAAATATTCACGATATTTTCTTCTTCGTTAGAAGAGGGGGCAGGTGTTGTTGGTGAAGATATTCGTGGTAATGACGCTTTTTGTAATGCTCAAGTTATTGACCGTCAGTTAGTATTAGAAGGAAGAGAAGTTAATGTTCTTTTTAATTATGCACCCATTGGTTTTGGTGGGGAAAGATTACATTTCTTGATAGTTCCTCAAAAGCATAAAAGTAAATTTTCCGATCTTTCTGAAAGTGAGTATTTGGAGGCCACCAAATTTGCTCAGAATTTAATGCAACATTTTACAAACGCACGTTCCATTGAAGATATATATCTATTGCACAAAACAGGGGTAGATGCAGGGCAAACAGTCCCTCACTGGCATTTACATCTTATTTTGTCAGCAAACAAAACTCAGGATTTCTTTGGGAAGTTGACTGTTTTAAAAAATATGCTCATAGGTTCATCTCCCATGAAAGGAGAAGAATTGACCGAGAGGGTTCAGTCTCTTAAAAAAGAATTAAAACACCTCGATAATAAAAGTAATTAAGAGAATCGTTAGAAAATGAGTTTTTTACCACTTGAAATACGTCCAGAACAGGGATTTATTGATCTTAAGAATGAATTGAATGAAGAATTTTTTGCGCATGCAAAAATCAATAACATGGTTTCATGCATTTACTACCCACAATCGAAGAAGCCCATCTACGGACATTTTAAGTTAGAAGTAGAAGGCAGAGCATGGACACTCATCGATCATGACTTTAAAGGGGAAATGATTGCTTGTGCTCAAGGGGTTGATTATACGCCGCAACATACAGGTTTAAACGATTATGATGTGGTTCCCATCACTAAATTAATTCGCTCCTCATCAGAAAATGGCTTACCATTTATTAGGTATCATATTACAGTCAGTCCGAGTCAACTATCGGAACTTAGAGAGAACATAGGAAAAGACAAGTCGGTAAGTTGTTCTCGAGGTGTACTAAAAACACTTTCTAAATATGGACAGTTTACAGTCCCTCTTCCCTTCACATTTACGCCTTTAACAGCGTCAATTTACCTTTCTACAGCAAGTGGTTTAGGAGCAAGTCGCATAAATAAAGTTGAGTTTGTTCGCAATAAAAGTTTGAGCAAAAGCATCGCCAAATGTATGCCGGCAGTTGTGATTGAGATTCTTGTTGTAGCTTTTATCATACATAATATCTACACAAGGTGTGTTTTCTAAGATCCTAATTATAATGGGTGTATGCGTTCAGATCTCACAGCTTTATTTATTGGGATTGGTATTACTTTTGACGATGGACAATGTGAAAGCTTTTAAGTTACTGCAATAAAGGAGTGTAAAAGTTAAAGATGTTTTTTTATTAATTACTCTTGAAATTTTTGCTATAAATGTAACTTTCCACTAAAAACTATACTGATGAGAGAAGGTTATAAGTTATGCATTTCGGAATAAAAAGAGTCGTTATACAAAGCGTTACTCCTCAGGTAAATGGGGGAGTTTTCCCTGTAAAAAAGGTTGTCGGTGAGTCGGTTACCGTTCAGGCTGATATATTTTCGGAAGGACATCATCATTTAGGGGCCGACCTTCTATGGAAAGAAGTTAATGAAAATGAATGGCAGAGAATACCAATGTCATTTGTGGAAAATGATCGATGGCAAGCTGAGTTTCCTACAGAAACTGTTGGAAATTACCTGTACACGATTGAGGCTTGGATTGATTATTACGCTTCTTGGAAAGAGGATCTCTTAAAAAAGATAAAAGCAGAAACTTTTGTTAATGTCGATATCGAGCCAGGTATTCAAGTACTCGAGAGCATTCAAGGAAATGTAACGAGGCCTGTAGCTAAAATAATTGACTCCATTAAAAAAAAAATCAAAGAATCAACGTCCTCTAAACAATTACTAAACTATATTGAAAGCCTTGAATTGAACGACATTCCTCGTTACATGTTGGGAATTAACAGCGTTACAAGGTTTGATAAAGAGTTGCATGTTAATGTTAAAAGAAAAAAAGCTCTTTTTAGTACCTGGTATGAATTTTTTCCTCGCTCCTCAAATCCTACAGAGGCTAAGCATGGAACTTTTAAAGACTGTATAAAATTAATCCCATATATCGCTTCAATGGGGTTTGATACGATTTATTTTCCGCCGATTCACCCAATCGGAAAAAAAAACCGGAAAGGTGCAAACAACACACTATGCAGCGATGGAAAATCACCCGGAAGCCCTTGGGCTATCGGAAGTAAAAGTGGCGGTCATGATGCCATCAATCCTGAGCTTGGAACAATGGCCGATTTTCATAAGCTAATTAAAGTTGCCAAAAAAAATGGGCTGGAAATAGCAATCGATCTTGCATTTCAATGTTCACCCGATCATCCGTATCTAAAAAAATATCCAGAATGGTTTAAATGGCGTTCAGACGGCACTGTTCAATTTGCTGAAAACCCTCCAAAAAAATACGAGGATATTGTTCCTTTTGATTTTGAAAGCGAACAGTGGCAGGAATTATGGAATGAATTAAAGCGTGTCGTTCTTTTTTGGGTTGAGCAAGGGATTGAAATTTTTAGAGTCGATAACCCTCACACTAAGCCTTTCCCTTTCTGGGAGTGGTTAATTTCAGAAGTTAATCATAAAAATCCTAATGTACTTTTTCTATCCGAAGCATTTACGCGTCCCAAGGTAATGAAAACTCTTGCAAAAGTGGGGTTTGATCAATCTTATACTTACTTCACCTGGAGGAATACAAAAGAAGAATTAACAACTTACGTGAAAGATTTGATTGAATCCTCTACAAAAGAGTATTTTAGACCAAATTTTTGGGCAAACACTCCTGATATTCTCCCTGAATATCTTCAGTACGGTGGTAAATCTGCTCATATTATCAGATACGCATTAGCTGCAACACTGAGTTCAAATTGTGGAATTTATGGTCCAGTCTACGAACTAATTGTTAATCAAGCAATAGTAGGTAAAGAGGAGTATTTAGATTCTGAAAAATATGAAGTTAAAACATGGGATCTAACAAAAAATGGGAGTATCTCTGAGCTTATTAGTTTGATAAACAAAGCCAGAAGGGAAAATCCAGCTTTACAAACAACTTGGAATACCAAGTTTGTTGAAACGGAAAATGACGCTTTAATAGCTTACGTTAAAAAAGCGCCACATGACAAATGTAATCATATTCTTGTTGTGGTTAACCTCGATTACCATAATGTTCGATCTGGTATGATTCACCTTCCTTTAAAAGATTTATGTATCAATGATAAGCCTTATTTGATGCATGACTTAATAACCAACGAAAAATATATTTGGGCAGGTGAAAGTAATTACGTAGAATTGAAACCCTATGTTATCCCGGTACATATTTTTAAGATTCAAAGTGAAATGAAAAAAGAAAATAATTTCGACTATTTTATGTAAGATATAAGGAATATTTTTTATGACTAAAGAGTCTCTCTGGTACAAAAATGCTATCTTTTACCAAATAAATGTAAAATGCTTTCAAGATAGTAATGATGATGGGATAGGTGACTTCAAGGGGCTGACCCAAAAATTAGATTATATACAGACTCTTGGCTGTACAGCTATTTGGCTTCAGCCTTTTTACCCTTCACCCTTAAAAGATGATGGATATGATATTGCTGACTATATGAATATTCATCCCGACTACGGAAGTATTTCAGATTTTAAAAAATTTTTAAAAGAGGCTCACAAGCGTAATATCAAGGTGGTTACCGAGTTAGTAATCAACCATACTTCAGATCAGCATCAGTGGTTCCAACGTTCAAGAAATGCCAAAAAAAATTCTAAATGGAGAAATTATTATGTTTGGAGTGACACACCCGATCTCTATCCAGAAGCCAGGATAATATTTAAAGATTTTGAAAACTCAAACTGGGCCTGGGACCCTGTTGCAAAAGCTTATTACTGGCATCGTTTTTATTCAAGTCAGCCCGATTTAAACTATGATAATCCAGATGTTCACAAAGAAATTTTCAAAATAGCAGACTTTTGGTTCGATATGGGGGTCGATGGCGTTAGGTTAGATGCGATACCTTATTTATACCAAAGGGAAGGTTCAGAGTGCGAAAATTTACCTGAAACGCATGCTTTTTTACGAAAATTAAGAGCCCACGTTGATAGTAAATATGAAAATAGAATGCTGCTTGCTGAAGCAAATCAATGGCCTGAACAAGCTTCAGCATATTTTGGTGAAGAAAATGAATGTCATATGGCATTTCATTTTCCGGTAATGCCAAGGCTCTTTATGGCTCTTCAGATGGAGGACAAGTTCCCAATTACTGATATTATGGAACAAACACCAACAGCCCCGGAAACATGTCAGTGGGCAATGTTTTTAAGGAATCATGATGAGTTGACTCTTGAGATGGTGACGGATGAAGAACGGGATTTTATGTATAGAATGTATGCAAAAGACCCTAAAGCTAGAATTAATCTAGGAATTAGGCGAAGGCTTGCTCCTCTTCTTGAAAATGATCGTTTTAAAATTGAGTTGTTAAATGTTCTTTTATTTTCTCTTCCCGGTTCGCCAATTATTTATTACGGTGATGAGATTGGTATGGGAGATAACTATTATCTAGGAGACCGTAATGGAGTGCGTACTCCAATGCAGTGGAATACTCATACAAATGCAGGGTTTTCTGAAGCTAATCCTCAGCAACTTTACTTACCACTTATCATTGATCCTGAATATCACCATGCGTATCTCAATGTTAAGAATCAGGAACGCACAAGCTCTTCACTACTTAGATGGATGAGAGGGATTATTGCTATTCGTCAGCAGTATGATGTTTTTGGTTTTGGAGAGATAAAATTTCTTTCGGGAAGTAATAGCCGCGTTCTTTTATTTTTAAGAAAATATCGAGATGAAAGTATTTTGGTTGTCGCCAATTTATCAAGACACTCTCAATATGTGGAAGTTATGCTTGATGAATATGTTGGAAGTAAACCCATAGATCTTTTTAGCCAAAATGAGTTTGCTGAAGTTAAAGATTCGCCCTATGGTATCACCTTAGGAAGGTATGGCTATTATTGGTTCGGACTCGGCAGAGCAGCTGCACAAGAGTCACATAAAGATGAAAAAGGATTTCAAGAGTTAAGTGTTTCAGAGAATTGGATGGATGTATTTAGTAAATCCAATAAAAAAATGCTAACGAAAAAGATTCTACCGGAATTTATAGCACAATCACGCTGGTTTAAAAATAAGACAAAATCGATTTCTCAGATACAAATTCAACATGTTACCACAATTGCAGAGACGGAACTTTTGTCTTTGAACGTCATTTTTAGAGATGAGTCGTTCGATAAATATTTTCTTCCCGTATGTTTTATCTCTCTTGAAGAGGGATTAAATCTTTATAGCCATTATCCAAAAGCGTTTATTTGCAGACTTAAAGTCGATGACGAAGAAGGATTTTTAATTGATTCTACCTATGATAAAAAGTTTCATGCCAAACTTTATGAAAAGTTAATTAAACGTCATAGAATTAGTAGTGGAGACACTTTAGTGCAATTTAATTCTTCAAAATCATTAAAAGGATTAACCGTTGAAACAGAAAGTGGATTACAAACAGAGACTTTAAAAGCTGAACAAAGCAATACCAGCATCAATTTTAACGATAAATTTATTGTGAAAATTTTCCGTGAAATTTGTGAAGGTACAAACCCGGATCTCGAAATATCAAAATATCTCACAGACGATGCTCATTTTCATAACACGCCAAAATTAATGGGGTCGATCGAACAAAAAATCAAATCGAAAGTGCATACGTTTGCCATCGCACAAGAGTTTGTTCCCAATAGTGGAGATGCTTGGTCATACTCTTTGAATGCACTTGATTTGTATTTTCAAGAGGCAATTTCTAAAGTTGAATCGATACGATCCTATATAAACAAAAAGCCGAGTACAGATATTTTCACTCACAATCATATTCCAGAAGAATTTAAACAGTTAATTGGATATTTGTATTCAGAAATCGTTTCAACACTCGGCGTGAGAACAGGAGAGCTTCATCTTGCTCTTGCAAAAGCACCTAAAAAGTACTCAGATATTCATCCCGAGCCTTTTAGTATTTTCTTTCAGAAGTCGCTATACCAAAAAATGAGAAGTCAACTGAAGAAAACATTTACTATTCTAAGAGAAAAAACTCACTTATTAGATGAAAACACGCGGTTATTAAGCCAAAAGGTTCTTGCAGAAGAAAACAACATACTCAAATTTTTTAAAAAAATTACGGAAAATAAATACGATATTAACAAAATACGTATTCATGGCGATTATCATTTAGGTCAGGTGCTTGTGAGCGGTAACGATGTGTCTATCATCGATTTTGAAGGAGAACCTTTACTTACTTTGTCTGAACGTCGCTTGAAGCGTTGTGCTCTTCAGGACGTTGCCGGTCTTATCCGCTCTTTTCATTATGCATCTCTAATGGCCTTGCAAGAACAAAAAATCCTGCGTCCTCACCAAGAAGAGCTTCTTGAATCTGTTGCAGAATTTTGGTACAAAACCGTGAGCAAAATATTTTTCTCTTCCTACTCGACAACCGTTGGCGGAAAATATGGTCTACTTCCCGAAAAAATTGAAGATAGTCGTGTCATGCTCAATATTTATCTACTTCATAAGGCCATCTATGAAATGGGATATGAACTTAATAGTAGACCCGAGTGGTTAAACATTCCGATTAAAGGGATATTAATGCTTTTGGAGGAAATTAACAATGGGTAGAAAATTTCCCTCCAACCTTCAAAAAGAAACGTGCCCAAACTCACTTTTCACTGAAGATGATATTTATTTGTTCAGAGCTGGAAAACACTTCCGATTATATGAAAAATTGGGGGCTCATTTAATTACCAAAGACGAGGTAAAAGGTGTTCATTTTGCTGTTTGGGCACCTAATGCTAAATCTGTATCCGTTGTTGGTGATTTTAACGATTGGAATGAAGGAACTAATGAACTGTTCCCAAGGTGGGATAGCTCCGGTATTTGGGAGGGATTTATTCCAGATGTTACTCATGGCGCTTTGTATAAGTATTATATTACTTCAAATGTCGCTGAGCAAGTTTACGAGAAAACCGACCCTTTTGCCTTTTATTGGGAGCAGCCCCCAAAGACAGCTTCTGTTGTTTGGGATATTGACTATGTTTGGAACGAAAAAAAATGGATTGAACAGCGTTCGACAATGAATAGTTTAGAGAGTCCCTTTTCTATTTATGAAATGCATATAGGCTCCTGGAAAAGAGAACTGAGTGAAGATAAATCTCCATTTTCGTATAAAAAATTAGCTCAAGTTCTTCCAAACTATCTTTCTAAAATGGGATACACGCATGTAGAATTCCTGCCCATTATGGAGCATCCATTTGACGGCTCTTGGGGCTATCAGACACTCGGTTACTTTGCCCCGACAAGTCGATTTGGAACACCTCAAGAATTTATGCAGTTGGTAGAAGCCTTGCACGATGAGGGGATTGGTGTGATTTTAGACTGGGTGCCTTCACATTTTCCTGAAGACAAGCACGGAATAGGTCTTTTCGATGGAACGCATCTGTACGAACATGAAGACCCGAAAAAAGGTTTTCACCCAGATTGGAAGAGCTATATCTTTAATTATGGTCGCAACGAAGTCGTTTCGTTTCTAGTTTCAAGTGCGCTCTTTTGGCTTGATAAGTATCATGTTGATGGAATTCGGGTAGATGCAGTTGCCTCGATGTTGTACCTTGACTACTCAAGAAAAGAGGGAGAGTGGATACCTAACCAATATGGCGGAAATGAAAACCTCGAAGCTATGGAGTTTATTAAACAGCTAAATTGCGCTATTTATGAAAATTACTCTTACGCACAAACGATGGCTGAAGAGTCTACTGCTTGGCCTCTTGTTTCAAGACCTACCTACCTAGGAGGGTTAGGCTTTGGGATGAAGTGGAATATGGGATGGATGCACGATACTTTGATGTACTTTTCGAAGGAATCCGTCCATCGTAAGTATCACCACTGGGATATTCTTTTTAGCATGGTTTATGCCTATAATGAAAACTTCATTCTACCATTATCTCATGATGAAGTTGTTCATGGCAAAGCTTCTCTTTTGGGTAAAATGCCAGGAGATGAATGGCAGAAATTTGCCAATCTACGCTTGCTTTATGGTTATATGTTTGCTCATCCAGGTAAAAAACTTCTCTTTATGGGAGCCGAGTTGGCTCTTTGGGATGAGTGGAATCACGACCAAAGCCTTCCCTGGAACCTTCTAGAATATGATAAACATAATCAAATTCAAAGATGGGTTCACGATCTAAACCACGCTTATACGAGCGAGCCAGCACTATTTGAGACAGATTTTGATTCAGAGGGGTTTCAGTGGATAGATATTCACGATCAAAATAATTGTATCATCAGTTTTTTGCGCTCTAATAAAGACAATAGTCGGTTTGTGGTTTGTATATGCAACTTTACTCCGGTTCCTAGAGAAAACTATAAAGTAGGGGTGCCTCTTAAAGGAGCTTGGAAAGAATTAATCAATAGTGACTCTCACTATTACGGGGGAAGTGATCTTGGAAATATGGGAGAAAAACAGACGATACCGCTTGAAATACATGGCTTTAACCAGTGCTTAAGCCTAACTTTACCTCCGTTGTCTATTGTGTTTCTTACGCCCATGTGTAATACCAATCCCAATAAATAAAGCTGCAAATAAGCATCATTTGATCAATCTTTTTTCATTCATATTCAGCAATATAAATATCAAAAAGATTGTCAAATTCAGCACCGGCATTTCATCCTTATTTGCAGTTTTATTTAATGGGATTGGTATGAGTGTTCAAACTAACCTACTGGTCCGTTTTTTAATTTAATTGAGTATATATTCCACAGATTTCCTCTACATCACGCTTTTTAAGAGAACGGATGTGTGTGGCGGTAAAGTGATTTTTTCGTTTTCAAAAAAGGGAGCTTCGCCTTCATAGATAAAGTCATTAGGTGAAGGATTCGATGTGTTAATAACGATCCGCCACTTTGAATTTTCCATCGCTGGCGGTAATGTAAACTCAATGTCTTGATAATGCATATTGAAGGCGCAGTAGATGAGGTATTTTTTTGCTGGATCAACCAATACAAAGGCTAATACTTGGCTTCGTCCCTCCCAGTCAGGTTCATTAGGTATAACCCCGTGCCAATGTACGTCCTGATCTTTTAAAAATCTTCCAAGTTTAAAAACTCTGTGGCGTTTTCTAAAATGAATGACTTCTTTGTAAAACCGGTAGTAATCTTTATTTTCAGATATTTTATTCCATAAAAACCAATTTAATTCATCATCATGACACCAAGTATTGTTATTTCCATAACGCGTATGACCATATTCATCTCCCATATTCAACATCGGAATCCCTTGTGAAATCATTTGTGCTAAATGGAAGTTTCGCATTTGCTTTTCTCTTAAAGCCAAAACTTCTGAGCTATCGGTTTCGCCTTCTGTTCCACAGTTCCAGCTCATGTTATTAGGATTGCCATCATGATCATTTTCGGCGTTTGCTGTGTTGTTTTTAGAATTATATGAGACTAGGTCTCTAAGTGTAAATCCATCATGAGAAGTAATAAAATTGACAGAATTTAAAGGAGAGCGTTCCCTAGAAAATGTCATATCCGAACCACACATGCCAATAACAAAGGCTCTTTTTTCTCCTCTGTCTCCCTTAATAAACTTGCGTACTGAATCGCGATACTTATCATTCCACTCAGAGCAGCGAGGATTTTGCTTGGCAAACTCACCTAGCTGGTACAATCCTCCAGCATCCCAAGGTTCGGCGATTAATTTTGTTTTTGCGAGAATGGGATCTTCAGCAATTTCATCCAGGATGGGAGAGCGGTTGAGTACTTCACCATGAAAACCTCTAAAAAAAGCTGAAGCAAGGTCAAAGCGAAACCCATCGACATGCATTTCAGAAACCCAGTATTGAAGGCATTTTTTTATAAAATCTTTGGCAACAGTGTTGTTGCAGTAAAATGTATTGCCGCAGCCCGTGAAATTCATGTGTCGGTGTTTGTGATCGACGATATAGTAGGCTCCGCAATCGACCCCTTTGAATGAGTAGATTGGCCCATCTTCGTTGCCTTCAGCTGTGTGGTTAAAAACAACATCAAGAATGACCTCAATACCATTTTTGTGAAGTTCTTTTACCATCGTTTTAAATTCATCAACAACAACACCAGGTTCGCTGGAAGATGCATATCGGTTCATTGGAGAAAAAAAGTTTACAGTTGAGTATCCCCAGTAATTGTATAAGCGGTCTCCGTTAAGAGGGTTGAATCGATAGTACTCACACTCATTAAATTCAAAAATAGGAAGTAATTCTACAGCATTCACTCCCAGGTCAAGGAGGTGTGGAATTTTATCAATAACCCCCAAGAAGGTGCCTTTTTTATTATCTAAACCACTTGAAGAATGTTGCGTAAAACCACGTACATGCATCTCATAAATAACAAGGTCTTCTTTTGGTATTCGCAAAGGTTTATCATTTTCCCAATTAAACGAGTGGTCTTGAACAAAGAGGCCAAGCGGATGATAGTTGTTGTCTGATGCTCCCCACTCGCTAGAGGTTTGTACTCTTCGTGCATAGGGATCGTGAATAACGAAATCTGTATTGTAGTATTTCTTGAATAATTTTCCTCGAGATTTGAAGAGCCTGTACCCATAACAAAATTTCTCGGGAAGGCCAGATAGTAAAATATGCCAGACCTCTCCAGTTTTGTTACGTTCCGGGTCTAACCTTTGCTCCAAAAGTTGTTCACGTGTTTTATAATCGAATATATATAAAGAGACTTCTTCGGCATACTTCGAGTAGAGCGCAAAGTTGACTCCGTTTTCTACAACTTTGGCACCATAAGGGGTGGGAGCGCCTCTTTCTGTTGAAATGGCTTCTAACATTGCTAATTGACTCATTTTAAGGTATTAATGTTCAATAACCTAAATATATAACTCTATTTAGCCTTAACTTGAACGTAACAAATTTAACGATAATGAGAAATTAAAAAATGGAATAAAATACTACTATACTGAATGAAATTGAATATTGTATACTCAAGAAGTAAGACATGATTAATAAAGTACAAGTGTATGTGATTCAGTACACTTAGCTGAGTTTCTTTGATTATGTACTTCTCCCTTGGGCTTTAAGGTAGTCCCATTGAGGATCTTTGAATGATTCTTGGAATAAACAAGGAATTTTTAGGGGGTGTATGACTATTCCGGTAGCAACGTACCGACTTCAGTTAAACCATGAATTTCAACTCAATGAAGCTGTCATAGTGACAGACT
Organism: Chlamydiota bacterium; assembly: GCA_036164375.1. Lineage (GTDB taxonomy): Bacteria > Chlamydiota > Chlamydiia > Chlamydiales > Criblamydiaceae > JAYZJO01. The sequence goes on along the minus strand of JAYZJO010000005.1, from coordinate 20,523 downwards.
ACTTAAACTCGCTAGGCGTAAGTCAGCTTTACCTTTCTCCAATTCTTAAGGCAAAATCAGGAAGTTTACATGGGTATGATGTTGTCGATTACTCGAAAATCAACCCAGAAATAGGAAGCGAAAAAGAACTTTTAGAGCTATCACGTAAGGTAAAATCCCTGAATATGGGGATAATTCTCGATATCGTTCCTAATCACATGTGTGTTAATACATTAGAAAATAGTTATTGGAAAGATCTATTAAAATATGGAAAAGAGTCAAAGTTTGCCGATCTCTTTGATATATTTTGGGATGAAATTTCAGAAACCGAAAATAAAAAGTTCTTTCTGCCAGTTTTAGAAGGAAATATTCAAGACGAGATTAAAAAGGGGACTGTAGAGATAATAGTGTCAGACGATGGCTCTTATCTTAAGTTTTATGATCATTTATTTCCTTTAAAAGAGGCGAATCTTGAATCTCAAGATATTCTCGAAATATTAGAAAAGCAGTTTTATTGTTTGGATGACTGGAAGCATGCAAGCAAAAATCTACAGTACCGTCGTTTTTTTGATGTAAACGATTTAGCTTGCGTTCGTTTGGAAGACAAAAATGTTTATGATCGAACCCATGCGAAAATCTTCGATTGGATGGAGAAAGGGCTTGTTGATGGATTGAGAGTCGATCATGTCGATGGATTGCGACAGCCTGTTACGTATTTACAAAATTTAAAAGAGAAGTGTGACAGAAAGCATCTATATATAGAGAAAATACTTTGTGGTGAAGAGAAGTTAAGAGACGATTGGCCCGTTGAAGGAACGACAGGTTATGAATTTTTAAATCATCTGAATCAACTTTTTATCTATCCCGACTCATTTTCGAAGCTCACTCAAGTTTTCAATGCATTTACGGGGAATAAAGCGGACGTTAACCGTGTTATCAATAAAAGTAAGCAGGATGTGATTGAAAAGGTAATGGTGGCTGAAGTTAATCGTTTAGCTAAGATATTTCATCGGCAATGTCCGAAAATTGATATTAATACATGCTATCAGGGAATCAAGGCCTTACTCATTAACTTTCCCATTTATCGAACTTATTTTTGTGATGCATCTACAAATTTGAAGGTAGATTACAAAATAATTTTGGAGGCAATTACAAAATGTGAAATAAGCTGTGTAGAAATAGCTCCAACCTTTTGGGAAAAATTGAAAGATTGTTTTCTCTCACAGAAGAATAAAGAGTTTATTGCCCGCTTTCAACAGACAACAGGTCCTGTTATGGCAAAAGGATATGAAGATACAACTTTATACCGCTTCTTCCCATTAGCGTCTATGAACGAGGTAGGAGGGGAGTTGGAGCAGTATTCAGATTCCATAGAGCGTTTTCATCGCTTGAATAATGAAACAAAAAAGCAATTTCCTCTCACTATGTTGGCAACAACAACTCATGATACTAAACGTAGTGAAGATGTCCGTGCACGTATAAATGTTCTTTCTGAGCATATCGATCTTTGGCAAAGTAAATTGTTAAAATGGAAAAAAATGGCGCAAAGCTCAATTGATTCCAAACATGAATACTTAATATACCAAACAATAATCGGTACTTATCCTCATGATAAACTCGAAGGTGATGATCTTGTTGGCTATCAAAGTAGAATCTCAGAATATGCTCTTAAATCTGCCAAAGAAGGAAAAGAATTCACAAGTTGGCTTGACCCTAATTTGAAATATGAAAATTCTTTAAAAGACTTTGTCAGCACAGTTCTTTCCGATAATGGAGAGATCCATAATGATATTTATGAATTTTTAAAAGCAAATATTCTCTACGCTGCATACTACAATTCATTGTCCCAAGTGGTACTTAAGTCCTTTTCACCAGGTGTTCCCGACTTTTATCAAGGAAGTGAGTTTTGGACATTTACGCTTGTCGACCCCGATAATAGAAAGAAAGTTATTTTTCCCGATTCAATAAGTGCTAATGTAGAAAATTGGAGCGAACTTGTTCAAAATATAAAGAATGGAAATATTAAGCAATATTTAACTAGGACATGTTTACATATTAGAAAATGGTATCCAAACCTCTTTGTAAATGGAGAATATGAACCTATTGAGGTAATAGGAAAACAATCTGAACATGTGTTAGCTTTTGCAAGATCCGATGAAACTCGTGCTTTTATTATTGTTACAGGAAGATTTTTTTCCAAAATTTTCGACCGTGAAAAGAAAATATCTACAGACATCTGGAGCGATACGCTCATAAAGGTTCCAGAAGAATTCAAGGGTAAGAAATTTTACAATCACATAACAAGAGAAAGCTACCTTTATACGGAAGAGATTAATTTAAAGAATCTTTTTGTAGATGTTCCTTTTGCTATTTTGGAGTTTATAAAATGAATAACATGAAAAGAGTCGTAGCAGGTGTCCATGTTCAGAGTGATTCGTCTATAGAGGTTAATGTATGGGCACCGTTTAAAAAAAAGGTCGACCTTAAAATAGTTGCGCCAATAGAAAAAATAGTTCCGATGGATAAGTGTGCTAATGGGTACCATACAGTCAGAATTAATCAGCCTATAGAAATTTTTGACTACTATTTTATTCTCGATGAAGAACATTCTTTTCCAGATCCCGCCTCACACTGGCAGCCCCAAGGAGTTGTCGGTCCCAGTCGAGTTTATCCCTTTAGTCAGTTTCATTGGGAAGATAGCAAGTGGAAGGGCATTCCTCTCAAAGAAGCTATTATATATGAGATTCATGTAGGCACATTTACTCCTGCAGGAACATTTCAAGGTATTATAGATAAAATTCCTTATTTCAAAGAGATGGGAATCAATACGATCGAATTAATGCCGGTTGCCACCTTTTCAGGGGATAGAAACTGGGGATATGACGGAGTTTACTTATATGCTCCTCATGAGTGTTACGGTGGTCCTAAAGGCCTGCAGGAACTCGTTAATCGTTGTCACCAAAACAATATCGCAGTCGTTATGGATGTTGTTTATAATCATCTAGGACCTGAAGGAAACTTTCTTCATGAATTTGGACCTTATTTTACAGAAAAGTACTCTACACCATGGGGAAGTGCGATTAATTACGACGAATCTTACTCTCTGAATGTTCGGGAGTTCGTGATTAACAACGCCCTTCATTGGTTAGAAAAATATCATATCGATGGCCTTCGGTTAGATGCAATTCATGCCATTTTCGATCAAAGTGCCTACCCAATTTTGGAAGAGCTGGCTGATAGATTTCATGATAAAGCGAAATTACTGGGAAAAGATGCGTGGCTCATTGCAGAAAGTGATTTGAATGATCCCAAATACGTACAAAGTAAAAAAAATATGGGGATAGGTTTAGACGCTCAGTGGAATGATGACTTTCATCACTGCCTCGAAGCATATGTGGGTAAAAAAAGTTTCGGCTATTTCCGAGATTATGGATCAATCTACGATCTTACAAAAGCCATTACTGAGGGCTTTGTTCAAGATGGGAAGTGGTCTGAATTTCGTCAACGTTATCATGGTAAACCATCCACTGAGATCCCATTAAACAAACTGGTGAATTTCCTTCAGAATCATGATCAAATAGCGAATGCATCACAAGGAAAACGTATTGCTTCTTATCTAGATATCGATCAGCTAATGGTTACCGCTACGATTCTTATGCTGTCACCGGGAATTCCCATGCTCTTTATGGGGCAGGAGTGGGGAACAAATAGTCCCTTTTACTTTTTTACATCTTTTACAGACGAAGCACTTGGAAAAGCTGTGACACAAGGAAGAAAAGAAGAGTACGCTTCTTTAGGTGTAGATGGGAATTTTCATGATCCTCAACAAAAAGAAACTTTTTTTAAATCGAAATTAGACTGGTCGGTAAGAAATGAAAGTCTGTACAAACAGGTTTCAGAATGTTACAAGTCTTTGATAAGTTTGCGAAAAAATCAACTTCAAGATATTGAAAAAAGTTCGATAACTACTTTTATTGATAAAGATAACAAAAGTTTTCTAATTAGCTATTCGAGAGATTCTAGACCATGTTTACACTTTGCCGTTAACCTTAGCCGCAAACCTGTCGAAATCGGTATTAATCAGAAGACGAGTGTAAATACTCTTTTATTTAGCACAAAAGAGCCTTCATTATCCTCTTCCTCTCTTCTTTTCGAACCAATGAGTGCCTCTATATGGATCTAACAACTTTATTTATTGGGACTGGTATTACCTTTCAGATATAGCTAGTTCACGCATTAACTCCTTTAGTTGCCTGCATGATATCATTTGTTCAACAGAGGGTCTGTAGCGATAGCACCAATTTTTGTCGCCAACCGTTCCAGGAATGTTAATGCGATCTTTGCGTTGGTCGTCCCATGTATAATTGGGGATAATACACAGGTATTCCTGAAGTAAATTAATGTGAAATACACTTGATGATCCGTGACACAACCTTAAGACTTGTTTCAGAAGAGCTTTACTAATATTTTTTTTGTAGGGGAGTCCCATACTTTTAGCCCAGGTTTCACTCGTTTTTGGATTCTCATTCCACCAATGTTTGAAAAGATCTGTATCGTGAGTTGAAAGAGTGCTCATGCTAATAGGAGGGTATTCATCCAATGGGATAGGAAAGCCATTCATATCGTTTTCCCAAATAAGAACCTTCGTCCCTGGAATACCTAGAGTCTGTAAGCACTCTTTAACCTCTATTGGTACGCTGCCTAGGTCTTCAGCAATAGGCAGCATTTTTGAGAAAGTTAGGAATTTTTTTAGAATAGACTTTCCTTGGCTTAGCCATGCTTTTTTAGTACTCGGAACGAATTTGCCTTCCGTTGCAGGTTTACCGCGTAATATTGTCCACAGTCTAAATAGCCCAACTACGTGGTCGATTCTATAAGCGTGGTAATACTTTTCAAAATTTTTGAGTCTCGAATGGCACCACTGAAGTAAATCTTCTTTATGTTCTATCCAATTGAAAGTAGGGAATCCCCAGTATTGCCCGTTTTTTGCATAAGCATCCGGCGGAGCTCCAGCGCTAAATTCCAGGTTAAAATTTGAGGGAGCACTCCAAACATCAGCGCTGTCAGGAGACAATAAAATCGGTAAATCACCTTTGATTAAGACTTGAAGACTATCGGCATAGGACTTTACTTGCGACATCTGTTGACGGCATAAAAACTGAACCCATAGATGATAGTAGAAACGTTCTCTTTGGCTAGCGGAAAGCTTTTTTATTTGTGTATTCGGTGGCACAGGTTTCCAGTCATTTTGTTCTCTAAGGAGTTTATATTGAGCATACATTTTTACCCATGGTGACTCCTGACTAAATTGGTCCAACTCTTCATACAATTGTTTTTTATCTTTTATGTTCGCGAAAATATCAGTGAAGTAGTCATCTTTTAGTAGATAAACCTTTCGATATTTTACAAGTTTACATTCATTTAACGTCTTTAACTTTCTGATGATTATTTTTTGATTTTCGTTTTGTGGAATTGGGAGCCTAAGAAATATTGGATTTAATGCAAATGCAGAGATTGCGTTGTATGGACTAGGATCAAGTCCGCTATCATTTAAAGGCAGCAGTTGAAGAACATCAAAGTTAATTTCATTAAACCACTCAATCATAGGGATTAAGTCTGGAAATTCTCCGACACCTAAGCTGTCTTTCGTTTTCAAAGCTTGAAGAAAAATAACAGCACCATGATGTTGTTCTTTTGCAAATGATTGGGGGAGGGGTCTGCGATTATCTGGATTGATAATAAGGTTCTGTGTATTTGAAGAGTATTTACGTTTTTTTTCTCGCATTAGCTAAACCTTCCTTACATTTGGAACAAGGTTTTAAGATACAGCAAAAACATTTTTTTTAAATATATATACTGAATTAAGTTGGAAATTACGTTTGATAGTCAGAGGCAAAAAGAGGGGTTATCAAGCGTAATTTCCAACTTAATTCAGTATATATGACAAAAGCCGTAGCCGATACACGAAAATATTTGCGTGTATCTTACAGATTTCCATTTGATGCACCGACACCTTTAAGACAAAAAGGGGCGTACCAGACTACGATAAGTTTGAAATGTAGAGTTTATTTTTAGCCGAGTGCTAGTGAAGATAGTGAGACGAGAACACTGCTTTTATTGAATAATCGGAGTTTAAAAGCGTGTTCTCGTCAAAATTTTCCCTTATGGTCTAAAGGAAGAGGGCAATTGATGCTTACCTATATTTTTTATGCTATACTGATATTATACATCAGCTAATGTCGGTCTTTTATCGGGATTCACAGTTAAGTACTTTTTTACAGTTTTCCAAAGTTCTTTAATAGGTTCTGAAGGTTCCTCTTCAATTAAAGCATTAATTTTTGAATCAATTTCCTCTTGGGTGATACCTGCAAGGCCTGATTCATCAATAACGTATTTTCCAGTCGGATCAAATTTTAGTTTGTCGGTAATAAATGAAAAACAAGGGAGGCTTTGCTCGTACTTCGGGTGCATTTTCCCTCTGATGAGAGATCCAATAATCAAGCCCATTGCCCACGTGTCTTTTTTTGCACCATATTTAGCCATAAATTTGGATGTATTCATTGTTTGGTATTTTGTATGAGTTTTTGCATACTGAATACACTCGGGAGAACCCCAACCTTTTGTCCAATAGATGTTTTTTATATCTCCGATTGCATAAAAATCTGTCAGCATTAACTTGGAGTAGGCTTTGCCACTCTCTTTATTTATAACATTTTCGCAGATGACATTATTTGGTGAGATGTCGCCGTGAAAAAGGGGGTGCGGTGCACCAAAACTAGAATATTGCCCAGGAATGCTAAGAGAGTGAAACGCTGAGGGGGTGTATTTTACAGCATGAATTTTTCTTAGTGAATCCATAAGACCTAGTATATAATCGAAGTTTAATTTTACCTGACGTTTTTTCAGCAATATAGGTAGGGAGAACATTGCCATTTCTTCAAAATAACGCAGTTTATTCTTAACATCTTCAGAGCCACTATCTGTTACAAGCTTTGGTATTCCCAAAAATGATTTACTTAAATTTGGAGCGTATTTTAAATACAATATGCACTCGGCTTGTTTACTGGAGAAAAGTGATTTTTTTAGCCAAAAACGTCCCGTTTTACAGTCCCAGACGTATTTAATTTTTTTTTGCTGGGCACCAGTCGAATCAAACATGGGCATCTTTCCATGGTTATTTAAAACAACAAAGTAGTGATCATGACATATATGAAGTCTCCTTGGGCAGGAATTAGGGGTTCTAGAACAAAGGCGGTAAGGCTTAGATGTTTCTGACTCAGGAAGTAAATTATCCCTAAGCTCTTCAATTTTAGCCTGGAGAAGGTCTCTTTCTTTTTCAGTGATTTTAATTGTATCTAAATTTTCAGGCCACAGAATATTATATTTGAGACTGGTACTAGGAGCTGTATTTACTGGACTATAGGACATTTCGTTCCTCCAAATTTATGTGTAGAGATAAAAAAGTTTGATCCTAAAATAAAGTGGAATAGAAATCAATCTGCAAAAATGTTTTTTTTGAATTGCAAATAAAGCTCCTTCAGGTCACTTCCACAGCGAATAAGTGCAATATATTGAATAATTTCCAATTAAATTCAGTATATCTGACAAAAGCCGTAGCCGATGCATGAAAATATTTGTGTGTGCTTTACAGATTTCCATTTGATGCAGCGACGCCTTTAAAATAGAAGGGGACAGACCAGACTACGATAGGCTTGAAATATAGAATTAATTTTTTAGCTGAGTGCTAGTGATGATAGCGAGACGAGAACACTGCTTTTACTAAATAATAGGATTGTAAAAGTTTGTTCTCGTCAAATTTTCCCCTATTGACTAAAGGAAGAGGGCAATTGATGCTTACCTATATTTTTTATGATATATTAATATTACACTCAGCCATTGTCAGTCTTTTATCGGGATTCACAACTAAGTAATTTTTTACTGTATTCCACACTACTTTAATAGCTTCTGAAGATTCCTCCTCGATTAAAGCATCAATTTTTGAATCAATTTCCTCTTGGGTGATATCTGCAAGCCCAGATTCATCAATAACGTATTCTCCTGTGGAATCAAATTTTAGCTTGTCGGTGATGAATGAAAAACTGGGGAGGTTTTGCTTGTACTTCGGGTGCATTCCCCCTCTGATGAGAGATCCAATAATCAAGCCCATGGCCCACGTGTCTTTTTTTGCACCATATTTTGCCATAAATTCGGATCTGTTCATTTCTTGATATTTGGTACGAGTTTTTGCAAACTGGATACATTCGGGAGAGGCCCAACCTGTTGTCCAGTAGAGGTTTTCTAAATCTCCTAACCCATAAAAATCTGTAAGCATTAACTTGGAGTAGGTATTACCACTCTTTGTATCTTTAATATTTTCACAAATGACATTATTTGGTGAGATGTCTCCGTGAAAAAGATTGTGCGCTGTATCAAAACTAGTATATTTCTCAGGGGTTCTAAGATAGTGAAACCTAGCGGGTTGATATTTTACTGCATGAATTTTTCTTACTGAATCCATAAGACCTACTAGATAACTGAACTCTAATCTACACTCAGGTTGATCCAGCATTTTAGGTAAGGGGAGCTCTGCCATTTCTTCAAAATAACGCAGTTTTCTCTTAGTATGTTCAGAGCCACCATCCGTTACAAGCTTTGGTATTCCCAAAGATGATTTACCTAAATTTGGGGCATATTGTAAATACTTTATGCAATCGCGTTGTTTAAATGAAAAAAATGCTTTTTTTAGCCAAAAGCGTCCCGATTTACACTCCCAGACGTATTTAATTTTTTTTTGCTGGGCACCTGTCGAATCAAACTTGGGCATCCCTCCATGGGTATTTAAAACAACAAAGTAATGATCATGATTTACAAGAACCCTTCTTGGACAGGAACCTGGAATTCTAGAACAAAAGGTGTAAGGCTCATATGTTTCCGACTTAGGAATTAATTCATCCCTAAGCTCTTCAATTTTAGCCTGGAGAAGGTCTCTTTCTTCTTCCGTGATTTTAATTGTATCTAAATCTTCAGGCCACAAAATATTATATTTGAGACTGGTGTTAGGAGCTGTATTTACTGAACTATATGACATTTTGTTCCTCCAAATGTATGTGTAGAGATAAAAAAGGTTGATCCTAAAATAAAGTGGAATAGAAATCAATCTGCAAAAATGGTTTTTTGAATCACTTCACAACATAGTTTCCAAATTTATGATACCAAAACAGAAATTCTTGCAACAGATTCATCCGATTGCTGTTTGCCGTAAACTAAGTACTGGTCGTCGAAGCCATTTTCTTAAACAGTGTCTCATGATATAAGTCTTCTCTAAACGACTTTGATGCTAAATAAGCAACTGATCAACCTTAATACAGGAGTGATCAGTTGCATACAGTTGCACTTTTACAAATAGCAGCTGCAACCATTTCTTTGAATATCATCTATCAACTATGTCTGAAAAAATCGAGAAATTTCTTGAGCCAAATCTCTTTCAATATTCAAAGGAAGTGAGGAATTATGTGTAATCCTGTCGGATTCCAAAAATACTTTATTTTTCAAGTCACCTTCTTGGTGTAATTTATGTGCCAAGGAAGCACTATCAGGGATAACATAATCACTACCTTGAGCATTATGAGAGTTATGTTGAATCACGATGTGTCGAATGTTTAGATCACTCAGTTTCTTAGCAGCGCCTACACCGTCTAATTCTGTACCAGTGAGGTAGAAGACGGGCTCAACAACGCGACCCACAAGATTACCAGCAATTGTAGATAGCTTGCTAAAAGTGCGGTCTGAGATCGATAAATAACGGACCTCTCTTTTCTTCCCTTCAGTAAAGTCATGATTCAAAATTGCTTCTGCCATCATGCCTCCTCCTAATGAAAGTCCTCGCATGATAATATGTGTAGCTTTAACTTCACGCTCTAACAAATCAATGCCTGCTTCAAATCCAGCACCAAGCTGGTATCGGGTAGGCCATCCACCGCTTGCACCAACAGAAGGTCCGTTTATCAAAAGTGTGTTACTCTGATTTTTGAAGTTTTCTTTAGGCAAGTCATCGATGATAAACTCCATTGCCATTCCATTACCAAGTGCTTCTATGGTCCATTTACCATTATTAATTGTACTTGAATGGCCGATCAATGCGGCATCGTACCTTGTACCTGATTTGTAGATTGAAATTTTATTAGCAACATAGCCTTCTTGCTTAAGGGCATCCAATCGCCGATTTCCTAATTTCTGCAAATAGTCATCACATAAATAATGCACAGAGGTAAGGGCTGCCGGATAGACAAGGTAACCAATAGTTGTTGAAGCGAGCTTACGGGCCGCTAAAGCCATTCCGGCATAAGATACTAATCCAATAGGGCCCGTATAGTATGAATATGCTCCATATAGTGCAACACCTAAGATAAGATTATTGGCAACACGGCAAATTTTTTCTTGTTGGTTAGAGGGGGCATCATATCTGGTTAAAGTCTTCCAGTCCTGCTCGCTTTTCTCGCATTGGAAGCCATTGGCTCCCTTAATTGAATCTACGTTTGAAATACTCACTATTCTTTTCTCCTTAAAGTTAAGTATCAAAAATAACAATCTTTTCTCATATCCAAACATAAAAAACAATTGCAATCTCTTAATAAAATTTTTTGTGCTATTGACATTTTGTGTTTTTATGTTACATTCGGTCACCGCAATTTATGCAATTTAAAAGGACTACATACAATGAACTGTTTATCACAAGTGATCGGATACTTTTCATACACACTAGAACACCTAGGCTTATACGAACCTGAAATAACGGTACATGAGGCAAAAGATCGACTTAATAATGAGGGAAACACTTGGCTAAAATACCAAACAGACCGACAAGACCTGTGGAATACTTTCCAAGGTAATAATATGACAACAGGCCCTCTCCAACCATTGGTAGCAAAGACCATTATTCATCTTGAAGAGCAAAGTGTTAAGAAGGGGGTTGCGGTTGATTTAGGCTGTGGTATCAACACGACAACTTTTCATTTGCTGCAAAAAGGATGGAAAGTATATGCGGTGGACAATTCCGAATCAGTTATCAGTACCTTAGCTGAAAAAGTCTCACCGATGGGAAAAAACTGGATTAATAATGGACAGCTGGTACTTGTTAATGAATCGATTGAAAAGTTCAAGTATCCCGAAAAAGTAGATCTCATAATAGCTACTGATTCTCTCCCATATTGTGACCCTAACAAAATTGGACAAATATTTCTTGAGGCTAGAAATGCTCTGCTTCCTCAAGGTGTATTAGTTTGCAACTTTTTCCCTTATAGCGACAATCCATATGCAGACAATATGCTAAGAGGTATGTTTGGAGCATGGATGACCACAAAAAATGTTGTGGATGCTATGATGAGATCAGTTGATTTTCCTTCATGGAGTGTTATAGAAGGCAAAAGTCCTGGGGGAATGGCAAAACAATTTCATGTTTTTGCTAAAATTGACTCTTAAAAATTACACAAACCTTAGTAGGGGTGCCTGCCCCGTACTTTTTCCTCTCTTTAGCAGGGAAGCATTTGTTTACAAGTCTACCTATAGCTAAAGATGTAAAACTTAAGTGAATCCGATTTAGAGAACAAACGATCTCTAAGAGCTTTAATTTTATCCTGCAAAAGATCTTTTTTAGTAATTTTAATTAGATTTAAATTTTCGGGATAAAGAGGATTATATTTGAGACTGGTGCTAGGAGCTGTCTTTACTGGACTATATGACATTTTCTTCCTCCAAATTTACGGGTAGAGAAAAAAGTCTTGAAGAATTAAAGAACATGAATGAAAGTGAAATGCAAATTTTAGCAAAACAAATTCATGTTTTTTTTCTAAATCTGGTGTTTTGGATTTTTTACCACACAATTACTACATCAAAGATAGTAAACTGGTAATTTTTGATACTGAACCAATGAGTCTGACCAGCTTCCAGTTACCTTGTGTTTCATCAACGCTTAGAGTTGCAAGAATCAACTTTAAGAATGTAGAGAGAAATTTTGCAGGTATTCCCGAAGCTAAGATTCTTGTTGATGAAGCAAAAAGGTCGATTACCCATATTAGCTCTCAAGAAAGAGAGTTGTTATTCCGTGCGGTTTCCTTCACATTAGTTGTTTTGTGGGAGTCATGTACTTCCTAAAATACTACGCTCTATTACCTATACAGGTAGGGGATTACCATTACAATTTAGAGGTTACACAGCATCGCAGAAACACTGTGATAGAACATGGAGGTTTTCACTTGAATTTTGGTTCATGTTTGTGGATAAGCGCTCCACAATTTATTCATGAAAAATCTATTGAAAGTTTTGCCTGGTATTTTATCCAATATGGATGGTATCATACCATGTGTGAAATTATTATTTATTTTGGTGGTAATGCCTATGAGTATGTTTGTAAAGGATAATTGTATTTTTTGCCAGATGGTAGAAAAAAGCAGGGAGGTGGAGATCGTTGCGCAATTTGAACACACTTTTGTTATAAAAGACCAATATCCAGTGTCTCCAGGGCATTTGCTCATAATCCCTAAACACCATACAGAAAATTGGTTCACAGCCACGGAAGAAGTGAAGAAAGAAATCACGTTTGTTCTAGATGAGTTAAAAGCATTTTTAGACAGAGAATACCAGCCAGATGGGTATAATATCGGAATAAATAGTGGAAAGGTAGCAGGTCAAACAGTTATGCATCTTCATGTTCATCTTATTCCTCGTTATGAGGGAGATATGGACGACCCAAGAGGAGGTGTTAGGGGCGTGATACCTTCAAAACAAAAATATTAATTTTTTGGTATTGAAATAATGGTGAGCTGGTTCGACTTAAAAGCTTAGTAAAGTACCTCAGGGGGTGAATTCGATTGCTCTAATTATACCCACGAAGTGGGTGTTAGAGGGGTAGCCCAGGACAAGCTCGCGCAGCCCTGGGTTAAAGGGTACCAAACATACGCACCCTCGAAGAGGGTGCCGTAATAAACTTGTAGCACTACAAATATTTTTCATTATATTCCGCTCCATAAAGCTTCAAAAATTAGGAGCTGTCTCCAATTAAACCTTTAATTAGAAATTTTCTGGGATATCTATCGTTTTACCATGGGCACCTTTGTCACCTACTTGAATACAGTAATACCAAGAGGTCGTGATACGAAAAGCACCTTGGACTGAAACATGATATAACCTTGAATTTTTGAGGGTTAAACAATCCCGAATATTTACAGCTTATTTATCGCATTTTTAATTTATTTTAATAATTTTGATCTATAGTTGGCTATTGGACGAGTCTCTGGCCTAATCCCTAATTAATGATGCTACTGGTAATTTTATTGGACCTCAAATTTTGGATTAATTTTAGAGAGATGGGGGTATTATTCTTTATCAGGATTGTAATGTTTATGATACTGAATCTCAGAAAACAGCCATTTAATAACCAAGTTGATTGTAAAATATGAATTTCCCATTAATGCAATAAAAAATGTACTGTACAGCCATTCGTGTTTTTCTAGATTCCCAAGGTGAAGGGAGTATAAAACAGCGAAAAATACAAACAAATTCTGTAAGAGAAGAATTGTCCAAATTCCCCAAGCATATTTTCCACGATTATCGACTCTCCATTGATAATCATCATTCCGAATTGTAAATAAATTTATTAACAAGTCATAATTCTTTTTTTGTTGTTCGTAATCTAAATCTTCGGGTTCAAAACAGCTATCGTTAATGAATTCATCATCTCTGGGCAAAATCACCTCTCAATTGGGGTAAAAGCCCCAAATTTTTTAATCGATAATATACCGCAGTTGATGAAACTCCGAAAATTGCAGCGATTGCCTGTGTATCGTTAGTCGCTTTCCATAGTTCCTTAATGAATGATTTTGGCATCAATAAGCTTGCTGCAAACCAATTAGCTTCCTGTTCCTCGATCTTATGCTCTTTTTCAATTGAAAACATGTCCTTGCGAAAAAATTCTTTAGCTACAGTGTTTTCATGAAGATAGTGATGCCCAAGCTCATGAGCAATTGTAAAGGTTTTACGCACAAAAGAATCGTTTTTGTTAATATAAATGACTTTTTCAGATCTGTTATAAGCACCTGATATGTCTTGATCCCCAAATGTACCCTGTTTTAAATTTATACCAGCTTTTCTTAGGAGGATATTTAAATTTATTGGAGGATGCATGTCATTTGCTGTCCTAAAGGTTTCGGTTAGCAAATCCCATGTAATACACTCTATTTCTTCAATTCTTTCTTTTGATAACGCCATATGCTTATTGTATCAAATTTCGTGATTATTTGTGTAATATCAGGATATCATAACGTGTACTGCCAAAATTTTTCAATCTCCCCTTTCGCCCAATGGTACTCTTCTAAAAATTTTTCACACCATCTAGCGTCTTCACCATTTAGCTCCAAAGATTTCTTTTGTTTTTGTATACGTTGAATTCCGGATTCTATGTAATCCAACATAACCCTGATTTCTATGGCTAACTGTGCCTTATAAATTTCTTGTCTTAATGGGGGTCTTCACATGTCTGAGCTTGCTCAACCAATAATGTAGTTCTTGGGAATATTATTGGAAATTGGTCACAAAAAACTGTACTCATTCCAGTTGAGTGATAACCATCATAATGATTAACCCCATTTGCCAAATTAACCGACGATAAAAACAAAAAAATAAACATTGCCCTTTTCCTTATTCCTTCTGAATAAATATTTTTAAACCTTTCTCGTATAGTCGGTATCCTAACAGCAAAAAGGCCCATTACGGATAAAAGAGTTACAAGTTTTTCTAAATTTTTGGGAATAGACCGAGTTTCTTCGATTTCTGAAATTACAGTTTTAAAATCACCTTCGATTTGGGCAAAAGCTTTTTCTAGATCATCTGATCTGTTTCCATCATCATCGATAAGTGTTTGAAAATCATTTTCGAATGCTTCCTTTTTAGGTTGAGATTTGCGCCAACGATTTGATGAATCTCGCACCCAAAGGATATTCTTTTTTTTATCAGGAATACTAAAGCTATCCAAATAGCATTTTGAAATATAGTGCTGCTTTACAACTCTATTTCCCATCTTAACCCCTGTTTCGTTAGTAAATTAATGAAAAGAGTATATCCAATAAACTGTATTATACTTCCTCAAAGAAATCCAAATCTAGTTCTTTAATTTCGTAGGTTTCCCGAACTTGAATACCTACGTTATGATCAAACATTAATTGTACGAGCTTTTTACCATCTATGAGCGAAATAACATGATGAGCACTCGATGCTTTTACAATTGCCGACTTATCAAAAGTGGATGTTGTCACAAAGACTCCTTTCGAAGTATCACCACTCATTGCACCAATAAAATTCCGAATATCTTTTTCTCTTACTTTGTTATCGCCATACCGCTTTGCCTGAATATAAATTTTTTCGAGACCTAAATGATCTTGGTTAATAATACCATCAATCCCACCATCATGAGATTTTCTGGTTTCAATAAAATTTCCATATCCCATTCGCTTAAGTAGTTTTAAAATGATTTTTTCGAAAAAATACGGGTTAACAGATTTTAACTTTTCCAAGAGTTCGACTTTGACCTGATCTTCAATATCTGAAACTCCAGATTCTATTAAATCTTCAGGAGTACTACTTTCAATAGTTTTTTCGCATATTTTTTTTTGTTCAACTTTTTTCTTGTGATATTCAACCACATCAGGATCAGCCTGAAACTCTTTGAAGGATAAAGTACCCTTGGACAATATTTTTATACCTTTAGAGGTAATCTGAATCATTCCACGTTTCGGATAGTTTAAATAATTACCTTGTTTAAGATAAGATATTCCCCAACCAATGCGATTTAAGATTAAAGAACCACCTGATTTTAATTTTTTGTGCATTAAATCATCTGGTAAATGTGTGTAATAACTATTTAACACTTTATTTTGTAATTCAGTACGATGAATTACTTTTCGATCCTTTAAGGATTCGAGAAGAGGAATAAATGTTTCGTAGTATTTAGGTAGAGTCATTATAAATTAATAGGTTGTTTGTTGAAATTTGTTTTTTATGATAAAATCATCATTGCATGATAACACTCTCTTAACTTACTTTCAATTTGAAAGGTTGTTTAGAATACTATGGAAAAATAAAAACATTTATCAACATCAAAATGACGAAACATGAGCAATGCATGGAAATACAGATTTCTTTATAATAAAGTTGCAATGGGAGAAAAACAAGACTTACAGTTGATATTTCCCCAGATGCATACTTGTACTTTCAGATGGCCTGTGCAAATTGGGGTAACCATGAAAGAGTTTCTTCTTCGCTTAGCCTTTGAAACAATGGAAGATATCGAGAATAAGTGGCTCCCTGAATAGGAAAAAGAAACACTACAAAATATCAGGTTATAAAAAACGTCTCCTGGGATGAAGTGAAAAAACGACTAACCTAATGAAATACCACATTAAAATAACCGACAAAATCGAAAAGATTATATATTCATTTCTGAGTGTACGAGCTTTTAAGAGGAGTGCGTTGTGTTGAAAATTTTTTTGTCTTTTTTAGGTATCATATTACTAATACTTGTAAAAGAAAGGATGAACAAGAGAAAAGATGCAGAGCAATTTTTGATAACTTTAGATAGAAGAATTTATGATCTACTGCAAGATATAAAAGGTCTTTACAGTCTACCTCAAAAAAAACAAATTGTTAAAAATAAAAGAGGGGAACCTGTAGATGAAACTACTATTCACCGTTCTTTTCTGGAAATAGTTGAATTTATTGAGCTCAACAACTCAATTGCTCATAAAGAAATTGAAAAATATATAAAAGAACTCAAGGATAGCGAAAGCAAATGGATGAATTTAGTATCGGTCTATAATGGTAATACTGACCAATATTTTTCAACTGATGAAGTTCCTGAAAAACTACAAAAAGAAAGAGAAAATTTTATCAACAAGCTCGAAAACTTAAGAGTTGAAATAAAAAAACAACTCTAAGCATTAAAGGGATCGGTTTAACTCCTTTTAAGTCTTTTAACGGTTTAAAAGTTCTTGGATTTCTTGCATTGCTTGCATTAGTTCTGTTTCACCTGATTCATGCTCTAGTGTTAATGATACAGGTTCTTTAGGTGGAATTGGCGGATTTTCAAATCCATAGGAGATATTCGAGATTTTTATAGTATAATTAATTAAGTAGGTTGGTAATTCTATGTTCTTTTCTTGAAGCTTTTTCTTGGCATCTTCCAACCAATTGTTGCATTCGTTTATTTTTTCATCTACATTTGTTCGATTTAAGTTTGATAAATTTGGTATAGACATATGAGACCTCCTTACTTGTTTTTAGTAATTCAGATCATACATATTTTGTTATTGTTAGCAATACACTTTGAGTTTTTTTAGATAAAATCCCTTTTTTTCTATTTATATAGAAAAAACTTCTGTAGTAGAAAAATTGAAAGTCGTTTGGTGTTAATGCTGTAATAAACTGGTGAATGAACGTTGGCCAAGGGTAAATCAGGGGTAACAAGAATTTGAAAATTACAAATAATCTTTAATAGAGTGTTTATGTGATTTAGAGAGTTTTATAGGTCCGTATTGTGATTTGCGATGTACTATTTGATGCTTTTTAATATATTTCAGTAATGCTTTTGAAATTATTTTTTTTGACTAGTAATTTAATTTCAAGTTTGTTAGTCTTTTGCAGAAAGAAAAATTAATATGACAAATAATTGAAGTTTTTTTGTTGAACGTGTGTTCGGATTCAATAATGTATTATGTAATCTGACGTTTGGGAGCAAAATAGTTCTGAACCATGTGGCTAGTATATCCATAGTATAAGGGAGAAAATGAAGCAACTCTCCAATTTAAAAGCAATTCTCCACTCTAAAAGAGCTAATATTTATTACCTGGAAAAATGTCGTGTGATGCAAAAAGATGGTCGAGTGTTGTATCTCAATGAAATTAATGGGGACAATTATTATTGGAATATCCCCATAGCAAATACGACCGTCATCTTATTAGGAATAGGGACATCGTTAACTCAAGCCGCCATGCGAATGCTTGCAAGCGCTGGTGTTCTTGTTGGATTTTGCGGTGGTGGGGGAACGCCGCTATTTGCAGGGAATGAAATTGAGTGGTTATCTCCGCAAAATGAATATCGGCCTACGGAATATGTGCAAGGTTGGTTGAAATTTTGGTTTGATGAGCATTCAAGATTGACCGTTGCGAAGCATTTTCAAAGAAAACGTGTAGAGTTTCTCAAAAAAGTATGGAAACACGACAAAAATTTGGCATCAGAAGGTTTTAAATGTGACGATGAAACATTACAAATTGCGTTTAGTAAATATGATAAGCACATAACTAGATCTGAAAAAGTTGGCGATTTGTTATCGGGTGAAGCATTATTTGCGAGACAGCTTTATAAATACTCGGCGAAATGTACGAAATTAGATGGATTTCGACGACAACACGATAGCTCAGACTTGGCGAATGGATTTCTAAATCATGGGAATTACTTGGCATACGGATTGGCGGCTTCTACCCTATGGGTTTTGGGTATTCCTCACAGTTTCGCGGTAATGCATGGCAAAACAAGACGTGGTGCCTTAGTTTTTGATGTTGCAGATTTGGTGAAAGATGCCATTGTTTTGCCTTGGGCTTTTATTTGTGCGAAAGAAAAGATAGATGAACAAGATTTTCGCCAACTGATTATACAAAAGTTTACTGATTACCGTGCACTTGATTTTATGTTTGATCAGGTTAAAGAACAGGCATTAAACAGCTTTTCCAAAGTGGAGCAGCAGTTATGATTGTTACTTTCATCAGTCAGTGTAAAAAAAAAGCTCTTAGACGTACACGTCGTGTGTTAGATGCTTTCGCTAACCGGATTGGTGAACGCACTTGGCAAACGGTTATTACCGAAGATGGTTTACTTGCGGTTAAAAAACTTCTTAGAGCGACAGCCTCAAAAAATACTGCTGTAGCCTGTCATCGAATAAGGTCTCGAAAACGGAGTGAGTTAACATGGATCGTCGGGAGTGAATCTGGATTTAATTCAGCAGGCTTTGTTCCAGTAAATATCACTCAAAAAAAACTTTTTATGGATGAACCTACTATGAAAGATAACAACCTTCTTTATGCTAATACACAGAAACAATTATTAACCGAGCATCTTTTTGCGGTCGGTTATATTTCTGAGATGCTAATCAAAGCTTTAATACCTGAAAAAAAAGCGCTTGCCGAAGCAGCGTTTATAGCCGGTTGCTTACATGATCTTGGAAAAATTGACTCACATTTTCAAGACTGGGTTTCTGGTCCCCAAAAAAAGGATCGGATCGTTGACGATGGTGAGCATATTGATAAAAAGAAATTTAGTTTTGAAAAGCATCCAAGACACAATGAGCTTTCTTTGTTGCTATTTAACATACTCGAACAACCTGAAAATAAAACAGTAAATTGTTTTAATAAGCGATCGATAGAGCATGCTATTTATTGGCATCATGCGAAGCCATTTCGCAAAAATGACTACAACAGCCTCAATGATATCTATGCAAAGTTTTGTAATAATCTAAAGGAACAAGATTGGCGAAGTTTCGAGAATAGCGCAACGAAGTGTATTCATGAAGTTTCAAAAATAGATGTCAATTACCGTCAGACCGAACTTTCACTTTTAACTAAGTTCATTCCTAACAATTTGGTTTTAGATGATGATAAGTTAAATACCTTAGATAAACTTATTCTTCCAAAATATAAAGCTTACAGTTTTGAAAGCGAAAATATCGAAAAATACACGGATGAGATAAAGAAAAACTCAACAAATAATATAATACGTGCTGCTTTAGTCACAGCTGATCGTCTTGTTTCTTCCCTAAACGCACAGTCACTATCAGAACATATATCACAAAGATCTTTAGACAAAATTGTTCAGGAAAAGTTGAATAATGAATCAACTCTATCAGAGCATATCCAACAGTGTTTAAACTACTTTAATCATAAATACTATAATAGTGAAAGGAATCAAAAACAAACATCTATAGCAGAACAGCTCCAAACCGTTAGCGATGTTGCTGTTTTATCTGGAGCAGCTGGCTGTGGTAAAACAAAAATCGCTTTAGAGTGGGCAAAGTTAAAAAATGCCGATAAAATTTTTTGGATTTGCCCCAGAGTTCAGGTTTGCCAAGGTATTTTTAATGAGCTTACTTCAGAAGCCTATTTGGCCAATGCTCAAATTGAAATAAACACGGGCGAGTTTAAATTTACAAACAGTTGGGACAATCCAACTAACGAAGAAAACTACTTTTCAGGTGATGTCGTTATCACAACAATTGATCAAGTGTTGGGCAACATTATTACTCATACAAAAGTGACAGGGTTTATCGATTATTTGAATGCTCATGTAGTATTTGATGAATACCATGAATATATAAACATGTCGGCGTTTAATTTGTTTTTTGCAGAGTTGGTACAGTGTAAAAAAGAACAAGGAAAAGATGCTAATACGTTATTAGTATCAGCCACTCCAAATTACTACTTTACTGAAAGTTTTTTAGATATAAAAAAA
>JAYZJO010000004.1:0-63134 GCA_036164375.1 Chlamydiota bacterium | reverse complement strand
TCTAAAGAAGAAGTTGAAAAACGAGTGGGCCCTATAACAATTGGAGAAAACCGTGATGGTGAGCTGTATCAGGAACCATTATGTTTATATTTTTCATCTTTAGAGGAATCTCCCGAAGCAATCATTGAGAGAGATGGAATATCTATGGATTCCATTAAAGTCAACCCCAATAAACACTGGGGGATAAACTCTATACAGCTATCAGAAAGTATTTTACATGCAGATCGCACAGGTTTCACGACCCATGTTGATGGAGAAAATTTTGTTACTAAAAAAATATTTGTTTGTGAGACGCTTCTTGGATTGAGCGCTAAGTACGATGAATATTGTCCCACTCTTAAAAGACCTCCTGAAATAGGTTCAATAAATTATTTGCCGTATCATTATAATTCTATCCGTGGAACGGATCATGAACTCGGAGTTGAGGTCCACAGTGTGTTTGATCCCGGTCAAGTTTTTCTACGGTACTTGATAGAGTATACTGTACCAATTAAAGACCCTAACCCAGCTGAACCAATTAAAGACCCTAACCCAGCTGATTCTAAATAGCATTATCGATAAAAACGTTTCTCGCAGCCTTTCAGGCTGCTTTCTTTGAAATCTCAGCTTGGGGGCATCTTGTTGTAATTCAGTATGTTTGAAAAATCTTTTTAATATTTTTATTGTTGAATATGAATGGAAAAAAGATTGATCAATAGATACCCAACGGGTGATGCTTATTTGTAAATTTTTTATTTAGAGCTTTCTTGCTGTTTATCTTCTTTTGAAAAGAGATGGCCTGGAAATACAGGTAAAAACTCATCATGGGAAAATCTGTAGTTACGTTTAATGGATATAGTTGGCTTTATTGTGTTGTTTGGAAAGATTCCGTCTTTTTCAATAGTTCGTTCATGGAGCGTAAAATCCCAATCATAGAAGTAACTAATTCTGTTTTGGAACAAAGGTTGATAAATAGTTTTTGTCGTATAATTTGTATTTTTAAAATGTTTAGGAAATTCTTTTTTACATCTTGAAAGGAGGTCATTTTCGTACCAGTTACATTGTGGAGTATTTAATTTATATATATACGAAACAGTTTTGATTTGAGTGTAAAGTGTATAATTGAGATCTTCTTTATATACGATAAAAAATTCAGGTTGGTGTTCGCGGCCGTATACCATTGACGCACATAGAACCTCTGAATTAGAAAACAATTTAGAAGCACCAGATATGACTTCAGAAATTTTAGAGATAGTTTCCTTAGGTGGTTTTTTTTCACTTGCAGATTGGTAAAACGAATTATTTTCCTGAGGTACAGTGTTATATACATAGTCATCTATGTCCGATTCACTATTCTTAGGTAAAGAGTTTTCTGCAATTACGTATCTGTCAAACAAGGGTAATTGGTTAAAACTATCCAGGGTGTATTTAGAGATGTTCATGTTGTTAATCCTTTTGTTGAAGTGAAACGTGTTTCAAGGAATATTACATTGATTCGTTTTTAATTCAATTGAAATCCCTACTTTCTTAGAAACTGCCTATTAGCTTTATTCCAAGTATAGGAAACGCGTTCGTTCAAGTTTCTGTCATAGCGGACTTGTATGCCTATATAAGGATAGGGGTGTCGATTATCAAAATCGCGTCCTTCATCTTTTTGAAATAATTTAACAAAAATCTCTTTGTTATACCACGGAGGGATTCGTACGTTCGTATTGTCTTTTTCGTACCTTCTAAAATCTGTGTAGTCACTATCATTTACGTTCTTGTAATAGTCTCTGATAATATCAATAATTTGCATGGGATCATTTTCTAGAGATTCGACATAGAAGGAAACCTCAGCGCCGATCATATGTTTGGAGTATAGGTTGTCCTTCGATGCATCGACATAGGTATTATGTTCTGGACAACGATGCCCACTTGTGATGATGACGCGGTGAGAAGTTTTTTCTTGGATAAAGTTTAACACATCGATGAGGACTGGATAAATAAATTCTACACCATCTCTAAGGGGGAGTCCGTGCTTGTCGATTCCGTCGCAATCGAGATACTTTTTGATTTCCCCATTTTCATTAACAATTTTTTCGGGATTGATACTGCAACCTTTACAACGGAAATATTCTTTATTGATTTTTGGTAAAGCGTACGAATGGTTTTTCTCCCAAGGGTATACATAAGGGGGTTTTGGTTTTGGAGGTGTGAGTGTATAGAAATGTTCGTCATGCTTTCGGAAAATATACTCGCCATAAATATTGTCATCACTAAAGTCGGTATGGACGTTTTCTTCGGAATTGCTGCATCCCGTCAAAAAAAGTGACAGCATCAAAATTATTAAACTCATACGAACAAGAGGGTTGTTTTCGTTCTCTTTAAAATACCCGATCGTGGTATTCTATGGAAGTTCTTGATAGTTGATTGGGGGTAATGATGGATTGGATACATAACTACGATCTTTTTCTTTTTGATTTTGATGGCCTGCTTGTAAACACTGAAATGATTCACTATCGTGCCTATAAAAAAATGTGTGCAGACCGTGGATTTAACCTGGATTGGGATTTTGCAAAATATATAGAAATTGCTCACTATAGCTCAGAGGGACTCGAGAGGCATGTTTATGGCTGCTTTCCTGAATTGCAAGAAATTGAACCTAATTGGCCAGTCCTTTACGCTGAAAAAAAAGCAGCGCTGATAGGGTTATTTCATCAAGAACCTGTACCTCTGATGCCAGGAGTAGAAAAACTGCTTAACGAATTGCAGAAAGCTCAAAAGAAAAGATGTGTCGTTACTCACTCCGATATAGATTTGGTAACGATTATTCGAGAGAAAAATCCGGTATTAAATACCATTCCCGAGTGGATTACTCGCTTTGATTATAATGAGCCCAAGCCTCATCCAGAGTGTTATATTAAAGCGATAGATAAATTTGCTGTGGAGGGGGACCGCGTAGTAGGGTTTGAAGATACTCCGCGAGGGATCACTGCTTTACGTGGTTCGATAGCAAAACCTGTTATTATTACAGAGATTGACTATCCCGAGTTAAGAGAGTATGGTAATATTGGTGTCTCTCACTATAAAACTTTTGAAGAGCTTTTTCTTGTTGGTGTGTAGCTGCAAACGATCAATTAAGTCATTTTTGTAGCATTATCGGGGTAATTTACGTACTGTAAAAATAAACCTGTCGGTGGTGCGGCTTTTCCTGCCATCCTTCGATCTAACCCTTCGAATATTTGAGGGATTTCGTCGATACTTCTTTTTCCACTGGCTACTTCCTGAAGGGTACCGACAATATTTCT
Organism: Chlamydiota bacterium; assembly: GCA_036164375.1. Classification (GTDB taxonomy): domain Bacteria; phylum Chlamydiota; class Chlamydiia; order Chlamydiales; family Criblamydiaceae; genus JAYZJO01. Next base: position 59,865 of record JAYZJO010000004.1, on the reverse strand, counting down.
TACCATTTTATATAAAAAACCATTGGCTTCGAATTCTAGTCTGACCCCATGTGTTTCTTCAATGACATCGAGTCGATAAAGGTTTCTCACTGGATTTTTGGCGGCACTTCCAGCGTGGGCTTCATTGGCAAAAGAGGTGAAATTGTGTTCTCCGATAAATAGTGTAGCAGCCTGTTTTAGAAGAGAAGTGTCTATCGGTTGTTTAAGATGCCAGCTGTAGCGTCGTTGGAAGGGGAGCTGAACTCTTTCGGTATAGAGGTGGTAGTGATAGCATTTACTGGATGCGCTATATCGAGAGTGAAATTCCATTGGAACTTCTTCTACGTTTAGGATACGTATGTCTTTTGGGAGGAGTCCATTCATCGAAGCGTGAAATTTACGAATCTCGAGGGGGGTATGACAACGGAAGTTGGCGACTTGTCCATGAGCATGAACTCCGGCATCTGTCCTTCCAGAACCTACGAGATGGACCTCTTCACGGATAACCGTTTTTATGTATTTTTCGAGAAGTTCTTGAATTGTCACGGCGTTGGGCTGCACTTGCCACCCATTAAAGTCCGTGCCATCGTAGGCGATCGTAAGTTTATAATTATGCTTGTATTCGTTGTCTTTCATTGATTTATCCGCCAATGTTCTGAAGTTCTGGAACCCCTATAAATTGTTCAATAATTTTTTCAGCAATAGCAAGGTCTTCTTCGGTAGTAATCTTGATGTTATTGTATTCTCCCATTACAAGCTTAACGGGAGCTCCAGAGAGTTCAGCTAATGAAACGTCGTCAGTGACGGTGACCTTTCTTTGGTTTGCGAGGGTGAATCCGCGATCGAGTAGCTCAGAGGTTAGGACTTGCGGAGTTTGTACTTCCCATAATTGTGAACGGTTGGGGGTGTTGGTGACGAATCCATGGGAATCTGTTTGTTTTACGGTGCATTTCATCGGAACAGCTAATGCAGCAGCGCCGTACTCTACGGCGGCGTTGATGACTTCGTCGATAGACTGCTTATTGATAAAAGGTCTTGCTGTGTCGTGGATACAGATGACGTTCTCAGTATGTTTCAATGCCTTAAATCCATTGTAAACTGAATCTTGACGCCGCTTTCCAGGTTGTGCAAATGTAAGGTTCATTTCGGGGACGATTTTATTAAAGATGGGGATATATTCGTCATGGCAAACAACGACAATTTCATTGATTGCAGCAACGGTTGAGAAACACTCTAAAGAGTAGGTTGCTATTTCTTTTCCACGTAACTTGAGATATTGTTTCGGTGTTTTTCTGTTCATACGTGTACCGTGGCCACCAGCTAAGAGAATAGCGCTAACATTACGGATCGATTTCATTGACGAGCTCCAAGAGTAAAAGTTCGGGGGTACAAAACCAGCGGAAATTAAGAACTCCGCCTAGTCCTCTATTGATGTAGACCCAACGGTCATGGTATTTGATAAGTCCTTTTTTTAAGTCCATGTTTTCAACAACAATAAAGCGGTTGCACAAGAAGGGGAGGTTTATTTGACCTCCATGAGTATGGCCACAAAGGATAATGTTTCCGGGGTAGCTTTTGAGATGGGGGATACTATCGGGATTGTGTACTAAAATGATACCTGGGTAGGTGGGATCATAATTTGAAAATGCTTCCTTGGGATTCATTTTTCCGAGCATATACTCTCCAAGTCCACAAATATTTAATTTATCATCACCAACTGTAATGGTTTTAGACTCATTGTGGAGTAGCAGAAAAGGAGTCGTTTTAAGGAGGTGTATGAGTTCTTCGTTGAGTGGTGTATTCTGAGCTTCAGGGGTGATGTTTTTTGTAATTGACGGTTTGGTGAGTAGGCGTTCGAACCCTTTGACAATTGTGGATTTGCGGTTATCGTTTTTGGTAAATACGTCGTAATCGCCATTTTCGTTGACATAGGCATATTTACTATAGTCGTGGTTACCCATGATGGCATAATTGCCATAGCGCGCTTTGGGGATCGATTGTAGTAGGTCTGTTAGACGTTTTTTATCAGGAAATTTTGAAAAACAGAGAAAGTCACCGGTAAAAGTGATGATATCGGGATCGAGACGGCGAATTTTTTTGATAAGTTTTTTGATAAAATAATTTGTCATTCCTGGGTTTAAATGGAGGTCGCTCAGCTGAAGAATTTTCAAACCTTTTAAGGAAGGGGGGAGTTTTTTTATTGGAAGATGGAGTTTGTTTGTTTTGATTAGATTAGGCTCGATAAAACGGGGCCAGATGCCAACGAGGGAAAGGCAGCACCAAAGATCCCAAATAAAGTCACTTATCCGTTTTTTTCTTTTCATATTTGCTACATGGATTAGAGGTAATCCCTTAGATGGTAATAGATTTGGCAGTTATTAACAAAGGAAAAGAAAAAGGAACTAGGGTGATAATGGGTTCATTATCACCCGATGCAATTCGCTTAGCGAGAAGCAAGCTCAGCTTCAGAAAGATGCTTAGAAACTTTACTTGTCATTTTGAACATATCGATAGTCGCTGATGAACCAAAAACTTTAGCGAGTTTCGCATCAGGCTTGATATTACGTTTGTTATTTGGATCTTGAAGTTTATGCTTCTTGATATAATCCCAAAGTTTCTTTGTTACTTCGGTACGTGCCATTGGGCCTTTACCTACGATTTCAGCGAGCTCTGGGCTGACAGCAACAGGCTTCATAAAAGCTGATGGTTTTTTTTGTTTCGTCATAGCAATCTCCTTGTATTTAACGATCAAATGTATATTTCTAGTTATATGTGTCTAGGGAATTCTTTTAGCGCTGTTGGTATTTAATAGTCAATGAAATCATGTGTAAACGTTAAAACTTCTCTTCAATTTGTTAAGTTAAATGAATGATTATAGTATTTAAGGTCAACATTATGAGCGAGATCCTCTTTAAAAATTAACATATGTATGTTTTTGTACTTGAAGTCGAGTTCAATAAGAGTGATAATGATCTGACGTTATTAAATCTTTGTGATTAAGGAATCTGAATGACTGAATTTGATCCGAATATTGAGTTTCTACAGAAAAGAGTAGACAGGTGTGAAAATATCTTGAAATTACTCAGTGACTGCAATAGCACTGAGGAACGTTTGGCTGTCTTGGAATCACAAGAAGAAGTACATGTTTTTTTTACTGAATGTAAACAAAATTTTAACGACTTTTCCAATCAAGAAAAAATTGCTGTTTGTAGTGTTGCCGCTATTGGGCAGGGAGCTAATGTTTTTGGAGCTAAAGGTTCTGAAAAAAAATTAAAAAATATTGTAAATGTTTTATGCAAGATTGAAAAGTTTTATGACACTCTGGGGGGCATCATTGGATATCACAGGATTGTGCTAGTAAAAATTCTTGATGAGTTAAAACCTTCTGCCCCAAAAAAATCTGAGGAAGTTTACCATCAAGCCCATCCGTTCGACATTTTACATCCAACTCAAGCGGTTTTGAGGGCGATTAAGACGTGCTTAGAAAACCTGCCCTCTTTTGGTGAAATGTATCCCATCGGTGGAGCCGGCGATCGACTTCAGCTTAGGGATCAAGAGACCGGAAAGCTTTTACCTGCTGCCATGCTTCGATTCTGTGGCCGAACGTTACTAGAGGGGTTGATCCGCGATATTCAAGCTAGAGAGTTTCTCTATTACAAGCTATTTGGCAGGCAGCTAATCATTCCCGTTGCGTTGATGACATCCCAAGAAAAAAATAACCATACTTATATTCATGAGATATGCGAAGAGAACGAGTGGTTTGGTCGCTCGAAAGAAAAGTTTCGGTTATTTATGCAGCCACTTGTTCCTGTTATCTCTAAAACTGGCATGTGGGTGATGCGCGATGCCTTGGAATTGATGTTGAAGCCAGGAGGGCACGGTGTTTTATGGAAAAAGGCAAGTGATGAAGGTATTTTTGACTGGTTTGAAGAGCAAGGGTGTCATCATTTACTTGTTAGGCAGATAAATAATCCAGTCGCATGTACAGATTATGGACCTCTTGCTTTGATGGGGTATGGGTATGGTGAAAGAAAATCGTTTGGGATTAGTTCATGTAAACGAATTGTCAATACAGCTGAAGGGATGAATGTTTTATATGAACGTAAAAAAAATGAGGAGTATGAGTATTGTGTCACTAATATTGAATATACGGAGTTTAAAAGAAAAGGGGTGAAAGATTTTCCTGCATGTTCAAAAGGGAATTACTCTGTATACCCAGCTAATACCAATATCATCTTTGCTGATATAAAATCACTTAGGGAAGCGATCGTGAAGTCTCCAATTCCGGGTATGATTTTTAATATGAAAACCAAATTCAACCATGTGTCAGCTGATGGATCCGTGACAAAACTTGCAGGAGGACGTCTTGAGTCAACAATGCAAAATATTGCCGATGTAATGGTCGATATTTTTCCTGAAAAAATGGACACTGCCCAAAAACTCGATTTAAAGACTTTTATTACATACAACAAAAGACGAAAAACGATTTCTGTAACTAAGTCGAGCTTTGAAAAGGCGGGTACAATTTGTGGAACTCCTTTTGGAGCATTTTATGAGATGTTAGAAAACTATCATGAACTCCTAGGTGAGTATTGTGGTTTTGAGTTGCCCTCAATGGTTGAGAGGGATGCCTATATCAAAACCGGGCCTTCGTTTATTGCTTTTTTTCATCCCGCGATAGGACCATGTTGGGAGATTGTTGCTCAAAAGCTAATCGGAGGAGTCATTGCGGACGGTGCTGAAATTCTACTAGAGCTTGCTGAAGTGGAAATGAGAAATATAGAATTACAGGGCTCTTTACTTGTTGAGGCAAAGGACCCTCTTGGTAAGAAAGATGCTAATGGAATTATTCAGTATGGGAATGACTGTGGAAAGTGCTCTTTAGTGAATGTTAAAATCAAAAATAAGGGAATTAATAAAGAGGCCAATAATGTGTATTGGTCGGGTGATATTCAACGACATGAAGCGCTACAAATTGTGTTGCATGGTAACGCAGAGTTTTGTGCTAAAAATGTGACAATAGAGGGGGATCAGTTTATCGAAGTTCCTGACGGTTATTCTGTGACAGTTACAGAAGTTGATGGAGAAATAGTTTTTGATAAGAAAAAAATTCGTAAACCTTCTTGGTATTGGAAGTACGAGTTTAGTGATGATAATAATATTACGCTTACGAAGTGCTCATAAGTGACAGTTAATTTATTGTCATTGAATGTTATACTTTTTTACTATAAAATGCGCTTCAAAATAATCACAACTTGAGAACAAATGATGATCTACTCAGTAATCGAACACGGAAATATTGATTCTATTCTTTCATCTAAAGAAGATGAATTAGCTTCTAAGATACTCAATGGAAGTCATTCTGCGCTTTCGAGAAAAGTTTTTACGGTTCTTGATTATATTTCTTATCAAATTGAACTGGGTAAGATTTACTGGCAACTTGAACGCAACATTTTCCCTTTACAATCGGATTTTGATGACATTAAACTTTCTAAAAGTGAAGTGAAGTTGGTGCAGATTATAGCGAATAAGTTGTTTAGGTCAAAAATCGAGATTACACCAAAAGAATCGGAGGGAGTACTTTGCAAAAGCTTTTTATTTCCAGATATTTCTTTAATGGAGATGCGGTTTCCCTGTGAGTGTACTCTGGATGTAGATGTCCACTCTTCAGTTTATTCAAAAATTCAAGCAAGGCTTTAACTTTGCATTCGATGTGGCTTATCTGCTTAGCTGCGGTTTGAGGTAGCGCTCTACGAAAGGGCATCCTTCGCAGCTTGATTCGTAGTGGATACAAAAGTCATGGTGTAGCTGATATGCCCCTTGGATAAGGTCCGCCTTATTTAGTAAATCTCTTTTTTTGGTTTCTCCAAAGAAGCGATGTTTTAAATACTTCACTTTTTGAGATTCTTGCGCCTTTATTTTGGCAAAGGTGTCATAAAAAGCTTCAAGTTCCCCAGCTTCTTCTCTTTCGATGATAGATTCTTGGAGGAAAGGAAGAAAAGTGTTTACTAGTATTTCAGATTTTAGTGGATTACCAACTAGAGGTATAAAATTTTGTCTTGGACTGTCTTCAAAGGTGTAATGGTAGTTCCAGTAATTATCGGTATATGTTGGAAGAAGGGAGAGAAGTTCGTTGATGATGCGTTTGTAGTCTTTTTCCTCGGAGATTAGGGGCCACATATTTTTCCATTGAGCTTCCATGTATTTAAAATAATTGGGGAGGTGCATATCTTTCAACATGTGAACTAGGAAGGCTATCCTACGGACTGGATGGTTAATTGGGCGGATGTTTGAAAGATGCAGTTCTATTTTATGATTTGTAGTATTCAGTTGTCTTAGTAGTTGGTAATATTTTGATTTACCCCATTTTTCTTGGAATTTTTCATTGAAAAATCCACAGCTGCCCATAGCCTTTGCTAGAAGTTCACGATAAGGTAAATCGATGTAATCATTAAGATAGAGGAATAAGTCGAGAAATTTTTCTGCGTTATGCTTGTACCCTAGTGCCATTGCAATCCCAGCGCTGAGGTGTAGGTTGGGATTTTCAACGCGAGCTTGAAGGTGCGTTCTTTTTTTTGTTAGTCTCCACTGGGCTGCCTCTCGAAAAAAGCGTTCAATTTTATTTTTTGGAAGTTGTTTGAAAAGGGCATTAGCACAGTGACCGCTACCACAGAATTTTTTATATGGGTAAAGGTCGAGGTCGATAAGCTGAATAATACGTTTTTCAGGAATGGAAAGGTTATCCTGTAAATATGCACGGTAAATGTTCCGCTGATTTTGAGTGATGATTTCTTTATGATTCGCAGACTTCCATAGCGATATATGTAAAATGACATTGTTATAGTTAGGGTCGGTATGGTGGTTATGCTGTTTCCACCCATCGTCAGAAAGATGTATTTCGACATCGCCATAGAGCTCTTTTTTTCCGATCATGATATGAGCTTTTTTGAAGTCAGGGCCCGATTCTGCATTCCAAATTCCAGGAGAAATAATTTTTATGTCATCTCCATCCTCATTTTTTAGGGAGGAAAAATACTTCTGTTCGAGCCACATGACTTGTACGTGTCTTTCAGTGATGAGAGCGTATTCTCGAGGCTCTTCACGAAATGATATGTTTTCATGGTCTAGCAGGGAAAGATAGTTATTTTTATTTGAACTTGTGTATATTAACATATTTAAAAATAAAACTTTAGTTTTAGTCACGTTAACAGGGAGAGGAAATGAAGTCTATACAAATGCGGTCTTTGACTTAATATTCAAAAAAAAGTAAAATTTTCTTCTTAGAGAGCTTGTATAATGGGAGAAAAGATGAATTCAGATACGCAAGAAAGACTCAATGAAATAAGCGAAAGAATCGGTCATATGTGGAGGTATCTTTGACCTCCCTAATAAGCTCGATAAAGTTAAAGAACTAGCATCGCTTATGGAAAGTGAAGAGTTTTGGCTCGATAACGATAAAGCGCAAGCTGTCATAAAAGAGTGTAACGAGTTACGTGTTTGGACAAAACCTTGTGAAGCTTTGAAGCAAAGATTTGATGGTCTCAAGGAACTTCTTCCTGAAGCTTTTGAGCTTGAAGATGAAGAGCTTATCGATGAGCTCATAGAAGAGCTAGATAATGTTGAAAAAACTCTTGGTGAATTAGAAATTAAGCGTATGCTTTCGGGAGAACTCGATAATAAAAACTGCTATCTCAGTATCAATGCTGGAGCTGGAGGTACAGAGGCATGCGATTGGGTGCTTATGTTGTCAAGAATGTACGAAAGGTGGGCTAACAAACGAGACTGGAAAACAGAAGTTGTTGATAGCGAAGACGGTGAAGTTGCGGGAATCAAAAGTATCACTTTGAAGTTTACAGGAGACTTTGCTTTTGGGTACTCTAAAGCTGAGAAGGGGGTGCATCGCCTTGTGCGAATTTCTCCTTTTGATAGTAACGCTAAAAGACATACGAGTTTTGCGTCCGTAGATGTGACTCCCGAGATTACTGATGATATTAGTATCGATATCAAGCCGGAAGAGATACGTATTGATACTTATCGCGCATCGGGTGCTGGAGGGCAGCATGTTAATAAGACTGATTCAGCAGTTAGAATTACACATGAACCTACAGGGATCGTCGTTTCGTGCCAAGCTCAGAGAAGTCAACTCCAAAATAAAGAAACTTGTTTTAGAATGTTACGTTCTAAACTTTATGAATTGGAAGTTGAAGAGCGAGAGAGTAAAATACAAGCAATGGGCGGTGAAAAAAAAGAGATTGCTTGGGGTAGTCAAATACGTAACTACGTATTTCAACCTTACACTCTTGTAAAAGACACTCGCACGAAATATGAAGCCACGAATATTCAGGCTGTGATGGATGGTGAACTTGACGGATTTGTTAATGCATATTTAAAGGAATTTGGTTAAACGATGGCAGAAGAAAAAGAAGACAAAAATCTACGTTCTCCACTTAACGTAGATATACGCTATACGGAAGCTACTGATGCGGAACATCTGAAGCGATGGCTCATGGATCCAGAAGTCAATCGATGGTTTCCGATGGCTGACGAAGTGGAAATTGATGACGCTGTCAATCGTTGGATCGGCTTTTATCGTTACCGTTGTAGTTTAACGGCTGTCTATCAGGGAACACCTGTAGCACTGACTACGTTGTATTTGCAGCCTTATAAAAAATTGGCACATCAATGTGAGTTTGGTATCATCGTCGCTCCAGAATTTCGCGGTCAAAAGATCGGTTCTGAGATTTTAAATAACCTGATATTTTTAGCTAAGGATAAGTTCAAAGTCGAACTCCTTCATCTTCAAGTTTATGAGGGTAATCCCGCTATACGACTTTACGAGCGTATGGGTTTCAAAGAGTTTGGTCGACAAACTCATTGGATCAAAGAAGAAAATGGGGAGTTTACCGGGCGTCTCTTTATGGAAAGATTTATTTGAGATCTTGTCTAAATTTCTGTTTTTCTTTATGATAGACTTATCGAAAAATTAAACTAACAATAACTATGTCACTTACAACTTTTCAACAAGAAGTCGAACTCGCAGCAAAAAAAAAAGTTAAGCTTAGGATTAATGACAATCGATCAACGATGGTTAGTGTGAAATGGGAGCCCGACATCACAAAAGTTTCGATGCACCGTATGTTCCTTCAGGCTCCAAAAAGTATTATGGATGCGTTAGTTTGCCATATTACGAAAGAAAATAGTTCGCTTGCACCATCAGTTAAGGCTTTTATCGAAAAACAGCTTCAGGAAATCGATTACTCGCACGAGGTGAGCTCGTTAAAACTTTTCACTGAAGGAAAACATTACGATTTAAAAGCTTTGTATGACGAAATAAATGAAGAGTACTTTGACGGAAAACTTAATCTTTCTATTACCTGGTATGGGCGTTTATCGAAAAGAAAGCGTGCTCAAGTGACTTTTGGGCTTTACCAACAAACACTAAAACTCGTGAAAATCCACAGGATCCTCGACAATCCCTTTTTTCCTGAGTATTTTGTCAAATTTGTGATCTACCACGAAATGGTTCATCACGTTTGCCCTACGTACTATGATGAAAAGGGGCGGCATCAGATTCACACCAGAGAATTTAAGAAAAAAGAAAAAGAGTTTCGTGATTTTGAACTTGCTCAATCATGGATGAAAAAACACTATGATAATTTTTTTATAATGTAAGGACGATATTATGGCAGGACATAGTAAATGGGCAAATATTAGACATAAAAAAGGACGAGCTGACGCAAAAAAAGGAAAAGTCTTTTCTCGATGCGCAAAAGAAATTATCAGTGCCGTCAAAACCGGAGGGCCGGACCCAAAGGCAAACCCTCGGTTACGCTTAGCTATGGATAAAGCGCGTGGTGAAAATGTTCCAAACGACGTAATCGATCGCAACATTAAAAAGGCTTCAAGCGCAGATCAGGCTGATTACTTTGAAATGAGCTACGAGTTATATGGTCATGGGGGAGTCGGCTTGGTTGTTGATATTATGACCGACAATAAAAATAGAATTGCTTCGGATATTCGGATTGCTACTAATAAACGCGGCGGTAATGTTGCGAACCAAGGGGCCGTTTCTTATAATTTCGACCGCAAAGGTATCATCCAAATTGCTAAAGATGATGCAAACGAAGACGAGCTTTTTCTTGCTTCTACTGAAGCTGGCGCCGAAGACTTCGATGTGGATGATGATTTTTTTACTATTACTACAGACCCTTCCGATCTATTTCAGGTGAGGCAGGCTGTCGAGACTCTTGGATTTAAATGCGATTCAGCCTCTTTAGAGATGATTCCAAAAACTTTAGTGTCTTGTGATGAGGAGACGCTCGAGGCTAATAATGGCTTGATTGAGTGGTTAGAGGGAATCGATGATGTAGATTCTGTCTTTCATAATATGGAAATGCCGGACTAATCACAATGTTCGACCAATATACGCTGAAGAAAAAATTCTCGTTAGAAGAGTTTCTCACTGTTGCGCGGTTATTTTCAAAAGATTCTGGGACGACCCTGCTATTATCGGGGTCGACTCACGACTCTGCGGAAAAATCCTTTCTTTGTATATTTCCATTTGAATCCGTGAGCATAAAAAGTGGAAACGTTTATCTAAAGAAAGGTGTAGAGGAAAGAACCAAGCAATTGCAGGGAGAAAATCCATGGAGTATACTTAAAAAATACATTCACTCCATCGATCAGCAACATTCCTTGCCTGAGTGGGTTGGTTTTTTAGCCTATGAGATGGGGGCCTATCATGATGAAGATGTGGTGGTTTCTCACTACAATAATAGTTATCCAAATGTCTATTTTCAACGTTGCGCAATTGTTTTACAGTTGGAGCACTCGACTAGACAATTAACTATTCATATGAACCGGGAAGGTATCGATTCTTTGGAAGAAAGGCAAAGAGAGTGGGCCCAAAACTTCGTGAGCGGTAAAGTTTGGGAGTTGGATTTAGAAAAGTTGCTTGATCCTTTTTCAAAAGTTGACTTGACGATAGAAAGCTCTTTAGATGATATTTCCCGATATGAAGAAAAAATTTTGAAGGCAAAGGAGTATATTTTCGCGGGAGATATCTACCAAGTGAATATCTCACAAGAATGTTCTTATAAGGGGCATTTTGATCCTTTTCAAATATTTTTAAGCTTATACGAAAAAAACCCGGCTCCTTTCTCAGCTTTTATGAAGCTTGAGTATGGACATACGATTGTCTCATCTTCACCTGAAAGGCTTTTGAAGAAAACGGGATGTGTTTTAGAAACAAGACCCATCAAAGGAACTATACCAAGAGGGCGCACTGCAGAAGAAGATATAAAAAATAAAGAGATACTTCTCTCCTCGGAAAAAGACAAGTCTGAATTATTGATGATTACGGATCTAATGCGAAATGATTTGGGAAAAGTCAGTGTTTCCGGCTCTGTTATAACGAAAAAAATATGGCACTGTGAGGGATATACAAATGTGTACCACCTTTTGTCTATCATCTGTTCGAAAGTTGAACGAGAAAAACACCCCGTAGAAATCTTGAGAGCAGTGTTTCCAGGCGGTTCAATTACAGGGTGCCCTAAAATTAGAAGTATGGAAATTATTTCGGAGATCGAACAACAACCTCGAGGGATCTACACGGGGTCTATAGGGTATATAGCAGGTAATGGAGACTTTGATTTTAATATAATGATCCGAACTCTAGACATCTTAAACGATGTCATAAAGCTTCGCTTAGGAGGAGCCATTGTCGCAGACTCTGATGTTGATTCCGAGTATCAAGAAACTTTACAAAAAGGGGAGTCGATCTTTCAGTGCCTATAAATCGATACTTAACGTGCCCTGGGATTGATCTTAAGCGTTGTTAACTTAAGCTGTAGATAGGGCGATAATGTAATTAGCGCCTTACAGATCAATGTATTTATAGCAATTGGGGGCTCATGCGTAATATCACTTTATTTATTATGATTGATGTTAGTCAGCTGTTATCACAATAAAATGATGAAGATATTGTATATATATAAATTCTTGCTTATATCAATATTCATATGTATTCTCTTGCTAATTTAGTCAGCATATAATCGATGTGTGTTAAAAGATCACCTTAAAGGAGATGTAAAATGAGTATTTCAAGTAGTGGTGTATGTATAAACGAATTGAGAGAATCACCCAATACGAATCTACAAACAAGAAGGTGTGTATCTGCAGCGTCAACACAACAAGAAAGAAAGGTTTCACCAAGAAAACTTGTGGGTTTTAAGTCATTAGAAAATGTCCTTCGGTCTCCAAAAGAGGAATTAGTATCCCCAAGAAGTATAAAAAGTAGGGTTTCAAAACTCACTAAAAATAACCGTAAATCAACTAATTATGCAGAAAAATTTAGCAATATATCACCTAGGCACTTTGATGTTGTAGAATCTGATAGAAGAGTTCTTCCCTATACGAGTAAAAAAGAGGAGCGTTTTGATAGGGAATTACGGAAATTTCTGAACACAAAAATAATGTCAGAAGAATACCCTAAAGTAGTCGTGAAAGATATTTTGTGTATCGCTGAAAGTATTTTCGAAAAATACATCATTAGAAAATTAAGTGTAAATCAAAATAGAAGTATATGTACTTTCAAAACTCTTGTAGACCAAGTTGTCGATGAAGGGAATAAAGAGGTTGTGGCAAGGGGAGAACCTCTTAGTACCCTCATTAAAAGTATAAAGATGTTAAAAGCAGATTTAGAAAACTATTTATTTTTAATAGTACAAAGTAAAAGTCAATGGTCTGAAGCTTTTTTCAACCAACTATGCAACGTATGTAGCTACTTTGATACCCTTCAGAGTCATATATGCATTCCAGATACCAACATAGTTAAAGTCATATCTGATTTTTTTGAGAAAGATATCGATGCAAGAGCTCTAAGTATACTTTACAAGCTGATTAGTGGGGGGAAAGAAGAACCTACAAAATTTTTACAAATTTTAAAATCAATTTATGATGGCCAGTACAAAGCACATATGGAAACATTTGTTGAAAAAAGGATGTTTATCAGAATAGGAATGGCAAATCTAAAAGGCAGCTTGAAGTATGAATGGCAAGAGAATGAACATTCAATCGTAAAACTCGGGGAAATAAACAGAGATAAAATGATTCAATCTATAGTACACGATGGAGAAGCTAGGATTTCATGTGTTTCTATCGATAAAAAAGAGGTCGAATTTACGGATCAAGAAGTTGATAAAAAAAGTCGAGAAAGAAATTTCCTGGCAATGATAGTGCGTGGGATTGTGCATAAAATGAATTGGAGTGACGAAAAAATTAATGACGCGGTAACAAAATTAGGTAGCAAAGAACCATGTGAATTAGATCCCATTCTTTGGTCTTTTACAATTTCTTCATGGGAAAATGCAGAGCAAATGATACGGCAGCATTTCGATGGTTTGTTCAATGACTCTTTTATAGCAGTGGGATCAAGTTCCATCGAGTGTCATTTAGACTTAATCGATGGTATTGATGATTTTAAGGTCACATCAACAAAAACATATACGATATATCCTTTCCGATCGACTTTTGAGCATAGTAAAGATAAACATAAGCCTTTGATGAAAGTACTCTGTAGTTGGACCTTGTTTCCCAAATTTGGTAAGGATAACAAGATGATATGGGGTGGAGTGTTAACTATCGAAAATTTTGAAGATATCGTCGGTGCTTCTAGATGTGAACTATGCAAGCTTGTTAGAGCTCTAGAAGGACCTAAAAGAGAAGATTTGGAGAATCTATTATCAAAAAAAGAGATTTTGGATCGGAGTAAAATTAGTGAACTCTACTCCATCGAAAACTTCAATAATTCTTCAATATCAAAAGATGATGCAGTTTCACCGAGAAGTGTTACAAGTAAAGTTCGAAAGCTTGCTAAATCTGATGGTCACTTGGTTCCTCGTGCGCGAAAATTGGGCGAGATTTCACCAAGATTTATCGATGATTGCGGTTTTGTAGAAAAAATGATTGCCGAAACAAGTAAAAAAGAAGCTGTATTTGATGAGGAGTTAAGTGCATTTCTAAGTGAATCTATAAGTTCACAAAACTTTTCAAAAGTTTTCGAAGCAGATGTGATGAAAGAAGTAAATCGTGTTTACGAAAGGTGTCTCGATAAGAAAAAGGATCTGTATCTAAATCAATCACTTACATCTATTAACGCATTAATCAATGATGTTATCAGAGAAGGCGATAAAGAGTTAAAGGAAAGAGCAGAGCTCTTATCTCTTGTTATGGACAGAGTTAAATTTCTCCAGGTAGAACTTGAAAAGTATTTGTTCGATACAGTGAAAAGCAAAAGTCGTTGGTCAGAAAAACTATTAAATAATTTATCTCTTTTGAGTAAATTTTTTGATTATGAGGGAGAGCATATTCGTATTGAAGGGGAAAATAAGCTGAAAATATTTTTCGATGTTCTGGACAAAACATTCGATTCAAAAACGTTAGATGTTTTCAAGACATTGATGAGCAATGGAAATGAGGAAGCTAATGACTTTTTTATCGTACTTCGATCAATTTATGAAGGAAAGTATAATGAAAAAATAGAAACCTTCGTAGAAAAAATGGTTTCTATAAAATTAGGTTTATTAAACTTGTCTAATAAGTCATTTGAGTGGAAAGAGAATGCTGGCTCAGCTTGCAAGCTTGGAAAGATAAATCATGATCAGATGATTAAATCGCTGGTTCGCGATGGGCAGATTAAGGTTACAAGCCTTACTATCAATAATAAAGCACTAGATCTTAACGAAAAAAGTGCAGACAAAGATGTGAGAGTAAGCAACTTTCTTTCAAAGATAGTGCAAGGTATCGTCAAGAGTATGAATTGGAGTGAGGATAAAATTAATGAAACAGTTTCAAATCTTGTAAATAGGCAACCTTGTGATTTAGATCCGATACTTTGGTCTTTTACGATATCATCATGGGTAAACGCAGAACTCTTGATCCGTGAACAACTACAATGTTTATTTACTAAACCTTATGGTTCAATTATTTCAAATGCAGTGGACTGCAATATATATGTTCATGAAGGAGTTGATGACTTTAGGGTGACAACGTCGAAATCTTATACGATCTATCCATTATCAATGTTAAGGGGACATGGACCGAATAAGACCAATCCGCTGATGAAAATGTTTTGTAGTTGGACGTTATTTCCTGTTATGAATAGTGACTCCAAGTCTATTTGGGGAGGTACACTCACGATAGATAGGTTTGAAGTGGAAAAAAATGCGCCGCTAAGACAGCTCTCGAGTCTTGTGAGTTTTTTGCTCAAAGAATTTGATGGTAATATTGAAAAAAAAAGAGTGTTTGATATCATTATCTGATCTAGTTATTATTCTATGATTGCGAATGTTTTATTATGAAATTTATCGGAATCATAAAGGTTTAATAATGGTTAATTATCCTTCTAATGTAGTTGAATCTGGGTATGTATCATGTCCAGACACTCCCACTTTAAAAGAAACAAGTTCAAATTCTTCTTCCACACTAGATGTGCGAAGGGTTATATCGAGTCCAGTACCTGGTGCTTCAGTTAACACGGACCCTGATGAAATTATCAGAAATCGATCTCCAATGGTTATTAATAAGTGTAAAAAACACTCTTCCTTAGAAGACATAATCAATTCTTTTTCAGATGAAATTTTTAACAAAGATAGAAATGTTTTAGGCCGTCAAAGTGAAATAGAGAGGTTTAATGATCGATTAATTCAAGGTATCGAATTTGAAATATGTTCTCATAAGCAAAATAATCTTGAAGTAGATTCTCTAGAGGAAATTGTCACTAAAAATATCAATAGGGTAGTTGACGAATTTTATTCGAAGTTAAAAGTTAATTTAGAGCAAGTTTCAGTAGAAGATTTATCGATTGCTTATGACATTCTAGCTAACACGATTTATGAAATTATGATATCAGAAAATGTTCTATATTCACAGATCGCTGAGCGTATTCTCTTTTTAAAAAAATCTGTCGCTAATGTTTTATTACCTAAAGATCCTGTTACAGGAATGAAAAAGAAAAAAAATCTTGGTGGAAAATCGACTAAGCTTTTGGAAAGGTGGCTGCGCTTTTTTAACGATTTTGATGAGAATCACAAATCAATTTCAGGAAACAAGCTTCAAGTATTAGTGAAAATTATCTCGGAAAGAGTAACCGAATGTCAAAGCCAATTTGCTGAGGAGTCAATGGTGTCATCCTTAAAACTCTCCATCAATCAAGATGTAGGAAGAGCTAATCAAGTTTTAGCTTACATGGAACTATGGTCTACAGCAAAAGCAATCGCAATTTTAAAACAAAAAGTTCGTGAAAGGTTTGAACTTAATCAATTAGACATGCGTATTAGCAAGGTTGTAAAAAGGATCTTTTTATTTGACGATGAGTCTAAAAGATTTAGCTCTTTTTTAAGTAACCTTCAAAGCAGTGAAATCATCCGTTCGTATTTTCCAGACTACACAGCTTTGCTAAATGAGTTAAAGATTAATGGTTTGCCTTTAGATCAAGAAGTGAAAAATATTGGGGGCGCGAAGAAAAAGGAGTATTATCAAAAAGAATTTTTTAGAAGGTATTTTGATAGCATTTACTCAGCGGGTTTGCGAGAAGTTTATAACGATGACTTTATAGAAAGAGAGGTTGAAAATCTGTTTAACAATAACTATTTTGAAGCAAAAAATATTGTGGCTTTAGGAACGATTAATGCGGGAGCTATACTTACAACTGTCTTGAGAGAACTTTTGCCTGGATTAAATTCACTACCTTATACATGCAGAGTCCTGCAAGGGGTGACATGTTCACATGTAATAACCTCCCAAGATGCATTTTCTGTAACAACGAAGAGAAAGTTTCACGTTCTACCTGTTGAAAAAGCCAACTCTTATGGAATGACGTATGAAAAGGTTGATAATCAACGTTCCTTGTGCATTTTTGATTTAAACTGGATAGTTTTCTATAGGAACAAAGAAGGTGTGTCAAAGTGGCCGATGGAAATAGAAGTTTCAAATATCGAGCGTGGTTGTGATGTTTCTGACGAGGAATTTAAACAAGTCATTACTGTCTTTGAAAATGCCGTATTTATTCCGGGCCTCGAGAAACCTACCACCAAAAGTGAGTTATTAAATAAAGCTCTCCGAGAAATAATCTAAAAAAGTCGACTAACTCATTGTAAAATAAACATTTTAAATTTATCTCCAAGGTAGAGAAATACTTTGGAGGTAGTTATGGTTAGCGTTGTCACGGGTGCCCACGAAGCCCTTAAAATTGCTGGAGAAGTTACAGGTAATGGAGATACTTCTGAACAGGTCGGTACAATGCAGGGAAGAAGCGTCAGACACTGGTCTTTTTATGTACTTGTAGCTGGTGCTGTTGTTGGGGCCGTTGCTGCTGTTGTAGCTGCAGTACTTACTTACTATACTGTGATCGCTAGCGGCTGTATTCTTTTTATCACTAATGTTATTGGCGCCTACTATATTAGACAGTTTGATACATTTAATGAACTTGAAGACTATGTAGAGGTTTTGGCCAAAAAAATCAATGAACTATCTGATTACATTAAAGATCTCAAGGCTATAAATCGTGAACTTCGTGGAGTTAGCGAAGATATTGATAAAACCTTACAAGAGGATATCGAAGTGTGGAGGCAGGGTCATAAAAATATTAGCAAAGAAACTTCAGAAATAGAAAGGCTCACTAAAAAATTAGAAGTGACGACAAAAAAGCTTCAAACACTGGAGAAACTTTATAGTGATTTACAAAATCAAATCAATATATTCTCGAATCACGTGATTGACATAAATAATAACACTGAGGAAATGGATAATCAAGTTGGAGTACTTGCCGAGCAAGTTACTGATGCGAAAGATATTCTGAAAAATTTTGATGTTGAAAATGATGAGTTTGATGAAAATAACGAAATTTATGAGCAGTTAAATAAAACAAATTTAGATTTCCTACAAAAGTTTCAGGAAGAACTTGCTAAAATAATGGACTTAAAATATGGTGCTAAGGAAATAAATGAGACCTTAGAAAGACAAGGAAAAAATTTACAAAAAGCTGCAGAGGGTCTTGAGGAGTCTTTGTTTACCCTTGAGGAACTCGAAAGAAAAGAAAGAGAGTTAAAACAAGAGTGTAGAAAGCAGCTTAATAAAACGGAAAGAGTAACAAAAGCATTAGATAGAATTATTGCTAATATCGAAATTTTAAAAGAAAAGCAAAGTCGTGGAGTTGGTTGATGAGCGTACCAGGTGCTGTATTAATTACTGTTGTTGAGGGAGAGTTTTTAGAAGATCCTCTTGCGAGAGCTTCAAATGAACGAGGTGCTAAGATTTTCTATGATGAGGAGTCACAGTTATGTCGGGAGGAGGGCAAAGAGACTTCAAGTTACTTTGGGCGTATGTTTACAGTTTACGACACAAGTTATGACTATCTTGGTACGGCTATAGAATCTTTTTCAACAATTGCTGGATTAATACCGAATATGAAAACTGTAACGAAAAAACAAATTGATGGAGTAGGGCAATGACCGTGCAAAGTAGTGAATTATTCAATGTTATTGAGGGAGATTTTCCAGAAGATCCTCTTGCTAGTGCTTCAAATAAATCGAGTCTTGAGGTAGTTCATGATGAAGAGGCTCAGCTGCCGTTGATCGAAGGAAAACAAACATCAAGTTGTTTTGGACGTATGTTCAAAGTTTACGAAACAAATTGGCAATGCCCAGGGATTACTATGGGGGCGTGTTCAACAATTGCTGCATTAGCTGCAGGAGTCATCTGTGGTGTTGGCATACTTATTGGCGCAACGGGAACGGATGTAACGCAGCAAGCAATTGGTTATGGTATCGCTGTCACTGCGGGAATAATTGGTAGCTTTTGTCTTTTAAACTGCATTGCTCACTGCATTAATTGTGCTGCAATAGGTCACTATGTCCCTAAGTATGCCTTTGAAACGAATGTAGGAAAACTTAA
Organism: Chlamydiota bacterium; assembly: GCA_036164375.1. Classification (GTDB taxonomy): domain Bacteria; phylum Chlamydiota; class Chlamydiia; order Chlamydiales; family Criblamydiaceae; genus JAYZJO01. Next base: position 40,935 of record JAYZJO010000004.1, on the reverse strand, counting down.
TTTAGAGCGACAAAAGTTGACTAATGAAGTTAATGAGTTGAAAGAAAATGCAGGCTATTTAGAAACGATTGTTGAAAAGCAAAAAACCTTCGTTACTGAGCAAAAAACGATCACAGCAGAGGTCGATGAGCAACTTAAAAGAAAAACCGATGAGCTAGCTAAAGTTGTAACGAACCTTGATGAAAATATTAAGGAACTAGCAAAGGCAAAAGATGCGATTGAGGAATTCAAAGGTCAGTTGGCACAAATGAAAAATGTGATGTGCACACTAGCTAAATCTAATAAAACATTTAAAAAATTATTAGATGATTTGAATATTACCACGGAGGAACTTGGTGAGCAAAATGTTGAGTGGGATAAAGATTTGGATCAGCTAGAAGAGGGAAATGACGCCTATGAGACACTTAATTTGCAGGCGCAGCAACTAGGAACAGCTCTTAACCAGCAGTTGATATTATTTGAGAAATTTAATGGAGCAATTAAAGAAAATGTCGATCGTATTGGAGAACACGTAATTAGTCTCGATCAGACAGATGATAAAGTAGTGGAAGCTACAAGTAATCTAAAGATGACGATAGAGGCAAAAAATAAACAGCTTCTAAGGGTGAACTCTATTTACGAAAAAAATAGAGATGCCTTATCGAAAGTCCGAGAAGCTCTTGTAAATTTAGAGAATATTGAGGGATGGGATGAAATATTTAAGCCACTTATCGATGTTATTGACGAAACTTCAGATAGTTCATTTGACTCCGATACAGTAAATCAGTGATAATGTGTATAGTAACCATTAGAAAATATGAATATTGTATATCTGAACGGAAAATATCTAAAAGAAGAGGAAGCATGCGTCCCCATAGCAGACAGAGGGTTCCTTTTTGGGGATGGCATTTTTACCACTATTAAAGTGTCTTCTGGTGTTATAGAACATTTAGATGCACATTTAAGTCGTCTTTCACAGCATTGTGAGCAATTAAATATAGAGTCCCCAAACCTTACGAACTCTATTTTCGACAATCTCCTATCGCACAATAAGGCTACAAAAGGTAGTTGGCGATTAAAGGTTATTGTAACGGGAGGAAGTGACACATCATTATCCTTGCCCAAAAGGCTCCCGGGAGTAATCCTGATAACCATTAAACCGTATACACCACCAGAAAAAATACCGGTTAAACTTGTGGTGTATCCAAGTGCTATTGTGAGCCCTCATTCACAATTAAAAACACTGGCATATATTGACCGCTTACGGATAAAGCAGTATGCACAAGATAATTCTGCTGATGATGCATTAGTCTGTCTTCCTGACGGCACACTTTGTGAAACAGCTTTTGGAAACATATTTTGGACATTTAATGGAGCCCTCTATACTCCTCACCGAAGCTTGCCTTTGATTCGAGGGGTTGAACTTAGCAATATTATTGAACATTCGGATTTAAGAATTGTAGAAGGCAATTTTAATCAGGAAGATATTCCTCAAGAAGCATATGTCTATCTATGCAACTCTATGATCGGACGTCGGCCCATACAGTCAATTGGGGAAGTGACGTATAAAGTTGATAATTCTATATAGTCCTGTTGCAGCTACCAGTATAGAAAAAAAGGCGCTGAGGATAGCAAATAGCGATGGAAATATGATCATTAATCCGAAAAAAATAAAAGCTTCGCTACGTTCCATAATTCCAGGACTGTAGTGAAAGCTCTTGTGTCCAGCATTTTCGATAAAGATGCCTACAACTAAAAAAGATGTCACACACAGCAAAATACTTCCGAGCATAAGAATGCATGGTGTGCCACGACTTATCGGTTCGACAAGGTATAGTCCAAAAATGATTGAAAATTCTACAACTCTATCCGAAACAATATCGTAGACAGCTCCACGAGGAGAGGCTCGTTTTTGAGCGCGTGCGAGGGCCCCATCGAGGACATCCAGATAACCTGAAAATAAAAGTAATAAAAGAGTAAGTGGTAATTGATTATAAGCTAAGCATGGAATGATGCTGATGCCACTTATAAGTGCTAGTGTAGTTAACGTATTTGGATGGATTTTTGTTAGTAAGATTTTTCTTACGAGAGGGGTGATAAAGATATTTTCAAAGGGAGTTCTTAGATATGTATCGATCATTTTTTTTGCCTACGCTTAAATCCTTTAATTAAAACAGGAAGTAAAGCAAAAATTGCTAAAGCAATCAAGGCAATTTTTATGTCTGTGGTAAAAATTGATTGTATTGATAAATCATTGTCACCTTCGAATATGCTGCTAAGCCCGGCGCCAGCCTGAGTGAATACGAAGGTCCCCGGGATGATACCTACAAACGTTGTCCACATAAAAGTGATAAGAGATACACCAAAAAATGCAGGAGCCAGGTTTACGAGCCAGAAGGGAGCTGCCGGAACAAGGCGCAAAAAAAGAAGGTAGCTCGCAGCATTTTCATGGAAACCGTCGTGCATTTTATGAAGAAGAGGACCGGCTTTTTTTTTCAGTAAATCTCCAAGAGCAGATTTTGCTGCAAGGAAGATGCATGTTGCACCTATTGTAGCGCCAATTACCACGTATATTGTACTCAATGGTTGCGGAAAGAGAAATCCGGCAGCAATCGATAAAATAGCCCCTGCTGGAATAGATAGCGCCGTTGTGATGATATAGATGAACACAAAAGTGACGGGGGCAAGCACGGAATACGTTGCTACCATCTCTAGTAAGGTTTGTCTGTGGAGTTTGAGTTGCTCAAAGGTGATGTACTGTTCAAATTCTAAAAAATATGCAGTAGTCATAAGGAGTGTGATAATGATAATAGGGAGTAAACGTAAAAAAAGGGTTTTATTCATATTTATTTACCGACAATTTTTTTTAGTGCTGGAATGATTGTGGCTGTAAGCCATTGATCAGCAGCTTTTCTGATTGCGAGGCTATATGTAGGGTAAGGATGAATGATAGAAGCAAGCTTACGTAAGGGGAGTTTACAGTACATCGCGGTGCTAATCTCCATGAGCATTTCTCCAGCAGGGGGGGCTACAATTGTGGCTCCTAGAATTTTACTACTCCACTTTTTTGTAACAATTTGAACAAACCCTTCGGTTCTTCCTGTGGTAATGGCTCTATCGACTTCAGAAAAGGGGACTGTGTATACGGCAGTTCTTCTTTTCCCATATTTTTTTTCAGCTTCTTCTTGGTTTAGCCCAAGGCTGGCGACCTCGGGATCGGTATAAGTGACTCTGGGGATGGGCTGCTTGCGGTCGAGTTTTTTCTTGAGAAATCCAGGCATGAGTAAACTGGTTAGCACTGCGCGCGCCTCATTTTCAGCGAGGTGAGTGAAGAGTGCTCGGCCTGCTACATCGCCAACCGCCCATATATTTTTTAGGTTTGTTCTTCCGTAGGCATCAACGAGGATTCCTCGATCGGAGTACTTGATACCTACTTTATCGAGATTTAGATTTGCGATATTGGGTTGTCGCCCTGCAGAAACAAGCACGTGGCTGGCGGTGAGTGTGGATTTTTTATGGTTGTTCATCTGCTGTAAGGTTATAGCTATGTTACTGCCATCGTTTGCAAGGAAAAGGGGATGAAAGCCAAGAAATAGCTCGATTCCTTCATTTTTAAAAGTTGTTTCGATCACTTTTTGAGCTTTTTTGACCTCTTTGTTGAGGAGGTTTTCGTGATGGTGAATAATTGTTACATCTGCGCCAAGCCGATGGTAAGCTTGCGCGAGCTCACAACCGATAGGTCCGCCACCAATTACAGCAAGTTTTTTGGGGACTTCACTTAAATCAAAAATTGTTTCATTTGTTAGGACAGGAACGGTATCTATTCCTTTGATCTCCGGTATCTTGGGATGTGATCCTGTTGCGATGACAATATTTTCACCTTTCACCCGTGTTGTGGTTCCGTTAGGTTTCACCACTGATAGAGTATGTGCATCAATAAAGGAGGCTAGCCCGGTAAGGGTATTTACTCCGTGGCCATTTAAAATTTCCGGTGTTTCGTGCGCGCGGATTGAAGCGATAATCTGTCTTGTTCTTTCAAGAGCGTTATCTCCACTTAGACTTTTTGATTGCATCGCAATGCCTAGTTGGGAACTTTCTCGAAGGGAATGAGCCATTTTAGCTGCCGCTATTGTCGATTTACTGGGAATGCATCCAAAGTTAGTGCAGTCACCCCCATAATTACCATTTTCGATGAGTAGCACTTTTTTTCCGGCCTTTGCCGCTCCGATCGCGACGACTAGGCCGCCAGCACCAGCTCCGATGACGATGATTTGATAAGGGGATTCTTTGGCGTTTTCCATCTAGCACTCTCCTAGCTCATAGTTTTATTTTTAAGGTAAAACAGGTACTTGAATCAAGATATAATATGGGGTATACTATCTTATCAACAGCTACTTATAAGGAAAAATACAGATGGCGGCACAAAAAATAAAGAATGCAATATCTCCAACTCGAGAAGAGAATTACTCAGAATGGTATCAACAGGTTATCAAAGCAGCGGACATGGCAGAGAACTCACCAGTGCGTGGATGCATGATTATTAAACCCTGGGGATATGGTATTTGGGAGCAAATAAAAAATGATCTCGATATCCGCATCAAACGTTTAGGTCATGAAAATGTTTATTTCCCGTTATTTATTCCATTAAGTTACTTAGAGAAAGAAGCGGAACACGTAGAGGGCTTTGCAAAAGAGTGTGCTGTCGTTACCCACCATCGCCTGGAGCAGGTGGATGGTAAACTCGTTCCTGCAGGTGAATTGGAAGAACCGCTTGTCGTGCGTCCTACCTCCGAAATGATCATTGGTGAAGCTTTTTCGCGGTGGATTGAGTCCTGGAGAGACCTTCCAATGCTAACAAACCAATGGGCTAACGTTGTTAGATGGGAGATGCGTACACGTCTATTCCTGAGAACTGCAGAATTTTTGTGGCAAGAAGGCCATACTGCTCACGCTTCTGCCGATGATGCAGTTCGAGAGACTATACAGATGCTTGAAATGTACCGTTCACATATGCAAGATGTTTTAGCCCTTCCTGTAATTATCGGTAAAAAGTCTGAATCAGAGAAGTTTCCAGGAGCTGTCGATACCTACACTACAGAAATTATGATGCAAGACCGTAAAGCTATCCAAGCAGGGACTTCACACTATTTGGGTCAGAATTTTGCTGAAGCACAAAATATTAAATTTTGTAATAAAGAGGGTGACCTCGAGTATGCTTATACGACTTCTTGGGGAGTCACTACGCGGCTTGTGGGTGCCATGATCATGTGTCACTCCGATGACGATGGCCTCCGTGTTCCACCGCGCGTCGCGCCAAAACATGTTGTTATCATTCCTGTAGTACCAAAACCTGAACATGAAGCGGAAGTAATCGCTTATGCCGACAAGATCGCTGAAAAGTTGCGTAACACCAATTACCAAGGGGAAAGTATCCGCGTTAATGTGGATAAAAGAGATCGTCGTGGCGGTGAAAAAAATTGGGAGTGGATCAAAAAAGGGGTTCCTATTCGTATTGAAGTTGGACCTCGTGATATTGAGTCGCAGTCAATGATGCTTTCCCGACGTGATAAGGGCTCTAAAGATAAAGAAAAAGTAGAGATTGGTGACGTGGAGGATATGACTTTAACAGCACTTGAAGAGATTCAGAAAAATTACTATGAACAAGCGCAAGAGTTCCAAGAAAAGCATACGCACACCGATATCGATAATTTCGAAGATTTCAAAGCATTTTTCACTCCGAAAAATCCAGAAAAACCTGAAATTCACGGTGGATTCGTCTTAGCAAAGTGGTGCGGCGATATAGAGTCTGAACAGTTATTGGATGGTATGAAAGTAAGTATACGATGCTTGCCAATAGAGCAAAGTGGTACAGAAGGTAAATGTGTTCTTACAGGAAAACCCGCTACTTTAGATGCAATCTTTGCAAAGGCCTATTAAAAAACTAATAGCTGAATGCTCTTTGGTAGCAATGAACTACGGGTCCCAACGAAACTTATGTGAAGAGGATTGTTGGGCCTGGACCCTCGGATGGGTGTTAGATAATTAATGGGTGTTGGCTTTTTTCGGGTTAACGGACATATAGCCAGTGGGGTTGAACGAACCTGTCGTTGTAGGATTTTTTTGCTTTTTCGGGGTTTTCGATCGTTTCAATGTCAATTTTGAGTTCTTCGGAGACAATTCGACGGGCTTCTTGATAGTTTTCCCACTCCTCTTCGGTAACATTTTCTTGTTTGGAGAGTTTTGATAGACGCTCTGCGACTTCAATGGGGTTGATGTTATTTTCAAAGAAAAAAGTTTCGATATCTCTGTCGATTTTTTCCATTAGAATGGTGATTTCTCGGATTTTTTTATCTAAACTACGCATTTTGTCTTGTTGAGACTCAAAAAACATGGATACCTCAAAATTATTGATAGTATTAAGATGTTTAAAATATAATTATAATGTTTTTGAAATAAATAATCAAGGAAAAGTTGCCGTTTAGTATGAAGGGGGTGTTCAAGAATTTTATATTTTAAAGTTTTAATATCAGGGCTAATAAAAGATATGTAAAATAGTTTTTTAAATCTGAGTTAAGGAGAACATTGGGTGTGATGATGATTACATGTAAATGTTTTTGAAATGACTGTTTGAAATATTACCCACTAAGCTCAGTATAAGGTTATTGCTAATATTGGGTTATATCTCTTATAATCTCGCTGAATTTAACAACAGGATCTTTATGTACATTTACTTATGGCTCCCTCTCTACTGCGCATTTGTTGGTGTGCTGTCAACGCTACTACCCTTAATCTACTTCTTGTATTCAGAATCGGGAATTCATTATTTTCGCGATGGATGTGCGCGGATTTTCAGAGACGTGAACTTTGCTGCTACTGCCGAAAAAAAGCTAGATAACGATGTTTTTGATGCTGAAATTGAAGAATTACTCGACCAAAAGCTCGATGATCTCGTATTAGTTTTTAAGCGTCAAATTCCAATGGCTGGCACTTTTCTTGTTGGTGGCCTAGTTGAAAAACTTAAGAAAAGCGCTAAAGCAGAAATTCTAAAGATGGTTCCCGAGATAAAAAATAGGTTGTTGACGCGAATGCAAAACGACTTAGATTCCCAGATGATTGTCGACATTATGATTGATAGATTGAAGTTTAAATCTCTATCCTACTACCTCACTTTATATTGCTTAGCGGGTGCAGTCATAGGCTTTATTCTCGGTGTTATGCCTATTGCCTTCATCCACTTTTTGGGGTAGTCTTTAAAAAGAGTTGTTCGAGGTGTCATATGGATGAAAAAAGTAGTTTTATCACAATCGAAGAAAACAAGCGGTTGTCTGAGTCTAAGCTGTGGGAATTACAAGAAAAGGCATACACACAGTATGGGCCTGAAGCGTGGGCGGATAAGGGAGTTCCCTTTTATATCACTAGCAGTCCCTATACAGCCAAGAAATACGCCTCTGTTGTTCTTGGCTACGTAAGAGATGTTATCCGTAACAAACAATTACACCCGGAAAAACCTATTTATATTTTTGATTTAGGCGCCGGCTCTGGTAGGTTTGGTTATTTATTTGTGCAGTTTTTCCTGAAGGCAATTCGCCAACTCTACGGCAATAAATTGCAGTTTAAATATGTCATGACGGATTTAGTACAGGAAAATATTGAATCATGGAAAAAGCATGAACTACTTCAGTCATTTATCAATGAAGGGGTTATGGACTTCGCGCTCTATAAGCACGATCAATCAGCTTCTTTAGAACTGGCAATTTCGGGCGAAAATTTAACAAAGCTGGTAAACCCGGCGGTGATTATTGGTAATTACTTTTTTGATACAATACCGCAGGACTTTTTTAGGGTAAAGGCTGGTTGTCTTGAGGAGGGAAGGGTTTCTCTGCAGACGGAAAATCATGAGATTGCCCAAGACGATCCAGCAATCATTGAGCATCTTGTGAGTACATGCGTTTACACCCCAATTATTGACCCTGGTAGCTATTATCCTAATGATCCCGATTTGAACGCTGTTTTACTCGATTATATGCAAAATGTCGATGAGCTTCCTTTACCCTTTCCTTTAGGAGCTTTTCAGTCGATCAAATACTTTGATAAGCTCGCAGAAGGACGGCTTTTAGTTCTTGTGGGTGATCAAGGGGTTGCAACTGAAGGTCAGATGTTGGAGCTTAACGAGCCTAGAATTGATAAACACGGTACTTTTTCGATGCCCGTTAGCTATCATTCTATTAAGAAATATTTTGATATGCGTGGTGGTGTAGGGTATTTAACAACTTTTTCAGATCCAACCTTTGTTGTGCTTGCTGGGGTTCTTGGTGGGGATCATATATACTCCAGGGAGACAGCGTTTGCTTTTGAAGAAAATATTGATCGATTTGAGCCTAAAGATTATTGGCATTTAATAGAAGCTTCTGAAGAGCAAATGAAAGAATATTCTATAGAACACATCCTCTACTTGTTGAAATTGGGGTATTGGGATCCGGTAAATTTTCATTCATTCTTTCTCCATATACATGGGAAAATTGCAGACGCACCTTCCTGGATAAAAAGCGAATTACCCCTTATCGTCGATGAACTATATCGACAATTTTTTCCAATATCAAAAGAAGAGGTTGGATTTATCATCAACCTTGGGGTTGTTTGCTTTGAAGTAAAAGATTATGCCAAAGCTCTCGACTATTTTGAAAGGGCGCATTCCTTTGCGGGTGATGATCCTTTAGTGTACAGGAATATATCAGCCTGTCATGCCAAGATGGGAAATACCCTTGAAGCCTTTAGATATCTTGATATTGCCAAGAAATTAGAGGAAAATAGTAGTTCTGAATCTGAGATGTAATATCAATCGCAATAAATTACGTTTTATCCCGAATAAAACTGGAAATTACGCTTGATACCCATTCTTTTCGTCTCTCACTGTGTGTTCGATCTTGATAGCTTGTCTAAGTTACCTGCGATCTCCACACTTCGTCAGAACCAAAAAAAACTGGCTATCAAGCGTAATTTCCAATTTCATTAAGTATACTCAAACTTTGTTTCTCTTAAAAAGAAAGTTTTTTTTGTTGTTTACGTTTGTTTTATTACTATTTTTTTAATTTTTAATCAATTTATGTTTTGTTAATTCAATCTTATTGAAATCTTAATGAGGTTTATTTATAATAAGATCTGAAAATAATAGTTTTGGGAGTAATATGACAAACGTAAATAACAAGCTAGATTGGGGAGAAATTTGTAAACTCCCAGATAGTTCCAATATCAAAATTATCCGAAGCGGTGACAGAACGATAGAGTTCCAAATTGTAAAACAGGCTTTGGATCATTCAAATAGTCTAGATAAAAATATTAAAGTGACTAAGACCGTTAGAGTAGAACTCCCCAAGTGTACGCGCTCAAATATTCACAAATACAAAAAAATAGTTAACTATATCTACACCAAAGCCAATCAACTTGCAGAGTCGAAAAATCACGAACTGACAGAAAAAGACTTGATGAAGATCATCGTCAAAGGTAAAAAAACCGGGTATAAGTGGAAGTTGACAAGTGAAAGAACTGGCCTATTTAAATTAGTACTTAAGTTTTTGAATTGGCTTGGAATTTGTAAAATGTTTCATTTACATAAGAAAAAAGGGGTTATTGAATTAAAGCTTAAACAAAACACTTCTCTATTTCAGTTTTTAATGCGTATCTTTAGAAGCAGACGCCGTGCTTTAAAACACTTTCATACTTTTGTTAAATTACCAGTAGAAAACTATTCTCCAAGTCAATCGATTAGCCCTAATACTTCTTCCTTCTCCGATCCTTTCACAAAAATAGCTAAGTATGCCTTTAAAAACTTAGAAAGTGACTATATAGGGCATGATTATAGTAGCAAAAAGCAAATTGTTTCAGATTATGTTGTAACACTCAATGATGGTCAGCTTACATTAGTTCATAAGAGTGATGTTAAGCCTTCTATAAATGATAGTATTAATGCAGCAGCAGAAGAGTATAAGAAGCATTTGATTCAAGAGTATGGGGAAGATAAAGTCGCTTATATGGCTCATGGAGCAGGGATTGATTTTGAAAACCTAGCTAAGCTGACACCTGAACACATTTATCGAATGAACATTCTTGCTTGTAATCTAGAGTCGCACGATATCGATGAATTACTCGCTAAAATGGTTGGATTAAAAGCACTGCTACCCAATGAAATAGATAATAATGATTTTATTGATCTGCTAAAGACAGATAATACATTGGATTTCTCTAATTATCAGATTAAAAACATTTTAAAATTTGTACGTGCTGAACAAAATCTATCTGAAGACAGTGTTGTTACTATTGACGATTTCAAGAAAACCGTTGATGGTTTGAATATAAAAAGTACTGATAATGTTATCAACTATATTATTGATACACCCTCTGAGAAGCTAAACTCTCTGATGATGGCAGTGATGCCTACAAAAGAAGAAAGACATCGTGCATATACAGGAAGGAAAATATATAGACCGATTGATAGTGCCTATACTACTGCTGATCTGAAATTCTGGAAGCCTTGGATTGATCAACAAGAGGTGTTGCAAACATTTGATAATCTTGAAGATGATACGATACATGACCTGTATGATGGTAGTACCAGAACTTTAACGCAAGAAGAAAAGAATAAACGCTTCGATGAGTTGGCTGTGTTTATCTTCTGTAAAAAGCATTTATTTAGAGAGCACCCTACTGAAGATTACCGTGTGGGAGCTATTATTCCAGGACCTTCTGGTGAAAATGGAGAAAAACGCTGGTATCGAGTTGATCGAATGGCTTCAAATAATGAAGGCTTACTCTTTTATGTATTAGAACCAGTCGGTAAGAATAGCGGGTTAGAGACTTATCTCGTAGCACGAAGCACAGCTTCTAATGAGTATGCATATAACTCCGAAGGAACAATTTTAAACGACTTCAATCCTATCAATGCCCCTGGATATCTTGGTCGTAGACACATTGAATCTGGATTGCGCGATGTTAGAAAAAATCATACCATTCCTCTATGGGTTGCTTATCAACATTCAGCATCTACCGAGCTGAAAAAAGCAGATGTAGATATTGAAAAAGTTCGATCTCAGCTTAATAAGTCGAAAGAATGCTTTTTTGAAAAAACTCTTGCTGAACATGGTGTCAAGTCTCTGCACGATATTATACAAAAATATGACGCAGAATTTTTAGATCTTGTATGGAAGAGTTCAGATAAATTTACTCTATATAAAATTTTTATGACACTTGCCAAAACAGAGCGAGGTAAATTTGAAAATATCTTAATTCACTTTGGGCACGATTTTTCTAAGCAAAGGATTGCTGGTGAATTCAAGGGTAATAGAATGGATCGTATCAAAGAAGAGAAACAAGCAGTTGAATTTTTAATTGATTACATTAACAAGCATGGAAAAAAAGATGGAAAGAATGGCCTTGATATTAGGCAGCAGCAGCTTATAAATGCGCTTAAAGATAACATTGCAGAGGTGAGCCCTGATAAATCAGATAAAAATAGTGTTATTGAACTTCACGTTCCTGAAAATATAAAGCATGCATTCGAAATTTTAGCTGACCCTAATTCTTCTTTAAAACAACTTAAAGAAGTTGAAAAAGTTCTGCATGATTATTCTGTTGCTCAAGGTGAAGATGTCGCTTCGAAACAAACGAATGGTTTAAGAATCGCTGGGCATAGTCTTGGAGGTTCTACCGCTGAAGTGGAAGCTGCCTATCTATTAGGAGAAAGTAAGCGTATTCCTGTTCCAGGAGCAAAAGTTAACTGCCGTTTATATGATGATCCAGGCCTTAATGAAGAGGATAACATTGAGTTATACGATATGCTTTTTGATCACCAAGCAGTGATGAGAGAGCTTGATAGTCAATTCGAAGTATATCATTCGCATGAATATGGAGATTTCATTCCAATGGGTGGAACAGCACACTTAGGAGGCTTGACTCCTCGAATAAAAAGAGGTGTTGAGATTAAAGTTAGAAAAGCTTTAGCTCAGGATGTGGACTCTGGTAAGCTGTTGGATGAGTTTAAAACTTGGTTAAGATCTGAGAAAAGGTATGATGCTGCTTTTTTTGAAGGTAATGATACTCTTATAACACTATTTACAGAAAATCCAAAAGCTAAGCAAGAGATTATAAAATTTTTCTACCGTGATTTTGATCAACAGAATACATTTCAAACGGTCATACGAAGTACCTCCAAAAATGCTTTAGAACCTGAAACGGGTTCAGTCGATTTTAAACATGGTACTAGATTTGAGAGTGCCAAACGCGAAAAAACAGAGATTTTAAAAATTGCAAGGCAGGTTAATAGACAGCTTGGAAAAAGTAAGTTAAAGGTCAGTTTTAGAACGCTTGGTAACTACATCAAAGAATCACAGAGTTTAGATAAGACAAACCCAGATTACCAACAGTTTATTCGTCAGTTTGACTTATATGAAAGCTTAAAGATTAAAACTAGAGATAATATTGAGGTAGAGAGTACAGATATATCTAGTTTGGAGGAAGTATTTCCGCGTATTTATTCTAAATTAATGAAAAAGCGGAAAGGGAATATTGTAATCAATAATAAAGTTTTACGTAGTCTCGAGAGAGAAATTAACCGTAATCATAAGAAACTCTTAAGTACAGCAAAGAAGGAATACACTAAAGTACTTTCTAGGCAGTGTAAAGACTCTTATAAAAATGGTGTCGGTGGATTTAGGTCTCGATATTTAAGCTCTGAAATTCTCGGGGCGGCTTCCGGAAGAGGTCACCTTTCTAAAAAAGTTGTGAGAAAAATATGGGGTGTTGGGGTATTTAATACAGACTTTTTCAGATGGTTGGTACGTTTACTTGCACTCACAATTTTCCCAGCCTTAAAGAAAGCTTCCTTAACGCAAGAGCGAAGAGAAGAATTCTTAAAAGGCGTTGGACATGAAATGGCAGAAAGGTGCTGGAATCCCGATACTAGAGCATTGATGGTAGGTCGAGAAGGTGCATTCTACGAAGAACTGCGAGTGTAATTTTGCCAACGCAGTTCTTTATTATGGCATTAAGAGCTTTAACGCAATTGCACAAAGACTTGAATCATCCTTAACTTACTCTGCTGGGGATATGCTAGTGTCTACTTCAGTGTCACTAGCAGAGTATGTACTAAAATTACGGACTTCACTAGCACTTGTTGCTCTAGTATAATTGAGAGACTTGTCTTCTAGGGCTCCTCTCACTAATATTGCTAGCCTGCGCTTATTTTTTTTCCCCAGCATTTTTTTAGCGTAATCGATAAATTCTTCGTATGTTAAAGCTTTTGTTGTGCTTAGGCGCTTGTCCATCCACATAAAGTCCCCGTGAAATTCAAAAGCAAGCATTTCTAATAAACTTCCCATGACTTCAACGCTTTTTGCTGGGGTCTCAAGCTCTTTGACAGTAGCTTCTTTGATCTTGTTAAAGCGCTCTTCTGTAAATTCTTCTCTTTGCATTTCCTGTAGAAAGTTTTCTATGAAGAGTTCAAAGCGGGACAAAAGGTCTCTTGGGTCGTGTGTGACAGATTGGACAGCAAATAAATTAAAGAGATGTCTGTCGATATCTTGATCAGTGCTAAAAACAATGTAGCCTGTTTGTTGTTTTGTGCGGAGTTCACTAAAGAATGGGCCGCTGATTCCTTGCATTAAAATACTTTGTGCAGCCCTTGCTTTAAAGTCAAAAGGTTCGAACTCGAGAGCTAGTATAGCTGCATTACCTTGCATTTTAATTTTTGATTCCACATAAAAGGGGCCTTTATCATCAGGTAAGCTGATGATTTCTTTTGTGTATTGTTCTTTTTCTGGATAAGTTTCTTTGTTGAATGTTGTTTTTATTTCGGAAATAAGATTAGAAGCATCTTTTTTGGAAGTGTTGCCATAGAACATTGCTTCTATATAGGTCTTATTATAAAGCGATTCAACAAAAGATTGGAATTTTTTAAGAGAAATTTTACGTATCGCCGCGGCCTTTTCTTTCTCACTCACGTAGTTTTTATAAATAACCTTCTTAAGGTTTTCTTAGGTTTGCTGCAGTGGCGACTCTTTCGTGAAATTTTGATATTTTTTTAGAAGTGTTTCCTTATACGTTTTGAAATCATTCAAATTTAACGTGCCATTGCCGATTGTTTTGAGGATAATAGATAAAAGCTTTTCGGCTTTATCGCTGAACCCAATGATCGCTATGCCGATTCCATTGTCTTCTCGCGAAATTTGATAGCTAAGGCCTGCCATTTCTGCTGGATAGCTATACTTTTTAAGGTTATCTTTTAGAAGTTTTACGTAGAGATCTCCCATAACTAAAGATGATGGATCTTCAATTGTTATGGTTGGAGTTTTGACTTCTACAAACCAGGAAACCTTTGGCTCCTGAAACTTGCTGTCGAGACAATAGTAAAACGTGCCCTCATTGCTATCCTCTAGTAGGGTCGGCTGTGGAAGAAGGGTGTCCTGAGCTAGACTTGTGGATTCGGAAGCAACAATTTTTAATGATTCTGGAAGGAAAGGGTTGGGAGACGGTAGGTTAATATTTTCATGGGGCGTTATCAGCTCCCATCTCTCTAGGGTTCCATCGCTAAAGCTGTGGGTTGAGTAGGGGACCTCTAACCACTTTTCCATTGTATCTGGCGTAAAGTTTGAAGTGCCACTTGGGGCTTTGAGTAAAAATACAGCATTTTGTGGAGTAAGGTAAGCAAGTAGGTCTTGTACTTTTTCTGGCGCATACTCCTGAACAATTTTTGTGTATTCTGGGTATGTTTCAATGCTTTCGTCGTTAATTGTCATTCCATGCTTCATGAGACTTGTAAAAACATCTTCACGTGCACGGTACTGATATTTTAGTTTTTGTGATGCTTGAACTTCATCAAATAGGTATTTCGGTAACCCTTTTGCCTTGAAATTGTTTAGAGCTTGGAATACACGTTCAGCTACCGTTAAGTATTCGTGGAAGCCCTTATCAGTTAGTCCTATTTCGATGTACATATCGCTGTTGATAGCACCGCTGTTAGAAGCACCGCAACTTAGGCTGTATGCGAGGTTTTCACGTTTTAGTTGTGCAAGTAGGCTTTCTTCCCCTTCGTGACCGATCACATGACAGATGATCGAGTCTGGTTTCACCTGTTTCATATTCACGAAATTTTCTGGAAGTTCCCAGACAATGGAAAGCGTGCGAGAATCTTTGATTGGTTCAACGACCGTAAGCTTACCAAGTGCTTCTTTGGGGGTGTAACGTTCTGTGGTGGTGAATCGTTTGCGATTATAATTCTTTATGCCAGAAAAATTGTCGACGACTTGCTCTTTTAATTTATCTATTGGATCTGTTGATATGACCATTAAACGCATGAGGTTGGCGCTGTAGTGTTCAGTATACCATTGCTGAAGCTCTTCTCGAGTAACATTTTTTAAAGTATCACTATTTCCCATGTTGAAGCGGTAGTAAGGGTGATCTTTTTTAAGAAGAGCCTTGTACACATAGTGCTCGCGAATATCGTCATTTTCGACATTTTTTTCATATTCTTGGTCGATAGCATTGAGTTCACGAGAAACACCAGAAGGATTGAACAAGGGTTCTTTAAAGAACTCTGAAAAGCGGTCGAGTGCACCATCAAAGGCATTATTGTCGATAGCGAACATGTAGCTTGTGATATGGTTTGCGGTAAATGCATTGGCTTGGCCACCATTATCGCGAATGTACTGATGATAGTCGCCTTCATTTGGATACTTCTTTGTGCCTAAAAAGAGCATATGTTCGAGAAAATGTGCTATGCCAGGATGTTCAATAGGATCTTCCCAACTTCCAACTTGCACTGAAAGCATGGCGCCAGACTTATCTGTGTTTGGGTCGGAAATGAGAATAGCTTCAAGGCCATTGTCTAATCGGATTTTTTCTTGCTTCATTTCGGAAAGCGAAGGGGTGAGTATTGGGAGTGTTGCTTTATTTTCGATAGAGGTTGTTGATGTTAGGGGGGATGTTAATGTAGCCATGATGAGTATGTACCTTAATATTCTCATTATATTCTCCTCATTTCGGTTGTAGGAGTTTATCGTAGTTTTCTTTTACTATAGAGTGAATGTAATCTGCTCTTGCTATGCGCTTCTCTTTTTTGTTAAGTCCATCACTATGAGGAAAGTTTTCCATATCGAGTTCCTTTCCAACAGCCATGTGTATCGGGGTGCTTTTTGTGTGTCGTTGCTCTCCAACATTTTTTTCTATTCCACTTGGAGGCGGAAGTAAGTGGTACGTGAATAAGCTGAGTGGGTAAAAGTGTGTGCGGGTTTTTGATCGCTCTGCGATAAGTTTAAACATCTCTATACTTTGCGCATCGAATTTAGCGACTTCTATTTGTCCGCTTTCATTAGCTCGATCGCGTCCACCACTTGGCGCAACGTAAATGCATTTGCTTCCTTCTCTGAGAAGATCTTCCATAACCTGCATTGTTCTTTGGTTATGCCGCATGCGTTCCATTTTTTTTTCTGGAAGATGTTCAATATGCTTTTTTGAGTAGATACAAAGAAGGTTTCGTCCCAAACTAAATGGCACAGCAAGTGGGTCTGTAGTGACACGATGGCCTGCCACAAAAATCATTTGTTCTGCAATGTGATGGTGACTTTTTTCCAACAGAAAACTAATTGCTTGTGGGTCAGGCTCCGTTTGATGGTTAGCAAGGAAAATTACGTTCTCGCCATTTTTTAAGTGTTCGTCTATCTCGTTGAGATATTCTTCACCAACGCTGGATGATTTTTCAAAAATGATGAGTGGACGTAAAAAATCTAAACAATAGTGGTAGTAGTCAAAGGGTTCAGTTATTCTATGGTGATAGGGTTCAAATTGATAGGGATGTTTTAACTGCTTTTCTATCATTGATATAAATTTACAGAGCAGGGGAGTGTAGTTGCTCACATCCCCACCGCTCTCCATGATAGCTTTAGAGTAAGTTTGATAAAAAGCACTCAAGTTTTCCTTGATTTCCTTTGTGATTGCTTGGCGTTCATAGGACTTATTGAGCTCTTCTAAAAAATTCATTCAAACACCGTTAATTAAATTTCGATAAGCTGATCGTTAATTGTCGAGTGGAACCTGTACTCGTTGATATGTAAATTATCGTCTGCCGATAGCTCTAGATGAGCATTTAATTCCTCAGCTAAATCGATTAAATAACTTTTATCTATTACGTTAAGGTACTCTTCTAGGTGTGGATGGACCACTAGTTTCAATCCATACTGATCGTGACACTGGATGACTTTTTTAAGGCTTCGTTCAATTTCAATAGAAACACTTTCATGCGTCTTAATCATTCCTGAGCCAGAGCAGTAAGGGCAGCTTGTGAATATTGTTTGCATTAGGGAACCTCGCTGCCGTTGGCGGGTCATTTCTACTAATCCAAATTCACTCATCTTCAAAATTGTACACTTTGCAGAGTCGTCTTTCATGCAACCTTCGAGCTTTTCAAGAACGCGGCGCTGATTTTTTCGGTATCTCATGTCTATAAAGTCACAGATGACAAGACCACCAATGTTGCGAAGGCGAAGCTGTCTTGCAATTTCTTCTGCTGCTTCCATGTTAATACGTACTAAAGACTCTTCTACATCACCCTGGCCAGAAGTGCTTCTTCCGGAGTTGACGTCAATGGTGTACATCGCTTCTGTCTTGTCAAAGTAGAGATACCCACCGCTGTTGAGCCAAATCTTTCGTCTAATTGATTTGTCGATCTCGCGCTCTACGTTAAAACGTTCAAACATCGGGACTTTGTCACGGTAGTACTCAAGTCGTAGGCTACTATCGTTTGCATATCTACTATGAAGCCTTTTGCAAAATTGGAAGGTTTTGTAGTCGTCAATCAATAGGCGATCATAATTTTTGTCTATTGCCGTTAATAGCGCGCGTTTGATGAGACCAGACTCTTCGAAAAGGAGGGTCGGTTCGTCGCTACCTTGAAAGTTTTCACGTATGTTTTCCCAAGTATTAAAGAGGTCATTGGCTTCCTCGATCAGTTGTTCCCTTGAGGCTGTAGCACTTGCTGTGCGGCAGATTAACCCCATATCTTGAGGCATTTCAAAGGCGCGAATGAGTTTTTTGAGCTTGTCTCGTACTGCACGGTCTTCGATTTTTCTGGAGACTCCACGGTGGGGGGAGTTCGGAAGTAAAACAAGGTACCTTCCGGCAACTGAGATGTTGGATGTTAGTCGCGCACCCTTAGACCCTATAGGCTCTTTCACAACCTGTACAAGGACAGGTTGGTCATTCTTCATGACTTGATCAATGGCGATGTCTTTTGTTTCCTTCTTAGCTTGCTTGGCATCCATTTCAAAGTCAAAGTCCATTCCATACATTTCTTCATACTTTTTGGTATTTTCTATGATGTCAGAAATGTGAATGAATCCATTTTCACCTTCTCCGATATCGATGAAGGCTGATTGTATATTGTGTAAAATATTAGTTACACGTCCGCGATAGATGTTTCCAGTAAGCTGGCGTTCCTTTTTTCTTTCGACTACGAGGTCGTGGAGTAGGCCATTCCTAAGGACTGCATAGCGGATTTCTTTTGACTCGACATTGAGTAGTATTTCTTTCATTTCGTCACCTAATGGTTAACGAAAGCGGACACTCGTTTATAGGGGAATTTAATGCGTCACAATAATTTATAGAGCGTGATTTTATGTGTAAAGTGGTGCATTGAAGTAATTCCCTGGTAACCATAAATGTTTATGGTTAGATGTTTAAATGATAACTCTTTGGATACTTGCGAGTGTCCGTCTTTCGCATTCAAATTATGTTTGTGTTGTATCCTAAAGATCAATGATAAATTAACGAAAGCATTTGTTCAAGGGAATTATCCTGTTATTTTTGATTATACTCGCCTCAGAAAGAGAGTATTTTCGATTGCGATAAAAAACTAAAGTTAGGTTTGATTTTGAGATGAATTGAAATTCGTATTAATCTTCTTTTCTTTTTTTCTTGAATTTTTCGAGAATGTTATTAAATTTTTTGATGATGTTTCCCAGGGTTTTGATCTGGTGATTAATAGCATCTGAGCGCTGTTGGCATTCGTTTTGATTTTTAATAGATTTGTTGCAGGATTCCTCGATGTCCTCGCAAAGTTCTTGGATAGTTTCTAGCTCGTTTTTAGGAGGGGGTTCGCTTTTACTTGCGTTATTTTCGAGGTTTTTGGGGGCGTCGACATAAAAAGAATTTTGGATAGTTTCCGCGTAATTGTCGTTAACGAGTTCATGAAAAATTACTTTGGGGTGATTTTCAGATTTGTTGTTTTCAAAGTCCATGACCCAAAGGGTTTCAACCCCGGCTTCATCTTTACTATATTTGTTACTTTTCATTTGAAGATAGTCTTTTTTTTTGTTGAAATATCACTAGTTTTATATATTAATTATATGAAATAAAATATTAATTTGTCAATTATTTGTAGGTTAGTATGTTTTTAGTAAGTTGAAAGTAAGTCTCGCCTAAGAGAATTTTACCTAGAAAGAAATATCCTAAATATGATAAATTAAGTGCTTTATCATTAGAACTAAATAGATTCCATGACTGTAGAAGCGTTTAAAATATATGTTGACAGGCTTAGAGAAGGAAAAGTTGAATGTATCGACGAGACCTTTTCCTCTGACTTTCTTGATCAAAATAGTGATGATCTTTCTTTTTCAGACCCTGTAAAAGTTGGTGGAGAAGCTTACATTGTTGACAATGAGTTGGTTATGCGTTTGGACGTCCAAACTGTTGCTACTCTTCCTTGTTCTATATGTAACGAACCCGTTAAAGTTCCTGTTGACCTCAATGGTATTTATCATGTAGAATCCCTAGATGATATTAAGTCGGGTGTCTACATGTTTGACAAGGCTCTTCGCGAGACCATCATTATTGACGCTCCCCGTTTAACAGAGTGCACAAATGGCAAGTGCCCTAAACGTGAAGAGTTCGCGGACTACTTAAGCAAAGATAAAGCAGCGGGTCAAAAAGTTGATGATGAAGATGGTTATCAACCATTTGCAAACTTAGATTTAGATCAATAAAATAATTATTATTAGGAGAAAAACCAATGGCAGTACCACGTAATCGCCTTTCGAATGCTAGAAAAAATTCGAGAAGAGCACACCACGCAAAGAAGCCAAAAAATACAGTTAAGTGTAATAACTGTGGAGTAAGCAAGCTACCTCATACCATTTGTCAGTCATGTGGTCACTATGGTAACGGGCTAAATTACGGTTCATCTGACGAGGAGTAGCCTCAATTAGGAGGAGTTCTTCTTGCGTATTGGCGTAGATTTAATGGGGAGTGATTGTTCCCCATCAATTCTTTTTGAAGCCGTCTTGCAAATCAGCGAAGATGTCGGCTCTTGTATTTCTTTTGATGTTTTTGTTGACAAAGTTGTCGCAAAAGACATTGATTCACTATATCCCAAAATTAAAGATCAATATTCAAACATTAATTTATCGCTTGTATCTCAAGTTATCGAGATGTCAGACGATCCCATTACCGCTGTAAAAACCAAAGTAAAGTCATCGATAGTAAAGGGAGTTCACTCTCTACATCAAGGCGATATTGATGCTTTTGTTACGGCTGGGAATACAGGGGCTTTGTTGGTGAGTTCAAAGCTGACTCTACCAATGATCGAAGGGATTCAGCGCCCTGCACTTTTAGCGATTCTCCCCACAAAAAAAGGACGCCTGTCCCTCTTAGATGTCGGTGCAAATACTTCTTGTAAGGCGCAGCATCTTGTACAATATGCAATGATGGGCGCAGCCTATCAGAAGTATATCTACGAAAATGCCAACCCAAAGATAGGGCTGCTCAATGTCGGTAGTGAATCCGAGAAAGGTACAGTTGAACACAAAAAAGCGTATCAACTTTTACAAGACTTAGCTCAAAATAGTCCTACAGACAAGTTTACTTTTGTTGGTAATGTCGAAGGTAGGGAAGTTTTTGACGGTAAAGTTGATGTTTTAGTTACTGATGGTTTTAGTGGGAATGTTCTTCTTAAGTCTGCGGAAGGTGCCGCCGACTATCTCTTTGACCAGATGCTTACTGAATTTGACGATCAAAAAATGAAAGAGTTGATCAACTCATATCGTACGCGTTTCCATTATGCAGAGCATCCAGGAGCTCTTTTATGTGGTGTAGAGGGGATTGTCATTAAGTGTCATGGCGACGCATCTACCACTTCTATGTATAATGGTATCGTGGGTGCTATCGACCTTGTAAACAATGACTATCTCAAGCACCTTTCTGAAATTAGTGGATAATGAATAAGTAAATTTACCAAAATTCCCTTTCAATAATGATTGAGATGTATTTGAGAAAAATTTAGAATCTCCTCTTCAAACTTATTAAATTCTTTAGGGGGAAAATGACTTATACTAATTTCGGAACAAATGCATTGTGGCCCACTACCGAGGGTCGTTTTGATCGCCAAGTTCAAAAAGGTTATCATAAAAATGGAGATCTACAACTAACAAATGAAACTTTTTCGTCAAAATTGTCGTCCTCAGGATATTCTAGATTGAATAATGTAGCTGCCCCAGCATTGAAGTGTGGGGACTGGTCTAAGTTGACCGACTGTAAAATTCAAGAGGTTTATGTTGAAGGGTATTGTAGATGTGTAAATTCAGAATTGAAAAATTTAACTTCAGATGATTACATCAAACTGAAAAACTCTAAAGTTGCAAAACGAATTAAAACATCTGATTACGTAAAATTGTCGGGATCTACCGTTGATGTAATAGATAGTAAATATTACGTTAAAATTAGCGATGCAAGTAAAGTAGGAACCATTAAAGCAAATGATTATGTAAAATTGTCGGGATCTAACGTTGATGTAATAGATAGTAAATATTACGTTAAAATTAGCGATGCAAGTGAAGTTGGAACTATTAAAACAACTAGTTACGTAAAAGTAAATCAGTCTGTAGTTGTCGATATTAAATCTGGTTATTATGTAAAAATTAAACAATCAACTGTAGAGAAAATTAAGGGAGCAAGCATTGAAGCATTTCAGTCGAATCACAAGACCTTGATTGCCAGTCAAGGTGTGAATCTTACGAACTGTAAAGTAAGTCATTTAGTGAAGGGCGGCTCTATTTCAGCTAAAGATTGTGAAGATTTAGGGAGTATTGAAAGTATCGGTCTTGTTTCACTCACAAACTGCCCGAAAATCGTAGAAATTGCAGCTGATAATCTCTGCTTAAAGCAGTGCACAGTAGAAAAAAATGTTGTTTGTCGAGACCCAACAGTTATTGGCTGTCAAATAATGGGGACTTTGGAGGCTGCTAAGAAAGAGACGATGATTAAGGATTCTTACGTTTCTAGAATAGTGATGAAAAAAGCTGTCGAGCGTGTCGAAAATAAAGGTATCAGTAATGTTGATTTAAATGGTGTAAGTGTGCCATATGACATCGCAGAGCTCGTTAAAATTTTTGCTGATGGTTCCCTATCACCGATAGAAACATCTTCTGGTGCTTATGAATTCAAATTGAATTCTTCAGATGAAGGAAGGGGGCGTAGCAAATTAAATGGTGTCATATTTCATGGACCATGTTTTGGCATCCTTATGTGTAATGAAAAAACATTTATAGGTGATTTAGAGGTGCCCATCGATGCTCTTCGTAATAAGAGTAAAGTAAAAAAAGCGATAGACTTTATTGAGGGAGTTAAAAGTAGGTCATTAGATTCAATTGAATCAAATGAAGAAGTACAACCTCAAACGATAATCGTTTCAGGAGGACACGTTGAAGAGATACATTTTGAGGAAGAAGGAGGAGTAGTTGTTACAGTCAATGGTGGTAGTGTCGGTAGAATTATAAGTGGTTACTATAGTACCGATGAAAAAGCAAAGAAAATGTTGCCAGTTCAAAAAGAATTGAAAGAACTTCCTGAAGAGTTCGAAGATCCTATTACATTTGATGTGATGTTAAATCCTTACAAAACTCCTTTAGATATTTCTGGTGTCGTTCATCATTTTGATCTGAAAACTCTTGAAACACTACCTAAAGATAAAGATGGCTTGTTTACATGCCCATTGACACGTAATAAGTACAATCTTGAAGATTGTAAACCTGATATTGAATTGAAACAAAAAATCACCGACTGGTTGAAATTATATAAGCCTGCTTAAAAATGGACGCAAACCAGGTTTAAATACACAATCTTGAAGCGAAAAAACTTCAACCGGGCCTAATCGGCCCGCTTTTCACTCTTTTCACCTCAATCTCGTGTATTTAAGTGGTGCATAGGTAAGAGATTTGCACACAAATCGGGTTTAATACCAATCCCAATAAATAGCTGGACTTCGATTATTAGTCTTTCGAAGTCTTGCTTTATTGTGTAGCAATTTGATTTGAATAAATTTTGGGATTAAAGGTATTGGCTCATTTGTATTAATCCATGTGAAGACTTTCCTCTAGAATGGACACCTCTTGTTTACTCGGGAGTTGATTAGAGTGTTCCATTGCGATGGGATCTCCAAAAGTGAGGGTTATTGTGGAAAATGGTTTAGGGATCACTAGATGGTCCCACGAATTAAGTTCCCAATAATTATTAGCTTTCCAGCTAGCTGGAACTACTTTTGCCCCGCTGGCTTTGGCAATATAAGCCGCTCCTTTTTTTATGCGGTACTTGGGTCCACGCGGTCCATCGGGTGTAATGACTAAGACGCCTTTTCTTTTATTGAGGAAGTTAATGGCTTCATCCAATGCTTGCTTTCTAGCATTGTGTGATACGCGGATACTATACCCGATAGCGTAGCTATTGATAATTGATGAAATGATTTCACCATCTCTACTATTGCTTACTAAAACCCCATAATTAAAGTGAGGAGCTGTTTTATATAGTAAGGTAGGGGCTAGGACTAAGCGGTTATGCCAAAGCATAACTACGCAAGGTTCACTTTCAGCAGTTTTTAGATACTTTTCAGAGTCGCGAATTTTTACCTTACAAGTTTTCATTAAGGCGCCAATTAAGCCTTTCACAAGCTTTGCTAGGAACGCAGGGAGTATTCTGTGTTTGAACTTGTACCACAATTCTTTCATTTCTGCATGGCCTCCTGTATTGCTCTAGCAGATTTTCCGCTTGAGTTTTCGACATGTAAGATGCTGCGTACTTTTTCGCAGAGATCGACAGTTTTGCGGTAGGTGTCCGGGTTATTAAGAATCTCAATCGCGGCGGTGACAATAGCATTTGGGTTGATACCTGCGTCAACAAACTCGGGGAATACCTCTTTGTTAGCTAAGATGTTTACAATGCAATAAAAAGGAAGATTGATTCTGAGAATGTTTTTACAGATAAACTTGTGAGTTTTGGAAATGTCATAAGTGACGATTGTAGGTTTTTTGTGTAGTGCTAACTCTAAAGTTACAGTTCCCGATTTAGCTATCGCCATTTTGCTGTCACGCATTACTTCGTAGCTGTACTCTCTTGGGATAAGAAAAGCATCTTCACCTAGAACTAGAGAACTATTTCTTAGTTCTTGCTGAATATGTTTTTTTGACTCTTTACTTGCACATGAAATAGCGAAATATCCGACATGTTTTTTTAGTTTTTCAGCTGCTTTAAGTTGGAGTGGAAGGTTGTGATAGATTTCAGATTTTCTGCTACCTGGGAATAGTGCAATAAATGGTTTGTTAGGTATATCCAATTTCCTTCTCCAATCATTATCGTAGCAGTATTTTTCAACGCGGTCTTTGATTGGATTTCCTATATACTTTACAGATAATTTTGAAGTATTATAGTACTGAGATTCAAAAGGATAAATGGTTAGGAGTAGGTCAAAGTTTTCGGCGATAGTATCAGCGCGCCCTTTTCTCCAGGCCCAGACTGAAGGGCTGATATATTGCACAAGCTTTCCTGTGTACCCTTTTTTTCGTAAGGATTTCGCAAGGCGTAGGCTAAACTCTTGATAGTCGATAAGAATGACCATATCGGGATTCGTTTGTAGTATATTGTTGCGAATTTTTTTAAAGTTAGAAAAAATCTTGGGGAGGGCGAGGGCTACATCTGTGAAACCCATAACAGCAAAGGCTTCCATTTCCATAAATGTGTCAACTCCCTCTGCACGCATATATGGGCCTGAAACTCCTCTGATTTTTGAATATGGCAGTAGTTCTTTTAGCGATTGTACAAGCTTTGCGCCATGGACATCGCCACTATGCTCCCCAGCAAAAATAAATATTGATTGTTCAGTCTGTGGACTCATGGATTAATTGACCCGATTTTTTTATTAGTAGTATGTTTCTGATATAGGGGATTGTACCCAAAGCGGGTCCGATGAAGTTGACGGGATCTAAGATATAGAAAAAGTAACTGGAAGATAGTAGTGTACCTGTGAGGCTCAGATACCAAAAGGGTTTTCCAAGATGGCTAAATTGGTGTTTTTCAGCATACCACCACTGCACCCAAAATCGACTTGAAAATAAACAGATCCCAATGAATCCAACTCCATGAATAAACCAGGGTACAGTTTGATGGGTAGGAGTTTTCCAAGGAAGCTCGGGTACTCGGAACCAAATAATATTGGGTTCTCCTAAAACATAATTTTGCCCGGCAAAAAATAACGTTGAAAGTGTTATTGCTCCTACTAAGATCGCAGCCGTAGTAGATTTTTTGTATCTTGCTTCGGGCGTAGACATAAGATTGATGTTGCGCCAGGAAATTACAGCGTTACAAGTTTGTACAAAACACACGTGGTATTGCTGCTGTATTATTGAGTGAATGAGTAGGGTGCAGTTTCCGACGAGAGAGATTATCCAAAACCTGCGTGATACTATACTTTTTTGTTCAATTTCACTAGATAGCCATTGCAGAAGGAAGCGGGAGCCAAATGCTAGTGATGAAATAAACCCAAGAGGGTACAGAACAGTACGCCAATCCATGCTATAGAGTCTCTTGTTTGATCTTATACTTCAAGCGTCTCTTGCGCATCCACCTTACTGCAAGCATGTCAGCGATTGTATTAAAAGAACGGTTTAAAAAATTATATTTTGAATTGCCGTGTTGGCGATGGCGATGATTTACGGGAACTTCAATTACGAGGAAACCTTCATTTTTAAATAGCGCAGGTAAAAATCGGTGCATTCCATCAAAGAGTTTGATTTTTTCGAGGCAGGATTTGCGATATAATTTTAGAGAGCAACCTGTATCTTTCATGTTGTCGCGGCAAATTTTCCCCCTGACTTTATTGGCCAGTTTGGAAGTGATCTTTTTGGTGAATGTGTCTTTTCTATTCAGTCGGCAACCGCAAACCATATCAGCATTATCGGCTTTTGCGATGAGCTTTGGTATGTCTTTCGGATCGTTTTGAAGATCTCCATCGAGAGTAATAATATATTCACCAACAGCTTTTTTGAAACCTGCATCAAAGGCACTTGACTGTCCGTAATTCTTGTCGAAGAATAGGGGTTTTAAAAAACTTTTAGTTTCGGCTAGCTCTTCTAAAATACTTCTCGTTCTGTCTGTCGATCCATCGTCAATACAGATCATTTCCCAGTCTTCACCAATACTTTCCATGACGGGTTCAATTTCACTGATTAATATCTCAACGTTATCTTCTTCGTCTTTGAGGGGAATTACAACGGAATACTTTAGTTTCATGAAAAATCCAATATAAAATAGTGCTAAATCATAAATGAGTATATCGATTGAGCAAAATAAAGGAAATTGAAAATTATTCACATATCAATTCGTATACTGATATATTTCACGCCGCTCAACTTCGTCATAAGAAGTTACAAGTAGGCAAGCTCCTAGATTTTGTACGCAATTGATGACTTCCTCAAGGTATAACTGGTAGTTCTCTTGCGATTCATCGTCATTAAATGCACGTAAACAAACACACAGTAATTGTGCGTTTGAGGAATATTTTTCGACAAACGGGAGGTAGTCTGAAGAGTTAGGTTCAAGGTGAATATGAGGGGTAAAGGGCAAGCGACTTTGTTTGATAAAGTCCTTGAAAAACTTTTGCATAACCCCTCGCGCAGACTTAGAGCTGACAACCGAGTTTAACTTAACTGATGAGTCACCCCACACATTGCCATCATGAAGAGTGGTCATTAATGAAATTGAGAGGTCAAAGCTATTACGATCGTCTCCATTCCACCATAAGTCAAGTCTTTTTTCTTCCTGGCCCGGTGTCGTGAAGTAGTCTTCGGATACATTGTCGCTGTCTTTAAAAAGTATGAGGTTTTTACGCATTAATCGACATGTTTCGATTGTTTCCATAAGTCCTGTAAAGTCTTCGATAGCTTCTTCGATAGGAATCATGATGGTATTGGGTTGTATGGGTCCTATCCCATATGTGCGAATCATGTTATTGATTCCAGAATTGGAGTTGGCAGCGGGTTGTACTTCAACGAGTGCGGAAATGTTTTCTTTCTCTAGGTGGGAGTCTAAGGTGGCTTTGCTTGACTCAAGTTGAACGGGGTCCTGCCATGAGTCAGGAACGAAGGCTGCAAAAGTGAGAATTCCACTGCGCTTTGTTAAAGAGTGTGCTAGATGAGCCATTTTATTGTGATATGTCAACGATGTAGCCGCAACAAGGAGTTGTGGGTGCCATACCAGGGCGTGTTCTGCAGGGGAACCTAAGTGGTAAAGTGCAGATCGAGAAAAGAAAAATACGAGGCTTTGTCGAATATCTTGGAATCCAGCTGTAATATTTCTCCCCTGAAAAAAGATGTAAAGTAGTAAAAATAATCCTAGAGAAATAAAGGTCCAGGTTACATTTATAAATAGCATCATGGTAACGGCAAGAAGAGATCCTGATAATGATAGCCACCAGGGGGTTCTGACAATGGGGCGCCAGCTTACAGTGTTCATTAACTCGGCGAGTCCTGCTACAAAATTAAGGAGACCGTAGGTAATGAGACATATCATGGTCAAAATTGGAATAATTTGGTCTATGTTGGTGCTCAATGCAATAGCCGCTACAGTGACAGAGGTAAAGGCAAGTGCCCATCTTGGCTCTTGGAAGACACCGTATGTACGTCCAAAGTAGCTAGGAGCTAACCCATCTTTTGCCATGCTTTCTAACATGCGTGGCGCTCCTAAAAAACTGCCTAAAGCGCTGGAGAGTGTGGCAGTTAATATGCCTAAATTGACGAGTAATGGGCTCCAAGAAAATTGGACAAAAATAAATGGATCAGCTGAAAGGTAGGCATCGGGAATTTGGTAGTAGGCGAATATAGAAAGGCTTAGATAAATGAAAGCTACTACAAGTAATCCTGTTATGTTCCCAATAAATAGAGAGCGTCCCGGGGTTCTGAGGATTCCAGACATAGCCATCCCAGCTTCAATTCCTGTCATGGCAGGGAAAAAGAAAGCAAATGTTTCCCAAAAAGAAATAGTGCCATTTTGAAAAAGAGGGGTAGTATTTTCTAAGGGAGTTACGTTGTTAATGGAGCCGGCGTAAACAGATAAAACTCCAGAGAATAAGATTAACAAAATGATGAACTGTAGGCGAAGGGCTCCTTTTGAGGATGCGCTTGAGAGCAGGGAAAGCGTAAGTATTGTCCCTATTTCTACCGCTACAATTGATAAATTAGGAAACATTTCACAGATTGTGTAAGCAAATCCAGTTGTTGTTAAAGCTATGGAAATAAGTTGAGAAAAGTAGAGAGCAAAGCCTACGGCTCCACCTATTTCAATTCCTAAAGAGCGCGTGATTAGGTAGTAAACTCCACCACCACCCATGCGTATATTTGTTGCCATAGATGCAATGGAAAGACTTGTAATTGTCATAAACCCGAGTGACAGGAAGATAACTGATGTCATTGTAAAAAGGCCTGCATGGCCAACTAAAATCCCTAGGCGAAGGAAAAGGATAACTCCGAGCATCATTGTTATGTTTGGAACAATAACACCGAAAAATGTGCCTATTTTATTTTGTTTCATACTGATTTTGTTAAAAAATTATTAGATATTCTATCGTAACATGGTTGGTAATTATTATCAAATTTTTGTAGCTTGAATAAGGGTTTAGGTTCATTTGAGGTATACTGAATTAAATTGGAAATATCTTAAATTTTATTTTGACTTTGTGAGGTGATTTTCAAGAGTCTGTTGCTTAAGGTACGTGCTTCAAATTTTAAATTGTTTACTTAACCACTCTGCGCCATCATTAAAAATGTGCTGCGGAGTTCCGTGGCCTTTGTGCCCGATAGATGGAGATATGAATAGCTCTACATTGGGGGAGCGGTGACCTTGTTGAAACGATGCCTCGGTGAGTTCAGATACAAATGAAAAGCAGGAGTCTGTGCCGACACGTTGATCTCTATTTCCTATATAATAGCGCAAGGGCTTTCCAATAATTTGATTGATGATATGTGTTAAGTCAAACTGTCTTGCCATGGAGTCATGAGAACGGTCTTCATATTCTCTCATCCATCCAAATTTTGTGATGGGGGCGAACCCTAGAATAGAGCCAATTCGATGGTCTCTAGCGGCTAGATGTGTCGCAATGAACCCTCCACGAGATAGTCCTGCAGCGGCAATGTTTGTGTCGTCTATATAACCTTGATCTATTAAGTAAGAGATGTTAGTGATGACGTTTTTTAAAAAAGGAGTAAGGAAGTCTTCGTTATTTTTTAAGCAGCGTGCCCATTGCTCCATGGCTTTACTATTGGAATGTCCAGGTCCATGGTAGGGAAGGGTAAATGAGAATTTTCTGATTTGTTGGTTTTTTAGGTGGGTAATCGGTTGGTTAAATGGGTCTGTATTTAGGCTTTCAGGGCCAGATAGGGCGAAGTAAATAATTGTTGGAAGAGGTCCATAAGCAAGGTCTGGACCAGTGTGAAAGATTTCTAGTGGTGTGGGCGATGGGATTGTATCAATGTGCATCTCTTCGTTCACGTTTTGGTCCTCTCCAGTATTTTTTTTGTGGTGGGTGGTGCGGTCTAGGTTGATGGTGTTTGTGTTGTTTGTATAGATTTTTCCACTCTGTGTATTCTTCTACTAGGGATGGATCTATAAGCGAGCGTAATTTGAGGAATTGAAGGGCTAATGGAAACTCTTTATGGTGAAAGAGTTTGGGTTTATGGTGTTTTTTTCCAGAGAAGGGGGTAAATCTAAATTGTGTGGTTAATATGTAGCCTATTGTTGAGCTCATTTTTTTGGGAAAGTGAGAGAATGAAGAGGTTACAAATCCTTTGATGATTGCTGCGGAAAGAAGCATAATATCACCAATATGGGGGGTAACTTCTTTGTCGATTAGCTGGTGTTTAATTTCGTGTTCAAGGATTGGGAATAATAGGCATGATGCAAGAACGTTGCGATCGAGAGGTCTGTATTTACGTTCCTTGTTTAGTGTATCGGACTCTCTGAGGTATGCATAAATTTCTTCACCATGTTCTCCTTGAATAAAGTGAGTAAGGCAGGTGAATAATAACTCAAGTAGGTCAGATTCTGTCATTAGTCGGAAAAAATTTTCCGATGACCCAGACTCTAACATGCGCAACATTTCTTCTAGAATACGGGCAGGGGAGCTCTTCATAAGCTCTTCTTTGCACCGGTCTAAAGCGTGTTGACATTCAGTGGAAATTTTGAACCCAAACCGAGCTTTAAATTTAAGGAGGCGAATCATTCTTACCGGATCTTGCTTGAAACGAACGATTGGATCTCCAATGCTTTTTAAAATTCCGTCGTGGATATCTTTCCAACCTCCGACGTAGTCGATGATTGTGTGGTTGGAAGGGTCGTAGAATAAACCGTTGATCGTGAAGTCACGTCGAAGAGCATCTTGTTCTGGAGATCCCCATACATTGTCGCGAGTGATTAAGGAGTCGGTGTTTTCTCCAGAGCGAAAAGTGGCAACTTCGATGACTTTGTGTCCAAATCGTATATGAGCTAGTCTGAAGCGTCTGCCGATAAGGAGGCATTGTCTGCCAAAAACCTTTTTTATTTCTTCGGGGCGTGCTGCTGTAGAGATGTCGAAATCTTTAGGGGATTGCCCAGTAAGGATGTCTCGGACGCTTCCGCCAACTAAATATGTTTCATATCCAGCTTCGCGAAGACGTGAAATAACTTCTAAGGCGTCGATGTCAATAAGTCGGTGGTCAACATCGTGTTCAGTAGCTTTGTAGATTTTTTTCTGCACTAAGTATTAAATGGTTATTGATTTTAAGTTGTTTATATTCCTGTATAATATGTTATTTTACCAGAATCCGTCAAGAAATCATTCTTTTTTCGCCAATTTACAAAAAAGATAGGGAAATATAATCGAAAGAGTTGCTTTTACGCTTGAAAAGTCAACCCTGATACCTTATTTTTCTAGTACGATACAATATAAGTTAATGACAAAGAGTAGTATTACGATGACTGAGAATGAAGTAAAAAAAATATTTGGTACCGATGGTGTAAGAGGAAAAGCAAACCACTACCCAATGACAGTTGAGTTAGCGTTGGCTTTAGGGAGAGCTGCTGGTAAATTGTTCCGTGTTCATAGCGGAAAACATCGAGTTGTTATCGGTAAAGATACTCGTCTCTCGTGCTACATGTTTGAAAATGCATTGATCGCAGGGCTTTGCTCTATGGGGATAGACACTCTTATGGTTGGTCCTCTTCCTACTCCGGGTGTCGCTTTCATTACTCGCGCTTACCGTGCTGATGCTGGTATCGTTATCTCTGCTTCTCATAATTCTTTTGAAGATAATGGAATTAAATTCTTTTCAGCAGAAGGTTTTAAGTTTGATGACGAGTGGGAACGTCAGATGGAACATTTAATTAGTACAGAAGATTTCGATAACGATCTTCCACAAGATAGAGATATTGGGAAGAATACTAAAATTGACGATGCGGATGGCCGATATATCGAATTTGCAAAGGGGACATTTCCTAGGCAGCAGTCTTTGCAAGGGTTAAAGATTTGTTTAGATTGCTCTAATGGTGCCGGTTATAGAGTTGCTCCCATGATTTTTCGTGAACTTGATGCTGATGTTATTGTCGAGGGGAATTATCCCAATGGTTTAAATATAAACCTTGATTGTGGTTCTTTACATCCCGAAGTTGTGCAGAAGCTTGTTCAAAAGCACAAAGCTGACGTAGGTATAGCTTTAGATGGTGATGCTGATCGCGTAATTATGGTCGATGAGAAGGGAGAAATTGTCGATGGTGATGCTATTCTTGCAATTTGTGCCAAGTACCTTCATGAAAAAGGAGAGCTGCGCAATGGTAAAGTTGTATCAACGGTGATGTCTAATTTTGGGTTTGTAAAGTCGATGGAAAATTTAGGGATTGAGGTCGTGCAAGCAAAAGTTGGAGATAGGCATGTTATTCAGGAAATGCTTGATCAAGATATAAATCTTGGGGGAGAACAGAGCGGTCATATTATATTTTCAGACTTTAACACTACTGGTGATGGTTTAGTTGCAGCTTTGCAGGTGTTGCGTATTATGGTGGAAAAAAAGGTGAGACTTAGCGAGTTAGCTTCTGTGATGAAAAGGTATCCACAAGTGCTTTTGAATGTTCCTGTTCAGTTAAAGCCGGCACTCGATACTTTAGAAAACGTGTCGGAAAGTATTGCGGCTGTTGAAAAAAAGCTTGGGGATAGTGGACGTGTTCTTGTTAGGTATTCAGGAACAGAGAATATCTGTCGCGTGATGGTTGAGGGAGCAGACTTAAAAGAAGTAAAAGATATGGCTGAATTGATTGCGACAAAGATAAAAGAAAAAATAGGCGCTTAATCAGGAGATAATAGAATGTGTGGAATATTTGGTTATATTGGAAAAAAAGACCCGGTCAAAATTGTTATTGATGGTTTAAAATGTTTGGAGTATCGCGGTTACGATTCAGCAGGAATAGCAGGAATTAAGGATGGTGCAATTTATGGATGTAAAGAAGTAGGGAAGGTTTCTATATTAGAAAATGAGGTTTTAAACAGTAAGCTTCAACTAGACATTGCTATAGCGCACACACGTTGGGCTACGCATGGCGAGCCCACAGAGAAAAATGCTCACCCTCATTTTGATAGTAGTCATTCCCTAGCGCTTGTGCACAACGGGATCATTGAAAATCATGCAGAGTTGAAGTCTGATTTAATGAAAAGCGGTGTCGTCTTTGAGTCCGATACCGATACGGAAGTGATTGCTCATCTTGTTGCAAAAAATTATCATGGAGATATTCTCGAAGCAGTTCAAAAAACTTTGCCACTTTTACAGGGGGCTTATGCTATTGCAATCGTCCACAAAGATCATCCTGATAAAATCATTGCAGTCGCTCATGAGTCGCCAATGATTATTGGTATTGGTCAAGATCAAGCTTTTATTTCTTCAGATTCACATGCTTTTGCGCCACACACCCGAGAAGTTGTTTTTTTATCCAACTCCGAAGTTGCTGTTGTTAGATCTGATAAATTAGAAGTTTTTAATTCAAATAGAGAGCCTATCAGTAAAGAAAAAGAGCAGCTTAGCTACTCGGGTGGTGATGTATCAAAGGGGGAATTCGAGCATTTTACCCTAAAGGAAATCTATGAACAGCCTCAAACAATTAAAAATGCTTTTGCCTCCAGGTTTGTTGAAGAGTATGGTACAGCACATTTCGATGGATTACTCGAGCATAGCGATGAGTTACACGCTGTAAAACGTATTCTTATTTTGGCATGTGGGACTTCGTGGCATGCTGGACTTGTAGCTTCCTATATAATAGAAAAATGCGCGCGCATTCCTGTACAGGTGGAAATATCCTCGGAGTTTAGGTATAAAAATCCAATTATCGCTAGTGATACACTCGTTATTGCAATCAGTCAGTCAGGGGAAACTGCTGATACTATCGCTGTTATACGCGAAATAAAAGAGGCAAAAGGAGTGAAGATTTTTAGCTTGTGTAACGTTCTGGGGTCTACTTTGGTGCGTGAGTCAGATTATACCTTTTTCTTGCATGCCGGGCCTGAAATTGGAGTTTGCTCAACAAAAGCGTTTACTAGTCAACTTGTTATTCTTTCATTATTTGCACTGCAACTGGGGCGAATGCGCCATTTGACAAAGGAAGAGGGACAGGATTTTTTAACTCACCTGAAAATGCTTCCAAGTCAAGTTCAGTCAATTTTAGATAACGCCGATGCAATAAAAACCATCGCCAAAAAATACGCTCATTATGAGAATTTCTTTTTTATCGGTCGCCAATATATGTATCCCATCAGTTTAGAGGGGGCTCTTAAATTAAAAGAAATTTCATATATTAATGCTGTAGGTTATCCAGCAGGCGAAATGAAGCATGGTCCAATTGCTCTTATCAATGAAAAGTGCCCAACTGTCGCTCTTTGTGCTAATAAAGCTACTTTTGATAAGATTCAAAGTAACCTAATGGAGGTTAAAGCTAGAAAGGGGCCTATCATTGCTGTGATTGAAGAAGGACAAAAAAATGTAGAAGCTATTGCTAACGATGTGATTGTTATTCCAGAAACTATCGACGAATTTTCGTCTATCACAACGACAATTGTGACTCAATTATTGGCTTATTACATCGCTCTAGAGCGTGGAACAGAAATCGATCAACCGCGAAACCTTGCAAAATCTGTAACAGTGGAATAGTGAGGTGAGTTGATCGTAAAGATTTTTTTTATATTCTTGGTTTGTATTGGCATTCCAAAATTATATCTTTACTTAATACTAGGTCTTCCTTAAAATAAGCCCTTAATATTTCAATAATTTAGGATGACATGGTAAAAAAAGGCAGAACCCTTAAAGGGGCACTACTAATAGCAGGCACTTGTATCGGTGGCGGAATGCTTGCGCTACCGGTAAAATTATCTTTAGGTGGATTTCTCCCATCCATACTCATATATCTTTTTTGTTGGGGGTTGATGGCTTGCACGGGTCTTTTGTTTTTAGAGGTCTCTCTTTGGATTAAAGGGGAGTCAAATATTATATCTATGGCAGAAAAGACTTTAGGGCGATTTGGTCAAGTGTTTGCTTGGAGCCTTTATCTTTTCATGTTTTACTCGTTAACTGTAGCTTACGTTTCGGGTTGTGGAAGTTTGATTTCACAAATTTTTCCACAGGTTGTTACTGAGGAACTCGGCCCTTTATTTTTCGTTTTATTTTTTGCTCCATATGTTTATTCGGGAGCTAGAGTTGTAGGGCGAATTAACGCAGTATTTATGGTGGGACTTGGCGCCTGTTTCTTGCTATTTGTCTACCTCGGTTTGCCGTATGTAAATGTGGATCTTTTATCTCAGAGAAATTGGACGCTTTCTCTAGTGGGTTTACCTGTCGCTTTTACCTCTTTTGCTTATCAGGGGACAGTTCCGACATTGATTCACTACCTCGATCATAATCCAAAGCAAGCTCGTTTAGCTATTATTGCCGGCAGCTCTCTTCCTTTTTTCGCCTACCTCCTTTGGCAGGCTTTGATATTGGGGATTGTCCCCACATTCGGACAAGGTGGGCTTGCCGAAGCCCTTGCAAATAATGATAATGCGGTTTATCCGTTGCGATTACTTTTGGGGAATCCAGAAATTTATACGATCGGGCAGTTTTTTGCTTTTTTTGCGATGGTGACTTCTTTTTTTGGGGTTACTATCGGACTGCAAGATTTTCTTGCGGATGGCTTGAACATAAAAAAGACAGCCAAAGGGAAGCTTATTCTGTCTCTCCTTGTCTTTCTTCCCCCATTGGTGATTACATATTTTAATCCTAAAATATTTTTGACAGCATTGGATTACGCTGGGGGATTTGGTAGCGCACTTTTATTAGGGTTACTTCCAATACTCATGGTCTGGTCAGGGCGTTACCACATGAAGCTCGACTCAAAATATTCATTAATGGGAGGTAAACCCCTATTAATCATGCTTGGACTTTTTGTCGTCTTCGAGGTGGCTATACAACTTATGTTAATAACGGGCTTGTTAAGCCTGTAGCTTTCTTGCTGTACTTCATTACAGTCTAAACTGTAGATATACTCCATTGCCTCCACGGTAGTAAGGTCCTTCATTGTACGGTCCATAGAAATAAGGATCGTATGCATATGGTCTATATAAATAGGGTCCTCTACGGTAATAGGGTCTATGGACATACGGTCTAACGTAGACTCCACGATGATGTCTATAGCGTGGATACCTCTTGTTGTATTTTCCTCTTTCGTAATATTTTTTTGCGATTTCTGCGGAAGAAGAGCTCTCCCTCCCTATCATTTCAACTCCATACGCAGGCACAACAAAAGATGTTGCTGCTAGTACGAACGCGAAGAGGCCAGCTTTTATGATATTCATAAAGCCCTCCGGTTAATATTATTATAATAGAAAAAATGACAGGGAGTACACGAAACCTTTCTCTCGGGTCCATTAGGACTCAGTTTCGGATGGCGAACTGCGAGTCTTGGAGGCGCTAGATCCTCCACGATTCGCAGCTCGTCATCCACCTATTTAGAGATAAGTGCTACATCCATGTTGAGGCGGATGATTACACCCTAAGGGAGTCGTGCGTTCCCCGTCTAGTTGGTGTAAAGATTGGTGTATTTAATAATACAGCCCTCTTTTATATACTTAATTATATAATTAATCTAAAGTGATGTCAAATAATTTATTAAATTCAGTTGTTTGATTAAGATGTAATTAAAAACAGGCGGTTTATTAAGTTTGTTTTGGGTGAATGGAGCTGTTTCTAATCAAAAAGAGCCGAAACATAGCTTTCTGTGCTAAAAGGTTTGAGATCCTCAATACTTTCGCCAACCCCAATAAATTTCACCGGGATGTTCAGTTCTTTTTGGGCCCCTAACACAACACCCCCTTTCGCTGAGCCATCCAGTTTTGTTAGTACTAAACCAGTAATGGGGGTGTATTTATTGAAAGTTTTTGCTTGGTCTATTCCATTTTGACCTGTATTGGCATCGATGACTAGCAAGGTTTCATGGGGAGCACTATCGACAATTTTCTTGCAGGTACGTTTAATTTTTTCAAGTTCCTGCATCAGATGAGTTTTATTTTGAAGGCGTCCAGCTGTGTCGATAATTACGTAATCACAACCACGCGCTTTACCTGCAGAAATTGCATCAAAGGCAACAGCTGCGGGATCACTTCCTGGCTTACCTTTGACAATGTCTATTCCTATTCGCTTTGCCCAAAGCTCTAATTGGTCGATTGCTGCAGCGCGAAAAGTGTCCGCAGCACCAACAAGAACCTTTAAGTTATTGTCGGTGAGTGTTTTCGCTATTTTTGCTATAGATGTAGTTTTACCACTTCCATTGACACCAACCACGAGAATAATTGTAGGTCCCTCATTGTCAGGGGTTTTAATTATGCCATGTGTGCCCTGGCCTAAAAGGTTAGAAATCTCTTTCTTTAGTTCTTCAATATAGTCATCAGCAGTAAGTTTGGGGTTTTTCTTATGAAGCTGGCGTATTTTTTCTGTGAGATCCATTGCGGTTTTGACACCTAAGTCAGCTTCATAGAGGAGCTGTTCTAGATTTTCGAGGGTGTCTTCATCTATTTCCCCTTGAAAGAGGCCGCGTATTTTAGTGCCTAACAATGAACCGGTTTTGGCGAGTGCAGTCTTAACTGACTGGTATCCGGACTTTAAAAATTTCAGTACCATGGATAAGCTCGATAGTTTATTGTGAACTTAGTAAGTAGATGTTAGCATACCTACGTAAATAGCGAAAGGTAAATGATGGAAATGGTGATATATGAATACACATGAATATCAAGCCAAATTAGTTTTAGAAAAATATGGCGTTAAAGTTCCTCAGTTCCGCGTTGTTACCAACATGGACGAGGCTAAAAATGCTGTTGATGATATGGAAATCAGTAAAGCAGTCGTAAAAGTACAGGTTCATGCTGGTGGTCGTGGTAAGGCAGGTGGGGTGAAACTTGCTCAAACGCGCGATGAAATTTTTGAGCATGTTAAAAATATGCTGGGCATGAAAATTGTCAATAATCAGACTGGGCCTGAAGGGGTCATTTGTCACCAAGTGATGATTACCGATCTCACCGATATTAAAAAAGAGTACTATGTTGGCGCCATTATTGATCGTGCTAATGCTGTAGCAAGTCTTATTGTCTCTCCTGAAGGGGGAATGGAGATAGAAGAAATAGCTGAAACGATGCCTGAAAAAATAAAAACTGTAGCCATCGGGAACGACGGCACGTTGCGAGGGTATCAACTTGTTCAGATTGCTAAATTTATGGGGTGGTCAGGAGAAACGGCAAAAAAAGGGAAAAAAATGGTCGCAGCCCTTGCCAAAGCTTTTATTGACACAGATGCCTCTCTCTTAGAAATTAATCCACTTGTTGAAACTCCAGACGGTGACATCCTTGCTGTCGATGCGAAGTTGAGTATCGATAGTAATGCTCTGTATCGTCAACAGCAGATTTCAGCTTATTATGATCCAACACAAATTCCAGCAAACGAGGCGCGCGCAGTTGAGTATGGCTTAGAGTACATTGCACTCGATGGGGATATCGGCTGTATGGTAAATGGTGCTGGGCTTGCGATGTCGACGATGGATATTATCCAGCATTATGGTGGTAAACCGGCAAACTTCCTCGATGTGGGGGGCAGCGCTGACGTTGAAAAAGTAACAGAAGGTTTTAAGATTATTTTGTCGGATCCCAATGTTAAAGCCATCCTGGTCAATATTTTCGGGGGGATAATGAATTGCGCGACGATTGGCGAAGCGGTCGAGACCGCCGTTAAACAGCTCGGTTTAAAAGTTCCTCTTGTTGTCAGAATGGAAGGAACAAATATGCAGCAAGGGAAAAAAATTCTTGCTGACTCAGGATTAAATATTACGGTAGCGGATGGACTGTCTGATGCAGCCGAGAAAATTGTGGCTGCAAGAAACGAATTAGGTTAGGGAGAAGGTACTATGGCAATACTAGTTAACAAGAATACAAAAGTAATCACTCAAGGGATTACGGGTAAAGCAGGGATGTTTCATACAGAACAGTGTAAAGCATATGGAACAAAAATGGTCGGTGGAGTCACTCCAGGGAAAGGGGGACAAGAGGTACTTGGCATTCCGGTCTTCGATACAGTAGAAGAAGCAAGAGAGGCTACAGGTTGCGATGCATCAATGATTTTTGTGCCGCCTCCCTTTGCTGCCGATTCCATTTTAGAAGCTGAAGCAGCAGGCATTCCGCTGATCATTTGTATTACAGAAGGAATACCCGTCCGTGACATGTTAGAAGTGAGTAAGGTGATGAAAGCAAGTACAACAAGTCGATTGATAGGACCTAATTGTCCAGGAGTGATTACACCTGATGAGTGTAAAATAGGTATCATGCCGGGGTATATTCATAAACGAGGTAGCGTTGGAATAGTATCTAAATCGGGAACGCTCACCTATGAAGCCGTTTGGCAGACGACACAAAATGGTATGGGACAGTCTTCTTGCGTGGGAATTGGTGGAGACCCACTAAATGGAACTGATTTTATCGATATTCTCAAAATGTTTCAGGATGATCCTGAAACAGAATCGATTCTCATGATTGGAGAAATTGGTGGTGACGCCGAAGAAAATGCCGCGGAATGGATCAAAGAGCATTGTACAAAGCCCGTTGCAGCTTTTATTGCAGGAAAGACAGCGCCTCCTGGACGTCGAATGGGTCACGCTGGCGCCATAGTTTCTGGTGGTAAAGGAACGGCTCAAGGGAAAATTGATGCTTTAAAGGCTGTGGGAGTTTCTATTGCGGAGACGCCAGCGCAAATGGCTGAAGCTGTGGAACATGCTGTTAAAAACAACTAGCTACTATTTAATAATGAATGCTATAGTGAGTTGATATGATGATCCCTGTACGTATACATCCCTTTTTTTGGTTATTAGCTGGCATTATTGGGTGGTTGAGCACCTACAATATTGTGGGAACTGTGATATGGATGGTGATTATCTTTGTTTCTGTTCTCGTTCACGAATATGGACATGCAATTACTGCTGTTTATTTTGGGCAGAATCCCATCATTAATTTAGTGGGATTTGGAGGTCTTACAAGACGAGAAGGTGGCAAGCTTAAACTCTGGCAAGAATTTATCATAGTGATGAATGGCCCTATTTTTGGACTTATTCTTTGCCTTGGTGCGCTATTACTGAATCAGTTTATTGCTGGCCGGCTCGGCTCTTTGACTACCTATACTTTAACGGTTACAGCTTATATCAATCTTTTTTGGACAATTGTTAACTTACTTCCAGTGTTGCCGCTTGATGGTGGGCGTCTTTTTAAAATAGTGTTACAGGGAATGTTTGGGTTTAAAGGAGTGAAAATTGCCACCTTCTTAAGCTTAGCATTGTGTGGGCTTCTTGGGCTTTCCCTTTTTGCTTTTGGACTTATGTTACCAGGCATTTTATTCATGTTTTTAACTTTTGAAAACTACCGGGGGTGGGCAGCGCTTCGGTCAATGACTGAAGTTGATCAGGATGAAGGTTTGTGGCAGCAGATAAAAGCTGCGGATATGGCTGTACATCTAGGAAAGCATGATGAGGGGTGGGAAATTTTAGAAACAGTTCGTGAAAAAGCTGGTGGAGGCGTTTTGAGTATTACAGCAACTCAAATGATGGCAAATATTCTCGTCATAAAAAAGCAGTATCAGGATGCTTATGCCATGGTTCTTCCCATATTAGATAAGATGACCCCAGAATTTCTTAGCACAGCTCATCAATTAGCCTATAAAGCAGGGGACGTTGATAGGGCTATTGAGCTAGGAAAAAATGCCTATCAGGAGAGCCCAACACCAGAAATCGCTGCTGTAAACGCTCTTTGTCACGCCCATAAAAATGAAGTGGAACCTACCGTTGGTTGGTTGAAGACGGCGTATAATCAAGGGTATCCGAGTTTCCCAACTCTTCTAGAGAGAGAGGAGTTTAATTCCTTAAGAAGCCAACCTAAATTTCAAGAACTACTCTCACTGAAGTAGTTTATAATACTAATTGAAAATTTAAATAATACCACTGATGTAATCAGATGTCGCTTTCATACTTGCTCTCCCAAGGGTTAAGAAAAGCCTTATATCATATCACTTGTATTATTTAAATTTTCAA
>JAYZJO010000003.1:0-79212 GCA_036164375.1 Chlamydiota bacterium | reverse complement strand
ACGGGAGCGTATGTTGAAGATACGTTTACAGTCACCGTAAATGCAGTGAATGATGCGCCGACTGTAGATAATGCGATCGCCGATGTGACAGTGAGTGAAGACGCCGCGAATACAGTCCTTGATCTTTCACAAGCGTTTGCGGATGTGGACATCTTAACGAACAGCGATGACCTTACATTGACAGTCGTCGGAAATACGAATAGTTCACTAGTAGGAACAGCTTTATCAGGAAACACTCTAACTCTTGATTACGTAGACAATCAAAATGGAGTTGCGAATATTACGATTCGTGCAACCGATTCGACGGGAGCGTATGTTGAAGATACGTTTACAGTCACCGTAAATGCAGTGAATGATGCGCCGACTGTAGATAATGCAATCGCCGATGTAACTGTGAGTGAAGATGCCTCGAATACGGTCTTAGACTTATCTCAAGCTTTTGCGGACGTAGACATCTTAACGAACAGCGATAATCTAACCTTAGAAGTCATCAGCAACACAAATACTAGTTTAGTAGGGGCTTCGCTATCCGGAAATACTCTAACTCTAGATTACGCAGACAATCAAAATGGTGTAGCGAACATAACGATTCGCGCAACCGACTCGACGGGAGCGTATGTTGAAGATACGTTTACAGTCACCGTAAATGCAGTGAACGATGCTCCAACAGTAGATAATGGAATCGCCGATGTGACAGTGAATGAAGATGCCGCGAATACGGTCTTAGACTTATCTCAAGCTTTTGCAGATGTGGACATTCTAACAAACAGGGATGACCTTACATTGACAGTGGTCGGTAATACGAATCGTTCACTAGTAGGAACAGCTTTATCAGGAAATAGTCTGACACTTGATTATGCTGAGAATCAACATGGTGTCGCGAATATTACAATTCGTGCAACCGATTCGACGGGAGCTTTTGTTGAAGATACATTTAAAGTCACTGTTAGTGCAGTAAATGATGCTCCAGTTGTTAATAGTGCAATTTCCGATATAACTGTGAATGGTGATACATCTAATTCTGTAATTGACCTATCCTCAGTTTTTTCTGATGTAGATCTTGAAACAAATAGTAGTGAAAAACTAACACTGACTGTTGTAGGTAATACAAATAATTCTTTAGTTAATACTTCAATATCTGGAAATATACTAACTCTTGGATATGCAGATAATCAGACTGGAGTAGCTAGTATTACTATTCGAGCAACAGATTCTGGTGGTTTATACGTTGAAACTACTTTTAATGTTGAGGTTACTGCTGCAACATCCGTAGATTCATTAAATTTTACTTCAGTGAATAGTCCTTGGGCCCACGAAAATACTAGCGCTGACGGAGATATTGCTGATGACTCCCAAGCACAATCGAGCCTTTTAAAAAGAATGCTAAATGAACTACAAAGTGATAGTAAGTTTTCTGGAGATGATTCTTCTTCACTAAATGACTTGAAAGTTGTAAGTAAAGAGGTTTTAACCCAATTAGATAGTGATAATTTTGAAAAATCAGAAAATGCTGAATCAAATGATAATAACATAGATAGAGAAAACCGTGCAGATCAAGTTTCAAGATTTGAGTTTTTGAGTGATTCAAAGGTACTAAATAGAGAAGACTTTGATAGTGTCATTAACGTTTCAAATGTTGCAGCTGAAAGAATTCCTGTTTTTAATAGCGATCGAGTGGTTGATACTAAACCTGTGGATATTAGCTTTTCAAATGTAACGTCTAGAGAAGCACCATTTCTTCAGCATAGCTTCGCTCAAGATGATGGAAATATAAAACAGTCACTTATTGGAGATCATTCAGTTAATGCTCTAAATATTGATTCTAAGAGCAAAGACCTAGCAACGGATAAAAGCTCAAAAACAGGATGGTTATTAAATATTACGAATGTAGCAACAAACACATTTAGTAATCAGAATGATTCGAACAATGCTTTTAGTAATTTATTTGTGGATAAGAGTGCAGTTATTTTTGTTAAAAAGGAGGCTGGGATAGATTCAGGTGAAAATGTATTGGATGCTGACTTTAAAAAACAATTTCAAGATTATCAATTAGATCAATAGAAAATTATATTTAATGAATCGCGATAAAAAAAGCTGTATCTGCTGAGTATTTTGTTCTATAGATTTCATTTCGGTAACATCACTAACAAAAGACCGAAAGTATTTTGAGTTGGGAGCTTCAGATCTGTTGATGAATATTTTTGATCTTAATTACAGACCAACGTAATACCTAATAAACGCTATTGGCTTTCTCAAGAAAAAATACCATAGGGGGACTTTTTCACCATATAGAATTGCAGTACCTTTCAGACCTAATTTTACATTTTGGTCATGTGTTACCCATTCAGCTTCAGCTATAAAACTGGGTATGTTTTTTTCACTTAGAGTGCTCTCGGATGATATATAAGTAATTTTTGCCTGAAAGGACTCATTCGAAGAGACATTTAAAATGATTTTTATTGGTTCATCTAAATTTAACTCGACGTTGTCATTTTCTGGGAGCCATATTTTTAATTTTGTCTTATTAGGGTCATTAATCGCTAAAATTCTTTCACCAATTTGAACAGGCTTGCCTCTTAATTGATCAGGGTCATCAATGATTACCATACCACTTTGTTCAGCTTTATTTGTAAGGAGGCTAGCATGGTGTTGCACTAACTCTAATTCAATTTTTCCTTTTTCTAGTTGACGTGTTAAAATCGAATAGTTGTCAGCACTGGACTGGTCTTCTTCTAAACTGAGAGATATCGCTCGGTTAAGTTTTGATTCTAAAACCTCAACCTCTTTTTGAGCTGCTTTAAGTTGCTGTAGGGGAACCCTTTTATCGTATTCAAAAAGAATATCGCCTTCAACAATCATTTCGCCAGGTTTTACATTGATTTCTTTAATAATTCCTTCCATTGGGGCTCTAATGACCATTGGATCCATCGCTACAACTTCACAAGGAGCAACAATTCTAAGGGGAACTTGAATGAATAGTAGCATCAAAAATACGGCTACTCCTAGAGCTGCGTAAAAAGGTGTTTTTCTGGGGATCTTTTTCCATGAATTTTTCATGGACAGTTTTTCCCATGCAAGACCAAATGAGGGCATTAATAGGTGAACAAGCAGTCCAAGGAGATCATCAGGTGGAGGGTTGTTTTTATGATCTCCCCATAACTCCATCCACATGCCAAGAGTTAGTTTTTCATTAGAAAAAATGGGTAACCAAAGGACTGTTGACTTTGGTTTTTCGTTAGAATCTTTAGCTATTTTGGTTTCATCAGATCTATCGATGATGAAGATTTGTGGTTTGTTTGGTTCACCTAGATCTGTGACTACATTTCGCCATTTTTTGATTAGATCATGATTTTTTGGAAGATTGGATTGACCGGAGACTCCGAGTAGTTTTGGTTTTTCTGCTGTGAGGTCCCAAAGAAGTGCACGATCATAACGAGCAACGTTGATAGTATCATTAAGTATTAAAAAAGTAAGAGATTCAAAAGTTTGACACTTATGAGCTTTGAGGTTAAGGCGATTCGTGGCAAAAAGCATTTTTGCCATTTGTTGTGTTTCTGAATATGATTTTGAAGTGTCTTTATTCATAACTCTTTAGAGCTTATTTTTTTGTGAAAGAGAGGCCGTTCCTATCATTCCCGCTTTCAGTTTACCATCGC
The DNA here is from genome assembly GCA_036164375.1 of Chlamydiota bacterium. GTDB lineage: Bacteria > Chlamydiota > Chlamydiia > Chlamydiales > Criblamydiaceae > JAYZJO01. Next base: position 75,556 of record JAYZJO010000003.1, on the reverse strand, counting down.
TATTATCTACTTCAGCTTCTACTTTGATTGTAGAACTTGAGGGGTCAACCATTGCTCCTATGCGTGTGATTACTGCAGTGATATCATTTCCTGTTGAGGATAAAGTAATGGTAATTTCCTTACCGATTTTAAGGTCCTGTAAATTTTCTACTTTCACGAGCAGTTTCGCTATGAGTGTATGATCATCAATAATTTCGATTAATTGCTTATTCGTGGGAGGAAGTTCGTACTCTTCGGCAAAAACTGACACCACCCGTCCAGAGTAGGGAGCTTTAATTGTAGTTGATGATAAATCATCTTTAGCAAAAATTAAATCGGCTTTTGCTTCTGCTACTTTTGCTTTAGCTTCTTTTAGTTCAAATTCAGACGCAATGTAATCATCATATAAATCTTGCGTGGCTATCAGTTCCGCTTCAGCTTTTTCTTGAAATGATACTGTTTTTTCGTATTGCCCAATGAATCGATCTTTTTTTATTTCAATAAGAGTATCACCTTTATTGAAGGTTTCTCCCATATAGAACAGAATTTTTTCTATAGGGGCATCAACCTCTGCGTAAAGCTGTGTTTTTTGTTTAGGATGAAGGACAACCGGGTACTTCGTTTTAGGTAGTATCTTTTTGGAGTATTCTTCAATGTAAGGAGACATGTCGTCATTGGGAAGGGTGATGTCAGAACGTGATTTTTTTCTTGTGTCAAGTTTATCCAAATTGGCAGTCAATTTGCTTAAATTATCAGAAAGTGCTTTTTCATTTTTAGAGCTTGGCGACACAGAAATTGAATTTGTGAATAGCGTTTTGTCAATATCAGTTGCAGAGTTACGTGTGCTTTTGCCTAGATTAGCATTTATTTTACTTAGAGTCCTTTTAAGAGAAGAGCCGCTTGAATTGAAGGTTTCTTGAATATCTATTGTTTTTCTTGAACTTTTGGAGAGAGGAACTGTGAACTGTATTTCTTTGTTAGTGTCGTTTGATGGAATCAATTCATAAATGCTGTTGGGAGAAAACTCGATTTTGGTGGTATTGGTATCGTAAATTACTGAGCTATAACTGATGTTTTTATAGCTGGCAAATAACGGCTCAGTGGCTTCCTTCCAGAAGAAATTATGAAAAAATGAAGCAATTGCTATGGAGCTGACTAGACAAAGACGTATCAAGAGGGCCTCTTACTTCTTATTTATACATTAATAATTTTAATAGCATACCTATGTTGTTTTATCAAACTGAGATATTCAATTCATGCGAAATAGTTGAGGGATTCCTATAGCGTTGTTAATTTGCTCTAAGGATATTTGCATATCGCCATAAGCGCGTAAGCTTTCTACATGAGCATTTAAGGCGTTGGTTTCGACTTGTATGATGTCTGCTTCATCGAGTTTTCCATTTTTCTTTTGTCGTAATGCTACTTCTAAAAGTTGCTCTTTGATACTTGCTTTTTCTTTTGCTAGAGAAAAGTACTGTTGATCGTCATGAAAAATCCAGTAAGCAAGATTGACTTGGCTTAATGCACCCATCGCCAAAAGAAGACGATTTTTTTTAGTTAGCATTTTTTGTGCACGTGCGCTACGACCTTGATAATATTGATTAGGTAAGTCGAGTAGATTGTAAGTAGCCCGTGCCCCTGCAAGTAACCAGTTATTTTTTAGAAGAAAGGGGTTGTCATTATAGTTAAAGCTGCCGAAAAGTGATATTCCAGGAACCATTTCTAGAATAATAGCCCGTACCTCATCAATATCAATCATTTCTTGGACATCGTAAGAGAAAAGTTCAGGTCTATTACGTAAAGATAAATCTTCTAACACGGCTAGGTTCCAGAGATCTACCCCTTCTTTAGTTTCAGGGTTTTCTTCAATTTCAAAATTTATAGAAGGGGGGAGACCCATAAGCTGTTTAAGGTCACTTATCGCGTAATCATATTCTTTTTGATAAGCTTGCAGATCAATTTGCATTTGCACTAGCTGGTCGGCCATTTTTAATGCTTGTGCTTTTGATATTACTCGTTTTTTTACTTTTTTATGGAGTTGATTTTTTCTTTCCTCGCCTTTTGCTATCAGCTCTTTAGAACCGATGATCCCTTGTTTTGCTGCCACTGCGATCCAGTATTGCTTCACTAAGTCAAGAACAAGGTTTTGTTGAAGTCGTTTATATTCATATTGTTGGACTAGGACGCTATTAGCTGCTTGGCGAGAACGGTAGTAGGATAGTCCAAAATCAAGAAGGTTCCATGTGAGGGTTATGTCGGCGGTTCCAGTTTGTCTTCTTGATGAGACGCTTGGCGGAGCAGGTGGAACACCGGGTTCTAACGACTCTGAAGATGATCCAGGGGAATTATCCCTTTCGCTCCACTCACCATTCATTAACAACTCCGGGAGCATTGTCAGTTTTTCAGATGTTGCGATTTCTTTTTGAATAGCACATTCTTGTCTCTTAACAAGTAGCGCTAAATTTCTTTTTAGTCCAACTTTGATGATGTCATCGATTGTTAGGGGGCTATTGGGAAGTACAATATTATTGTACAGTATTTCTTTATCGGTGGAAGCGTTTCTACAGCGATTAACATTTAGGTATGCAGGCCTTTTAACGCAGCCTGCTATGAAGACAATCATAAGCGTGATGAAGGCTATTTTAAGATAAAAATTGTGTTGCTTCATTGAAGCTAGCTCCGCTGTTTTCCACATTATTTAAGGTATATAATAAAAAATTAAATAATAGGAGAAAAAAAATCCTTAGGGTCATTATATATAGATTGAAGGGGTAGTGTCGATGAGTGATCAAAAAGAAAAGTTCTTACCACGGTTTAGGAAGGATTTAGAGTTTTACCCTGGTCCAGATGATCCCGACGGTTCTCCAACTTATAATTTATTTGATCCGATTAAGGGACAGTACTATAAGATCAAATGGGTCCAATATCTAATTTTTCGTAATTTGACTAATGACATAACCCTTTCAGTACTTTTAGAGAGAATTAACAAAAAAACAACGACTAAAGTTACAGAAGAGCAAATTAGTCACTTTTTTAACCATGCTGCTACGCTTGGTTTGTTGGCGATTCCAAAAAGTTCTGACCAGATGGAAAAAGAAGCAGAAATGCTCAAAGTGCACCCTCTAAAGTGGCTTCTTTTCAATTATCTTTATTTTCGAGTTCCTCTATGTAATCCGGATAAATTTTTAGATAGAACGTTACCTATCGCAAAATTATTTGTTTCAAGACCAATGATAGTTTTGTACGTCGTGGTTTTTTTGCTGGGAACTGTTCAGTTATTGGCTCGATTTGACGAATTTATCAACACTTTTACATATTTTTTCTCGCTAAAAGGAATCATTATTTTTGGCCTTTCGATGAACTGTATCAAGATACTACATGAATTAGGGCATGCCTACACTGCTAAATATTATGGTGTTAATGTTCAGAAGATGGGGTTAGTATTTTTGGTGTTATGGCCTGTCATGTTTACTGATGTGACTGATGGCTGGCGATTGCCAAAAAGGAGGCAACGATTTGCCATTTCTATTGCTGGGGTAGCGGTAGAGTTAGTGATTGCAGGTATAAGTACGTTATGTTGGGCAATTTCAAGTCCAGGAATTTTTCAGAGTGTGTTTTTTATTATTGCATCAACTACCTGGATTTCTACTTTAATTGTCAATCTTAATCCGGCTATGCGGTTTGATGGGTATTACTTACTATGTGACCTTTGGGGGGTAGACAACCTTCAATCTCGATCATTTGCTATGGCGCAGTGGAAACTTCGAAAAATGTTTTTGGGATTAAATGTCCCTCCACCCGAGAATGGCTTGAGTAAGAAACGTATACGTGGAATGGTATTGTACTCTCTATATACATGGACTTACAGGGTTTTTCTTTATACAGCGATAGCCTTGTTTGTTTATACCTATTTTACTAAGGTATTGGGCGTCTTTTTATTTGTTTTGGAAGTAGGAGTTTTTCTCGTCTGGCCTATTGCTTCGGAGTTAAGTCAGTGGAAAAAAATGCGAAGAGCTTTTCGTATTAATACTAGGTTGCTTTCTACGGTGTTTGCCGTTTTGTTATTTTTAACTTGGTTTGTGGTACCCTTACCTCATACAGAGTCCTTTATTGCAGTTACAAAGGTGTGTAACGAACAAGTATTGTATATACCTTATGATGGTATTGTAAAAAAAATCTATGTCGATAGAGATGTTCCTGTTGCTGAAGGAGAAAAAATATTACAGATTAGTTCAGAGGAGCTAAGTAGCGAAATCAAGCAATTGTTATTCCAAAAAGATATCATTGAGCAACAAATACGTATTATTACATTTGGTGAGAACGAAAAAGAAGATGATAAAGCATATCTTCCCGAAAAAGAAGCAGAGCTTGCAGGGACTGTAGAACGGTTAAAAGGATTGATTGCGCTTAATGAAGAGCTTACGCTTAAAGCAAACTTCAATGGGGAAGTGTATGATTGGGATAAAGAGTTGTATGTAAATCAACCAGTATCAAAAGACCAAATTATAGGGAAAATCGCAGACGTAACAAAAATGCAAGTCTTAGCATTTATTCCTGAAGAATCCATTGATACTCTTAAAGAGGGGCAAGAGGTATCTTTTGTGTTACTAAGTTCCTATCAATCTTATAAGGGAGTCGTTACGCAGGTCATTCAGAATAGAACTGAGTTTTTGAATTACCCTCAAATAGCTTCGACAAATGGAGGGGATCTCCCTGTAACTCTTGATGAAGAGGGTAAGTTACAGCTTGTTGATTCATATTATACAGCTATAGTCACTTTAGAAGATGTAGAACCTGGACAATTCGCATTTGGTGAACGAGGTTATGTTGAATTTACGGGGCCTAGCAGATCTAAAATGGTTAAAGTATTGCATAGCTTTAAAAATTTGCTGTGGCGTGAGAGCGGTATTTAGTATTCGTATATTCCTATAAGAACACCTTAGATTAATCTCAACAAATAAAGCTGCAAAATTACAATTTCATTCAGTATAACGTTTAATTCTTTTGACGAATTTTTTCTAAAATTGAAGGATCTATTGAAATAGGCATTTCGAGAAGCGCTTGTCCCAAGGCTTTGCCTTGTGAGTCGAGACGTAAAGAGGAACTACCCCCTTTTCCTAGCGCCCCCTTTAAAATGAAATTTATCGCCCAAAGATTTTCTATGGGATACTTTTCAACATCTGCAATTTTTATGGAGGAGAAGTATTCTTTTATTTTCTGTTTATCTAGTAAGTTATTAAGAAAATTAAAACCCTCTAAATTGTAAGCAATAATGCCAATATTTACATCAGCACCTTTGTCACCACTACGGGCGTACGCTATATCGTAAAGAGTAATCTGTGATTTCATTTTACCTCTATTATATGTACTTGGGGATTTACTTTTCTATTTTCAATAAGTGTTGGCCAAAAGGAATACACGGGCCTTATTTTTGGCCTTCCTGACATATACCCTGTTGTGCCTTGAGGTCCACTGGTAACTAGAGGAGCGATTTCTTTTGAAAGTTGGATGAGTGAATCCTTAGATTGATCTTTAGCGGAAATTCTTAAGACTGTTTCCAAGGTATCAGATTGATAGACCGAGGGAACTACATCGCCCGTTCCCAAACATTCTACATGATATTCTATGGGATTATAGCCGCATTTTTTTAGTCTTTTTAGTACAATTTCTCCACAACGTAACGCTTTATCTCTGCAATTTCTTCCAAAAATAGTAATCATCCCTTCTATACGATACCCATCTTTATAAGTAGCACTGACTTTGTAGTTTTTGGGAGGGGGGTTGCCTATTGCACCAGAAACCTGAATACGATTTTTCGCTAATTCATCAAGTTTGAGTGATAAAAAAGATACAGTAGTGTCAGGACATAAATAATTATCAGGGTCGCCTATTTCATAAAGAAGTTGTTCTTTAACTGTTTCTATATTTACAATTCCGCCTGTATTTTCGGGCTTTGTGACTACAAAAGTTCCATTACGATGCATTTCGATTACAGGGTAACCGGGAAAATCCATATCAGGATAATCCATCCAATGAGTCGAGAATCCTCCTGTTACTTGAGTTCCACATTCAATAAGATGACCTGCGATTATAGCACTTGCTATCCGATTATAGTCAGACCAGTCCCACCCAAAATGGGCAATACATGGAGCAGCTGTGAGGCAAGGATCTGCTACTCTACCAGTGATTACAATTTGAGCGCCGGCTCGTAATGCATCAACGATTGGTTTTGAACCGATATATGTATTTGCCGTTTCTAGCTTCTCCTGTACTTCTCCGATTGATTGATTAGTATCAAGATTAGGATATGAATTAGCATTTGAGGTTTTAAGTTCATGGAGAACATCGTCACCGCTGACAACTCCAATCTTGATATTACTGATTCCACTATTTTGAAGTAAAATTTTACACGCTTCAGCACAACCAATGGGATTAAGTCCCCCGGCATTTGTCACTAATTTAAGTCGAGGATTCTTTTTCCATTGATCTACGAGGCTACTGATCACTTCTAGAAAGTCCTGAGCATAGCCTTTGGAAGAGTCTTTTTCTTTTTGAATAGCCAAAATAGACATTGATACTTCAGCTAAGTAGTCTAAAGTTAAGAAATCTAAATCTACGACTTGCTCGACTAATTCTGAAGCAGCATTAGAGCGATCTCCCCAGAATGCTTGGGCATTTGCTATTTTAATTGTGTCATTGTCTATCACAATAGTATCCTTTAAACTTGGATTACACCTGTATTAAAGGTTTGTTTTTCTTTAGGTGCTCGCATAACATACTCAAGAGAGCGCGTGAGTACTTCTCTTGTTGAATGAGGAGGTATGATAGCGTCTACCCAGCCTCGTGCAGCGCCATATCGGATATTCATTTGTTGAAGAAACTTTTGGCGTATTTCTTCGTGTTTCTTTTTCGCTTGCTCTTCATCGAGAGGTTGCCCGGAACGCTCAGCTTGACGTTTTTCTACATCAAATAAAGTGTTTGCAGCCTGATCTGCGCCCATAACTGCATATTTAGCATTCGGCCAAGCAAAAATGAAATTAGGATCATAAGCCTTTCCACAAAGGGCATAATTTCCTGCTCCAAAAGAGTTACCAACGATTACTGTTATTTTAGGGACTATAGAATTGCTTACAGCATTTACAAGTTTTGCTCCGCTGCGGATGATGCCCGACTGTTCCGCATCCTTTCCTACCATGAAACCAACAACATCTTGGAGAAAAATTAGAGGTAATTTATTTTGGTTACAATCCATGACAAATCTTGCAGCTTTATCAGCACTTTCCGAGTATAAAACACCACCAATTTCTATTTCTCCACGTCCAGTAATCTTATGTTTTTTTTGATTAGCCACAATTCCCACGGGAATGCCATTGATTTTGGCGTATGCGGTCAGGATTGTTGGACCATATTCTGCTTTATACTCTTGAAGAGAACCTCTATCGACAATGCAAGCGAGAAGATCGTGAGCGTCGTACTCTTTAGAGTTATCTCCACTGACAATTTCGTAGATATTATAAGGGTAGTTTTCTACTTCAAGTGATGAGTTTTTAGATCGATTAGGGGGATCATTAGGCATTAATTCTACGAGAGATCTAATTTTCTCGAGACAAGCGGTATCATCTTTTTCCAAAAAATCAACAGTACCACTAATTTCAGCATGCATCTTTGCTCCTCCAAGCTCTTCGTTGTCTACAACTTGGCCAATTGCTGCTTTGACAAGAGCGGGACCTGCAAGGTATAGTCCAGACCCTTCAGTCATGAGGAGTTTGTCACATAGAACAGGTAGGTATCCTCCACCAGCGATACAGTTACCCATGATTGCTGCGATTTGCGGAATACCTTGTGCGGATAATACGGCATTATTTCTGAATATTCTACCAAAGTCGTCTTCATCCGGAAAGATTTCATCTTGTAGAGGAAGGTATACACCAGAGGAGTCTACTAAATAAATAATTGGTAGTTTGCAGCCGTAGGCGATACTTTGCGCACGAAGAACTTTTTTAATTGATTGAGGAAACATTGCGCCAGCTTTAACAGTGGCATCGTTTGCGATAACCATACATGTGTGACCGCTAATCTCGCCTATACCGGTAATGACTCCTGAAGCGGGAAGGTCTCCTACTTCCGGGTACATTTGATATCCTGACCACAGCTGTAACTCAAAAAAACTGTCTGAGTCATCAAGTAGAATATTGAGGCGCTCTCGAACACTTAAACGGCCATGCCTTTTTTGTCTTTCGTGTCCTTTTTTTCCACCACCCATTTTTAAATGGCTTTCTTCTATGGCAATTTTTTCAGTGATCGCTAACAGAGAGGGGGGGGCTGTGACTTTATCTTGCTGTTTCATTATTCTATTTTCCAGCGATTATCTCTGCTACCGATTCAATATCGCTATCGAGATTTTCTTTTAAAGAATTTTTGTTATCTCTAATTTTTTTAAATGCCATTTTGCAGTATAGCTTTCCGATCGAAAAATCTTTTCCTACTTTTTTAGGATCGTCATTGTTGAGGTTAAGAGCTGTATCCAGTTTACTAATTACTGCTGAGATTGTGAATAATGCAATTACGCAGTTGGTGATCCTGTTAAGGACAAGCTGTTTTTCAACAATATCTTCTTTGTGCTTCGCCAGTTGTTTGATTATACTTAATCCAAAACTGCGTACCTCTTTACTTAATTGCGTAGCTTCTTTTTGTAAATGTTTTGATCGTATATGGATTTTAGGAGATCTTAGTTGTTTGATGGTATTTAAGAAAAATTTAAAAAGAGAGCTAAAGTTTTTGATTGGTTTTTTTGAAGCATCAGACACAGCTTTTAATGACATCCCAACATCTCTCATGCCAACTAGGCCGATAAATGCGCGTAAGACTTCATTTGAGCCTTCTCCGATCATATTTAGACGAGCATCTCGCATCATTCTTTCAAATGGTTCGCTAGTGAAAAATGAACGACCACCAAAGATTTGCATTGTATCATACAAGATATCCCATAGAGCGTCACTAGCAAAAACTTTCAGGATAGCAGCCTCAAGCATTACATCCTCTTCCCCAGCATCAATCATACCAGCAGTCAAGTAAGTCGAAGCGTCCATTGCATAAACTAGAGCGGACATTTCGGCTATTTTCTTTTTTACAAGAGAAAATGAGGATAACGGACGATTAAATTGTCGTCTTGTCATCGCATGATCTATTGCACGCTGGACTGTATACCGTGCAGCTCCCGTACACATTGCTCCAAAAGTTGTACGGCCGTAATCTAAACAAGTGAGGCACACTCTTAGACCTCCGCCTAGAGGGCCTAAAATGTTTTCTTTAGGAACTTCTAAGTCAGTAAACTCTAAATTTGTTGTTCTAGTGCCACGTATTCCTACTTTTTCAAGACCTGGATTCGTCACCTTAAATCCTTTCATCGAAGGCTCAACTAAAAATGCGGTAACTTTTTCTTCAATCCCTCTTTCCGTTTTAACTTCCGTTTTGGCCATCACGGTAAGTACTTGTGCAATGCTACCATTTGTAGTCCACTGCTTTTGCCCATTTATGCGGTAGACTTTCTTTTGTTCATCGTAGATAGCTGTCGTTTCTACTCCAGCAGCATCTGAACCTGCATTAGGTTCTGTTAAAGAAAAAGCAGAAACTTTTTTTCCAGTTGCTAATGATGGTAGATATTTGTCTTTTTGTTCTTTTGTACCAAAAAGTAAAATCCCTTTGAGTCCAATACTTTGGTGGGCATTTGTAAAGACAGCAGTCCCTCCACAGCGGCTAGCAATCACTTCAATCGCTTGACAGTAAGCATTCTGGCTCATATCGAGTCCCCCATACTGTTTGGGGACGGTCATTCCTAGAACACCCAGTTCTCCTAGACCAGAAATGACTTCTTCGGGAATTTTTTCTTCTCGATCAATTTTATCGGGATTAATATTTTTTTCTGCATAGTCTTTGAGTTTGGCAATGAATTCGTTATTTTTATTTATTTCAGAGTCATTTAGATTGGGATATGGCAAAATTTGCTCGTTATCAAAATGACCGAAAAATAAACGTTTTGCAAAACTAGCTTTTGCTTGGTTTGAAAATAGAAGCTCTTCAGCCATGCGTTTTTGATCTTCATCCATACAGTTTCTCCCTGACAATATTAGACTGACATAATCATTTATTTAATCTATACCACTTTTGATGTGTTTGAGTGAATATTATTTTGATTAACAACGATTGCAATAAACAAAGTTGGTAGTAAGACGCAAATTGGGTTTAAAATTTGACAATTTTATTGATGTTTATGTCATTGAATATAAATGATGTCTGGTTAAATAAAGAATGTTCGAAAGGTGATGCTTATTGGTAATTGGATGTATTGGAATTTGGTAACTTCAGTTAATAATTTGGTTGATGAAAGGAGCAATTTCTTCTATGGAGAGAACATGTTTTGCTCCGCCAAGTTGAATCGCTGTACCAGGCATACCAAATGCCAAGCTAGTTGCCTTATTTTGTGCGATAGTAATCGATCCTTTTTCTTTTAAAGTTAACAGCTCTTTACTACCATCATCACCCATACCTGTAAGAAGAACCCCAATAGATTGTTTTCCGTAGAAATCTGCAACAGAAGCGAACAACACTGATACAGAGGGTTTACATCGAAAAAGAGTAGCTGTATCTGAAAGAGAGATGTTTCCAAATTTATCAATAGTCATATGTTTATTATCAGGAGCTATATATACAGTTCCGCCCATAGGTTTTTCACCATGCGATGGGATAACGACTCTTAGGGGGGTGGAATGATTCAACCATTCGGCATATCCTTGCGTAAATCCCGGAGATATATGCTGTACAACAAAGATGGGAACTGGGCTACTTGGATTCAGTTCTGAAAGAAGCCTACGGACTGCTTGGGGACCGCCAAGTGAAGCTCCAATAGCGATAGCTTTAATATCGCTTCTATTTCTAGTATGAATTTTACTTTCAGACTGCTGTAGGGGTTTTGGAAAACGTCGAGTAACGAGCTTTATTTCTGCGGAACAAAAAATTGTTGATGTGATTCTCCTAGATATATACTGAAAGTTGGGATCGGTCAATCCAGGAGGTTTTTCCATAATGGTAATAGCACCTGCTTCCATAGCTTTGAAACTTAATTGAACATCTTCTTTTTTGTATCCGCCGCTGATGATGATGATAGGAATGGGATTTGAACTCATAATTTTTTTTGTAGTCGAAAAACCATCAAGAATGGGCATAAACAGGTCCATGGTAATGACGTCAGGTCTTTTTTTACTAATCATTTTTAGAGCTTCTTCTCCATTATTAGCGATGCCAATGACTTCTAGACGCGAATCATTTTGGATGATTTTTTTTAAAATATTTTGCATCGTGGCAGAATCGTCAACGATAAGTACTTTGACTTTTTCGTTCGTAATCATAAATGATTCCTTATGTTTCAGAGGAACTTACGATTTCTTCTAATACGATTGCTATTTGATGGAGAGGCAGAACTTTGCTTATAGCTCCAGCCTGTATTGCCTTTTGAGGTAAATCAAATTTTACCGATGTCACATCATCTTGGGCTATGGTATAAGCTCCCATTTTTTTTAACTCTAAAAGCTCAGGAACTCCATCTTTACCAGTACCTGTAAGAATGACACCGATACATTTATCACCGTATGTTTTTGACATTGTCCTAAAAATTTCAGAGATTGAAAATTCAGATTGGTCCATGGGTGTGGCATCTTTTAATGTAATACATTTGTTATTATCGACCCCCATAAGTTGTTTATCGGGGCATACGTATACATACCCAGGGCGCACTTGTTCACCTTCTTCAGCAATTTTAACATTGAAAGTTGTTGAAGCGTTCAGCCAATTGATAAATCCTTCAATAAATCCAGAGGTAATATGTTGCACAACAAATATTGGCAATGGAAAATCTTTAGGTAGTTGGGATAATAAAGTCCTAATAGCCTTTGGTCCTCCAATTGAAGCGCCAATTCCTACAGCTTCAAACTTTCCTGTTTTAATAAATGTATCGAGGTTTAAATCACTATTCGAATCATTGCATTCAATAGGCTTAGACGTTGCTTTTGACGAAATATTTTTTGAGGGGACTGGCGGTGTGAGGGAACTATTTATTGACTGTAGTTTGACATCGGACATGATTTTGATAGTTTCAGCAACGAAGCGTGCGGTATCCATACAATGAGAGTCTCCCAAACCTTTGGGTTTTTCAATTATTGCTAGAGCACCTGCTTCAATAGCTTCAAAACCTGTTGCCACTTCTGCCTGGTTATATACACCACTAATCACAATAATCGGGATAGGGTTTGTTTCCATGATTTTTCTTGTAAGTTGAAATCCGTTCATTTCGGGCATTTCTATGTCTGTGACAATCACATCAGGTTGATGTTTTTTAATAAATTTAAGAGCTTCTATACCATTTTCGGCAAAGCCCATGACATTAATGGCGGGATCTAAACTAATTATATATGCAAGGAGATCCCGAGAGACTTTTGAGTCGTCAGTAATTAATACATTAATTTGTTCTTTTGGCATAATTCACCTCTACAACAATTTTTGAATAGTTTCTAAAAGATTACTTTGTTCAAAGTTACTTTTAACAATATAAGCATTAGCTCCGACCTGTACCCCTTTTTCTTTATCTTGTTTTGTGCTCAAAGATGAACAAAGTACGACAGGTAAGTTGTTGAGGGTCTCTGAGTTGCGGATCTTTTCAGTTAATTCAAATCCATTCATCCTGGGCATTTCGATATCAGAGAGCACCAAGTCGATTTTTTCTTGGGTAAGAATAGAGTAAGCTTCTGCCCCATCAACTGCAGTTTTCACGATATATCCTGCTGAGTCAAGGATATTTTTTAAGAGCATTCTCGCGGTAACGGTATCTTCAGCAATAAGAATTGTTTGTCTTTTTTCCGCTCTCTTACTTCCTGATTTTAAAGGGGATTTGGGTGTGTGGGATCTTTTCGTTGCAGATTTAACAATATCAAAGGGGTCTAATATAGGGATAACTTTTCCCCATTCGATGACTGTAGCAGCTGAAATGTTTTTTACGCGTGTTAGCTGTTTACCTAAGTCCTTGATAAAGACTTCTTGTTCATTTAGAATTTTATCGACACCTAGAGCTATTGTTGTATCTGCAGTTTTAATTACAGTGACATAGATGGTCTTATCCGATTTTTTCTTATCGACATCAACTGGAATACCTAATATATCCTGAAGTTTAATGTAGGAAATATTTTGATCATCGATAGATATCGTTTCTTTGCCTTCTATCGTCTTTATATCTTCTTGAGATAGACGAAGGACACGTTGCATGTAGTTTGTTGGAATGATAAGGCTTTGATCGCCAACAAGAATATGTACCCCGCGGAAAGTGGCGAGTGTGATAGGGAGTTCAATACGAATTTTAGTTCCGAGGTTTTCTTTAGTATCGATAAAGATTTGTCCACCTAAACTTTCAACCTTCTCATTAACAACTCCTAAGCCCACTCCTCTTCCTGATAAGTCGGTGATGATCTCACTTGTACTGACACCACATTGGAACATCAGCATGACAGCTTCATCATCAGATAGCATCTCTAAATCTTTCTCAGCTATAGAGTTGTTTTTTAATGCAGCCTTTTTAACTCGTTCTATATCAATCCCCTGGCCATCATCTGCAATGCAGATTTCTATGTTGCTGCCACTTAACTGAGTAATGGTAATATCAATTTTTCCTTTTTTGTGCTTTCCTAATTCTTCTCTCATGGTGGGAGATTCGATCCCATGATCAATACTGTTGCGAATAAGGTGTATGAGTGGATCTTTCATTTCCTCAAGTATACGTCTATCAATTTCAATTTCACCACCAACGATATGCAAATTCACTTCTTTACCTAAGGAGCGGCAAATGTCGCGTACCATTCTGGGAAAAGCTTCTAAAAGTATACTGAAAGGCTGCATCAGAACTTTTTTTGTTTCATCAAGGAGATTATCAACAATGCTACTACTTATTCTAAAATCCTGCGCGCTTCCTTTTTGGAGTTTACTTATTTTGTCTTGTATTGTTCTAAAATGCTCTTCTTGCCACGTGAAAAAATCAAGAAGAGATTTTATTGTTGAAGTGCTATTATTATTCGAGGTTTGATTGGATTTGTTGATAAATTGTCTAAGAGTTTGAAATTCTTTTTGAAGCCTTTTTCTTTCTAACTCCCATCTTTCCAAGTCTTTGATGATATATTCAATGTCGTTAACACGTTCTCCTGATGTAAGTTTTATGACAAGCATTTCTTCGATTCCTTGAAGGAGAGAGTCTAGTTTTTTGGTAGAAACGCGTATTGTTGTGTCAGGTTCACTAGGTGTGTTGTGATCAACTGGAGGAGGTTTTGCTTGTGATTCCAGTGGGGAACTGGTGTGAGTAGGTTTAGGAGATGTTTTTGGCGGATTATCTTCAGGAGGTTTTGAAATTAGGCTCGATTCTTCTATGGAGGGAATTTCACCTTCTGACAGAGCGTTTAGATTAGAGATAAGACTCTCTATTTTTTTTGTATCGTTTGCATCTTGGAGATCACCTTCAAAACTAAGATACTTTTGAATCATGTCTACTGTCGCATACAAGATATCAAAAGATTCCGGTTTAAGAATAATTGTTTTATGTCTCAATGAAGATAAAACATTTTCAAGAGATTGGCATATATCTTGGATAACATTGTGATTAACAGCCCTCGCGCCCCCCTTTAAACTATGAGCTTCGCGAAAAATGTCGTCTAATAATTCCTTTTCATTGGTATTTTCAGAGGCATTTTCTATTGAAATTAAGCCTTTTGAAAGGTTATCTAAGTGTTCTTTTGCTTCAATCTGAAAAGTTTCTTTTAGTCTACGCATGAACTCTTTTTCATTCATTTCCATCTTGATACTCTAACCTAAAACTTGGTATTCTTTAACGAGAATTTGTAAACTGTCACTCACATTAGTTAGTCCTGCTATTCCTTTTTCTATGCTCTTCATATGGTCAACCTGTTGGTTGGTTGACTCGCGTATGCTGGACATCGCAACAGTCACTTGTTCGACACCAACAAGCTGCTGTTGGCTTGAAATAGCAATTTGCGATGCAGCCTCGGTAACTTTTTCTATACCTTGGTATATTGATCTAATGGAGTCATTAGTTTTTTCTGATTGTTTCATTCCGCTAGTAACTGCTTTAGATCCTTGTTCAGTCGCCATAACAGCTGCACTTGTAGCATTTTGAATGTCATTTAAAATATTTCTTACTTGGACGGTGGCCTGCTTTGATTGTTCTGCTAAACTTCTAACCTCCTGAGCAACAACAGCAAAACCTTTCCCTTGATCTCCAGCTTTAGCGGCTTCAATAGCGGCATTGACAGCAAGAAGGTGAGACTGTTCAGCTAAGTCGTTGACGGTTTCTATAATTTCACCGATAGTTTGGCTGTGTTCACTTAAAATAATGATACTTTCAGAGATTGTTTCCATTTCTTCTTGGATATTGTTCATTCCTTTTATTGTTTCTTCTAGGGCTTCTTGGCTATCTCGAAGAACTTGGAGTGTTTCTTCGGATACCTCTGATACATTACTCGCTTTGTTTGCAGAGACTTCTGCAGTTTGTTTTAACTCTTCCACTGTCGTTGTTGTTTCTGTGACAGCGCTTGCTGTTTCAGCGGAGCTTGTTGCGGTTTCGCTAATGGTATTTTTAATGTTTAAACCGGAAATACCCAGTATTTCAATTTCTTCCTGTAGCTTTCTCGTTAAGGAACGAAGAGACACGATAGCTAAAAATATAGTTAAAAGAATTGTTAGTGCGATAAATGAAACAGTGTATCTTAAGCTTTTTTCAGCGTTGATTTTTAGGATTTCAGCATATTTAGTATTTTCTTGAGTTAGAATTTTTGCAATACTTTCTATCGTATAAATTTTTTGAGACTGTAATGTCCACCAATTTTCCGGATCGACATTGAATGTTGTTTGAGTTGATATTAGCTGTGGATTATTAAGAACACGATTGCGTATTTCTGTGGCATTTTGAACAGTTGGAGTATTAATTTCAGACTGATACATACTGAGTTGTGTTCTACTGAATAACTCAAATAAAGACTGCTGTAGCGTTTCTTGGGTTGTTTTCGTAGTTGTTATCTCTCTATATTCTTGAGGTGTTATCGAATTTTTGCTAAAAACATTGAAGAGTAGTAGTTTTTCTTCATTCAAAATAATCGTTTCGTGGGCGATATTTATATCCGCTAGTAGCGTTTTAGCGATTTTGGCATTTTCCTCGTGATTAGCCATAAAGACCATTTTGGAGATGAATTCGTTTTCAATGTTTGTAAAATATGAGCGTACTTCTTCAGGGGTTGTTTCTCTACGATCAATTTTTCCTCTTAAGATTTGTAGACTTTCAATTTTACTAAAGGTATTTCTGAAAATATCTTTAATGTATTGGCCACCGATAGGGACATTTGTTGTTGAGACACTATTTTCTAGTAGTTCAACTACTTGGTTAGTATGTTTGCGTGCTTCAACTAACTTTGAAGTTGTATCGGGAACTTCAGCGTTAATTTCCAATAAGCTGTAGGATTTTTCTTTAGTAAGAGCTCCAACGACTCCTCCGATTTCATTAAAAATATTCACCAACACTATGGAGTCTTTTGTTTTTTCAACTCTATTGTATTCTTGATACAAAAAGTTAGAGATCAGAATTAAAAATACGATAGTTGGTATAAAAATAATGGTTAAGAATCGGTACTTCATTTTAATTTTTGAAAAAATACTCATCTAAATTCCCTCAGATTATTCTCAAATTTTTCTATAAGTTTTTTATCCCACAGTCTCGTTAACGACAATTTTTTCACTATTTAACAGCTCAAGACCATTGAGGATAATGACACGATTTTTTGTAATTCCTTTAATAAATTCCTTTCCAATCTCAGAGAGTGTGGGTAATTGAGTTTGAAAATTTTTGACGTTTACAGATTCAACTCCTAGTATTTCGTCTGTAAGTATCCCAAAAGCATTTTGGTTTTTCTCTAAGATAATAACTTTTGCGTTTAAATGTTCTTCACTGTTGCTCAGTCCAAAAAAATGTTTGAGATTTACCACAGAATATATACGTCTTCGGATATTTATTACTCCATGAACAAAAGGAGGGACGCAAGGAAGTTGTGTAACCTCTTTCGACGGGTACACTTCTTTTATATAGATAGTTTCGATTGCATATACTTCATTTGAAAGTGTAAACATCAAAACCTCGATGAATGATCCGTCTTTGCTTGTGCAATCGGATCCTTCTGCAGCTTTTAATGCTCTTGCTTCGAGAATTTTATTTTGCTCTTCTCTATCGAGAGTTTCTTTTAAAGCACTTTCTTCACTGTATAATTTTGTACTAAAAACTACCATGTTCTACCGCAATTTTTGAATCTATATCTTCAACAATTTCCCTTAATCTTCCGGCAGTAAGTCCTTCTGCTTCCGGAATAGAACCATCTTGAGGATACTTCTCAAGTATTAGTAATACATTTCTAAAGTTTTTTTTAGATTCTACATATTTATCCTTCATGAGGTAAATATTTCCTAAAGTAAAGTAAGCAATAGCAAAGTTGCAATCTAAAAATATCGCCTTATTTAACTCTTGTATAGCTCTATCGAGATCAGAAAACTCTTGAAGGATAATTGCGTGTAGATAGTATAAAACAGAGTTTGTTTTTTCTTCCTCGATACTTCTTTCACACCAGTATTGAGCTTTTTCAAGTTCGCCAAGATTTGCATATGCTCTGACGAGCAAAATAGCTTCGTGAATGTGCTCTGCGATCGATATGTTTTTTGAGAAAAATTTTTCTAGGTGTTCTATGAGAGAATGAAAGTCACCAGAATTGAAATACATTTGAGTTGTTTTTCTTAAATCGTTCTTTTGTAAGACATGGTCACTTTTTTGCGTCAGCTTTTCTGTATGCTTTTTAATATCGCTCTTAAGAAATTGCTCAAGAAAATTGTTAAGCTTTTTCTTTTCTATTGGCTTTGGAGAGGGAAGGGGAGATTTTTTAAAGATATTGCCCGCAAGATTTTTTGCAGGACTTAAATTAAAGACCTCTACAAAGGGAGCTTCTACATTCGTCACACATAAATGGCCACCTTCAACTAAAGAGCAGCCTAACTGTGTGATCACTTTGTTCACCTGGTTTTCAGAAAAATAAATTAAAACGTTGTTACATAAAATTAGATCGAGGTTATTTGTGCCATTTACTATGGAAGGGTAGTTATTTTCTACTAGGTTGAGGTACCTAAAATGAACCATATCTTTGATTTCTTTTATAATATGGTAGGTATCTTCGACTTGTTTGAAATATCTATGCTTGGTTTCTCCACTTGTCTTACGAAACGACCAGTCACGGTAAATGCCCTCTTTGGCACGTTGTAAAAACTGAAGGTTAATGTCTGTAGCCAGAATGTAGATGCTCCATTCTTGGATGTTAGGTATCATATTTTGCAGCATCATTGCTATAGAATAAGGTTCCTCTCCGGTACAACAGGCAGCAGACCATATTCGTAAACTCTTAGAAGTTTTTGCTCTTTCTTGAATCAAAGGGGAAAGGATATTATTTTTGATTAATTCCAAGGTTCCATCTTCACGAAAAAAATAGGTCTCTCCAATTGTTAAATGATGTGCAAGAGTCGTGATTAGTTCGTTTGAAACCTTTGTTTGAAGTAATGAATCAATACATGTGGAGATGTCCTCATATCCGAGGGATTTAGCGATGAGTGGTATTTTACTTTCAAAATCTTTCCAGGTACTTTCTGAGTAGTAAAGCCCCATATGTTTATCTAGAAACTCGCTAAGTTTCGAACGTTGAGTCATTGTTAGTTTAATTTTTTCTCGTTGGTTCAATTGATCGCCACCTTGGAATTATGAAGATTTTCTAGATTAAAAATTTTCTCCCAGTCATTTAGAATGATTACTCTCTCATTACTCTTAAAGATTGATGAGACATAATTATTTACGAAACAAAGGTCTTTAGCTAAAGTACTCTTATCTAACGAAATATTCATAATTTCCGTCACATGATCGACCCATAGAGCAACTTTATAATTTTCAAACGAAGTGATAATAAATTGATCATTGATTTCTAGCTCTTTGTCATTGTAATGAAAGATTTTACGTAAATTTACTGCTGGGATAACTTCATTGTGTAAATTAATGACACCCAATAATTTATCGTTCGATTCATTGACAGGTGTAACTGCTAGCGCCCAAATAACGCGCTCAATATTTGTGAGGGGAAGCGCATGATATTGATTATCAATTGTAAACGTAAGATAGTGCATCCATACACCTAAAAATCAATTATATCCTTCTAGGTGTATCATAGTAAGGTTTGTATATTTTTGGTATAGCTTTATTTTCTTTTTTTAAGGAATGATTAAGGTGCTTCTATTAGGGCGCTTGTTTACATTTATACTGAATGAAATTTCCAATTTCATTCAGTATAACGAATGTATCCAATTACAGTCTCGATCACTGTTATTATCACTGTTTTTAGATAGGGGTTACTATCAGTGGCTGTTTACCGGATTTAATAAGTAACTTATTTTCTCGGTCGATTAATTCTTTCCCCGAAAATATGACTGTTGTTCCTTCGTTCATTTTAGGGAAGATGTGATTACTAACGGCACTGATTACCTGTTCTTTGTTCATTGATAGAAGTGACTCTCTGAACGATTGACGCATTTCTAGGGATTTATCTTCTTTCCACCATGAATATGCTAATTCAGCTCTGCTTCCCGGAGATACAGGAGCGTCGATACCTTGAATTTTTTCCAGAATAGCTTCTTCTAAATCGCGACTTCCAAAGTCGCCATTTAGAACTTTATCAACAGCATCATCAAAAGCATTTAATGTAGAGAATATGTTGGGATCTCTGAATGAATAAAATAAGAAATTTCCTGAAAGACTGTTAAAAGAAGCTCCGCCACCATATGCACCACCTTGTTCTCGTAATGCTCTATGCAAGGTTAAGTTGTCGAAAAGGTTTGCTGCTATGCTTAATGCAGGGGCATCGGGATGACAGTAGGGAATTGCATTGAAGACTTTACTAGTAAATGCCACTGGAGAAGCAATGATTTTAGCTTGCGATGGTACCTTTTCTTCAATCCAACTATTTTCAAACATTGATCGCGAATGAATAGAAATATTCGATAGTCCATAGAAATTCTCTTTTTTTAATTTTTCATACATCTCTTGATCGCAGCCAATAATAAGATGAGGGTTCGAGAACTCTGTAAGCAGCTTTTGAATATTTACAAGTTTTTCATAAAGTTCATCGGCGAGAGAGTCGTAAGACTGTGCGTACTTTTTTACTTGTGTGTAATAGTCCGTACCAAACCATTTGTTATTTAGCCGTGAAGCGGGATTAATGCCACTTGCAGCTAAACTAATAGCATATTTAAGGGCACCTTGAGTGAGTGATGACTGTAAACCAGAAAAGTGTTTAAAAAAGACCTCTTTTAGACGTGAGCGGTCAGATAAATCTACTGTTGTAGCTGAATCGCGAATAAGAGTAAATAGCTTCTCAGCATTGCGGTAGAGAGACTTACCTCGGATATGGATCGATGGTTTAAACGAGCGACAGTCATTAGCGCTAATATTCAAAGACAAAGAGGTATCTAGTTCTCCCACATTTGCTTGGATGTAGTTTAAGTTATCGCTATATGACCGCCCCCCACAACCAAGCTGGGCGATTAATACTGCGTATAAACGAATAAGCCAGAAATCGTCTTCAGGAATTTTTGGTAAATCCCAAATTAGATCCGCGTAACAAATAGAATTGGTAAAACAATCGTGGTGAAAAGTTGTGATATTATGGATGTTTTCAGTTCTTAAAGGATAATCTCTAGTGTTTTTATCAACATCTGAAAGGTGTATTTTAGGGAGAATATCTGGGTCTTCATGATCCTGTTCTCTTTGAAATTGTTTTAAGTCTTCAGCTTGTTGGATAATTGCATCAGCTTCACTTTCAGAAAGTTGGCTTTTTATTTTTTGGAGTGTTTTTGACTCCTCCTCTAATTCTTTTGCCTCCAAATTGTAGTCGGGTTCCATAACAATTCTAGCAAAGTGTTTGTTGTCGATAAAAAACTTTTGAATTAGATCTTCAAAGTATTTTGGGTTCTTTTTCCATGATTTATGTAACCTTTTAAATAAATCATGGATCATCAGTCCTTCTTCAGGATGAGCGCCGTGCTGTTTGATGAGTGCGGATCTCATAAAGAGGGTCAGTCCAAATGGGCAATGGTCACCGGTGGTTTCACTTCGATGAAACTCTAGTTGATGCATCGCATTTTTGATAAGTTCATCTGGAATACCTTCTGCAACAATATTTTGTAATGTGTTGAATAAGAGTTTCTCTAGAGCATCGGCATTTTTTGGATTGCATCCCTTTAAACTGATAACGAAGGGAACCTCATTAATATCGGGATCAACATAGGCGCTAATTTGAGAGCACATCCCCGACTTGAGAAACGCCATTTTAAGGGGCGATGCGTCGGTTTCTGTGATTGCCATATCTAGGATACATAAAGCGAGTAAAAGTTCTTGATCTAACACATTGGTCGTAAGCCAACCAAAGGAAATAAAGGTTTGGTTTTCTTGAGGTTCATCTTCAGGAAGAGGGTATTTTAAATTTATTTTTACTGGAGTTTCAAAACGTTTCTGTCTAGGTATAGGAGGTAAAGGATCAGCTTTCTCAGTACTATCGAGAATACCTTCAGCAATATAATCGAGATGCTTGGTAAGTGGGAGGTTTCCGTAAAAAAAATAAAGGCACCGGCTAGGATGGTAGTATCGGTTATGAAACTCTTTTAGTTCTTCATATGTTAGGTTGGGAATGTCTCTAGGCTCTCCTCCAGAATTAAGACCATAGGTTACATTAGGAAAGAGGGCAGCATAGAGGGCTTCATGGATTCTAGATGCTGGAGACATCATTGCCCCTTTCATTTCGTTATAGACAATACCTTTAAAGAGGAGTGGGGAAGATTTATCACCTTCTTCGGAAAACTCCAAGCGGTGGCCTTCTTGCAGAAAACTTTGGAAGTGAAGTTTTGGATGAAACACCGCATCCATGTAGACGTCCAGTAAATTATAAAAATCTTGCTCGACCTGGGAAGCAGCCGGGTAACAGGTAAAGTCTTCACCAGTCAGCGCATTCATATATGTATTCAAGCTTCTGCGGGTCATTGAGAAAAAGGGATCTCTTACTGGAAATTTTTCGGAGCCACAAAGAACTGTATGTTCGAGGATATGAGCGACACCGTTTGAAGACTCAGGAATAGTTTTGAAGGAGAGACAAAATAAATTTTCCGGATCTTCATTGACAATAGCCATTACCCGTGCACCTGAGATATTGTGCTCAAGTTCGATGAGGTGGCAGTTTAGTTCGCTAATTTTTAGTGATTTAGTGACGGAAAAGTTTTTGTATTTGTCACCTTTCTGCGATGAAGTAAAATCCATAAGTTGTCTCCGATTGAAAAAGGATTAGCCTTTAGAATATCATAGTTGGCGTCCTATCTTCAATGCAGAATTGATTTAAACCCGGGAGGCTCTTGCATAAATAGGAAATTTTCATCGAGATCACGAGTTTTTAGAAATATTATCTATTTATGCAAGAGCCTCCCAGGTTTAAAATGGGGGGCATGAGTGATTCCCCATGGTGCCCCTCCCCATTTGTAACTGCAAACCCGGTTTGAAGGAGTAGTTTTAATTTGATCCCCAAATTTTTGAAAAACTCGTTTTTATAAATTTGGAATTTAGACTTTCTTCTTCTTTCTTTGGCGGTTCACTTATCCAGTAGGTAACTTGAATTACATTGGTAGCTGTAGTCGATAGTGCAGAGCCCGGGCGAATGCCACTTTTAAAAGAATACGTATCTTTAAGCCAATGAACACTATAGTTAAAAATAGAGTTACCATCAGACTCTTGAAGTGCTTTGAGGGTATGAGAGAAAACTTTCTCAGTTGCTACACTCAGGGGGATTAGATAGGTATCTAACTCTTTGTGGTTACTCACGGGCTGAACTTCGTGGATTTTTGCTTCAACATCGCCGTCATGCTTATTGCTGAAAATTTCTTGACCTATGGATTCAGTTTTTGGAAGGGTGTTTTTAAAATTATGAAGTTTAGAATCTTTCGGTATGGTAGACCAAAATAAAGAATCATTGGCATCGGCAAAAGAAAGTTTCATCGTTATGGATTGGAGAGAACCTCCTTTCGGAATGGCAACTCCAAGTTCGTTAAATTTATTTCCATGATCGATTATCATGTTTAATAATTTATCGGATAAACTTTTTGTTATAATCTTTGTTTCTTCCAAAACTGTGTCTTGAAGTACCTCATAGGCATCATTTTTTTGCTCTATCTGTGCTGAAAAATTTATAGTCATTTGCTTTCTCCTAATTTTGTGTCGTGAATAGAAAAATACTTTTTTAGTACTTTCTGTATGATAGAAACAAAGTTAAATATTTATGACAAGTAAATTTTAAGATAGAGTTTTAATAGAATATTAAATTAATTTTTAACTCTATCCAGTAATGACCTTTAGTTGATTGGGGAGGAATTCAAACGTTGCTGGCAGACTTCCCGGTGTATATCCATTAATCTCAACAGTCAAATTTCTTTGATCAGGTGAACTAACACGAATTTTATTTGCAGTCAGAGTCGTGACACCTTCGTTATGCACAAAGCTTCCTTTCTTAGTTTTTCCTTTTAGAGTTAAGATGTCGTTGAGCTTCATTTTTTCAATGACAGTAATATCAAATAAACGATCATCAAGTAGTGCATCTGGTGCTAGCTTCCATCCATCGCAAGAAAAACATCCATTTGCAATAACTGCGGTTTTGACAGAGCATTGAAATTGTTCAGTAGCACCCTGATCAAAATTAAAAAGGATTTCAGGGGGGTGATAGTCTTTCCAAACTTTTTTTAGAGATTTTAGGTAGTTGAACGTCGTAAACTTTTTTTTCTTAGTGTTTAGTTCATTTGCTACTTCTGCACTCAATCCAATTGAAACCATGTTTAGAAAGAATTCATCTCCTAGATCGCCATTGCTTCGGGTATAGGTCACTCGTCCTATGTCAACGGGTTTTGTCGGACCTGATGCGAGTTGTTCTAATGCTTCGCTTAAAGATTTTGTTTTAAGATTGAGGTTTAGAGAAAAATCATTGCAATTACCAAGGGGCATAATGCCGAATTCAATTTCGGGATTCGTAAGGTCTCCATTAGATATTAAACCATGGATGACGGTGTGTATGGTACCATCACCACCAACGGCAATCACTTTTTTTACTCCAGTGTTTACCGCATCCCTACATGTACTGATTGCCTCCTCCGATGACTGTGTAACTACACAACGTATTGTGTGCATTTCATTGAGTCCCGGAGCCCCTGTATATATTTTTTGACTCAGTTTTTCCCAAATTTTCCTTGCTTTGCCTTCGTTAGCATTTGGGTTCACTAAAAAGAGGGTATCACATGGTTCAATACCCATTGAATGGTCGGCAATCGTCATAATTTATCCCTCGATACATACACACCTATTAACCGATGTTTATATGATATGAGGGATAAATTGAAATAAATTTATTCTATTAAGCCTCTGATTACGCTGCGCTGGCGGCGATATTTCTTTCGACCATATCGACACGTCGACGGAGTCCGTCATCAGCGAGAATTTTTTCTTCAATGCGTTTTTTAGCATGAAGAAGCGTAGAGTGGGTTTTACCAAAAGAAGCACCTAGCATTTGGAGAGACTCGTTGATCAGCTTGCAGGCAAGATACATAGCAACTTGTCTTGGTAGAGCGATTTCTTTAGTACGTGCAGCACTTTTTAGGTCACTGATGCGTACATCAAAAACGGCTGCGACGCTTTTTAAGATTTGCTCTACGCTGATTTTTTCTAAATGCGGAGTTTGGAACATTTCCTTAAGGGCTTTTTCGACGAGTTCTTCGGTGATTTCAAGATCGAGAAGTCGACTGTGAGCACTGAGTTTGTTGATTGCTCCTTCAAGCTGCCTTACGTTGTTGTAGATATGCTCGGCGATATAAAACGCTATTTTTTGGGGAATATCAAGTCCTTTTTGCTGCGCTTTGTACTGTAGGATGGCAACGCGTGTCTCCAGCTCTGGTACACCCATATGCGCAACGAGGCCCCATTCCATGCGAGCGACAAGCCTTTCAGAGAGTTTCAATTGTGCAGGGGGTTTATCGCTAGCAATCACCACTTGTTTTCTTTGGTTGATTAAAGTTTCGATAGTATTACAAATTTCTTCTTCAAAGTTGAGACGGTTTTGTAGAAACTGGATATCATCGATAAGAAGAACGTCAACTTCGTTGCGATAAAATCGTTTCATTTTGTCTACAGATTTATTCCGAAGGCTGTCGACAAGATCGTTGATAAATTGCTCTGTAGTAATACACTGTACTCGTAGATTTTTTGAGCGCTCTCTAATGGAGTGTCCAATACTGTGGAGAGTGTGAGTTTTGCCAAGCCCTACGCCACCGTAGATGAATAGCGGATTGTATGAGTGACCAGGCTTATTTGCTATTCCCATAGCGGCAGATTTAACGAACTGGTTAGTTTGACCTTCGATGAAATTTTCAAAGCGGTAGCTTGGGTTTAAATCGACCTGATAAGGGCTTTTAATTATCTGCGGCTTTTGTTGCGGTTGGGATGGAGCTGCAGGTTTAGGTGGTTGAGCGGGTTGCTTTTCCATAGGAGCTAATTTAAATTCGAGTGCAGGTTCTCCATTGGAGTCGACAGGTAAGAATGCGCATAGGTCTTTCTTGTAATTGGAAAGGAGGTATTCTTTCACAAAAATATTGGGCACTTCTAAAGTAAAGTGTTTGTCATCGGCTTCGAGAATTTTGATGGGGGCTAGCCAGTTTCCATATGCAGTTGCAGAGCAGCGTTGTTTTACGTACTCAAGAAATTGCTTCCAATTTTGTCGCGTGTCTTGTGCTAGCGTCATGTGTTTCCTCTTACAGTCTTATGTTTAAAGTCATTTGAGAACCTTTCAGAAAAAGTCGGCTACACTCCGCTTTTTTCGGTGGGCTCTTGTGTCATTTATTTTTTTGTCGTAACTAAGGCTTCTTTTGTTGATAACTTGTTTATAACTTTTCCTTACCTAGGAAATGTTAAGTAAAAGTTATAAACAGCCTTTCCACAGTGTTATCTGGGCCTGTTCGATGCAAAAATTTATCACGTGAAAAGATAGCCTGCAAGGACTTTATTGTTCGAAAAAATATTGTATAGCAGTAAACCCCTGAAAATAAGATAAAGCTTATTGAGAAAATAATAATTGTGGGTAAAAATTTACAGTGATTTTTAATATAAACCATTAGTTTTTAGCGCTTTAATTGTATTTGATTTCGCAAAACATTCGTAATGAGAGTGAAAGAAAATTTTATAAACGACTCTTTTGTTCATACTGTTAGGGTGTGGAAATGATCATAACTGGGTATTTCTAAATTAGATCGTTCTTCGAAATGTATTTTAACGTTTCGAGACCTTCCATTTGTGAACAAACAGCAACATCTTTAGGTTTGATATATTTTGATTTGTCTGATGAGCGTACTTCAAAGCTATCTAGATTCATCATAAAATCAAGTTCCGTAGGTAGGATGGTCACA
Source organism: Chlamydiota bacterium (assembly GCA_036164375.1). Lineage (GTDB taxonomy): Bacteria > Chlamydiota > Chlamydiia > Chlamydiales > Criblamydiaceae > JAYZJO01. The sequence continues at coordinate 48,925 of JAYZJO010000003.1, read as the reverse complement.
TCGTCACCCATAGCTTTGCGCATTGCTTGTATCTTATCGAGGGCAGAGTCGCAACTGTTTGTAGTGGGTATATTGCAAAGAATAATTTTAGGGGTGATACTTGCAGATACCTGTTGAATGTTCGTAGTTTCAGAAATTAATAGGTCCGAAGAATTAAAGCCTTGCATTGAACTATTTACACTGGCAAAAGTAATAGACGTTTTTTGGTTTTCATGTTTCATTTCTAATTGAAAATTTTCGTGCGAAACTCTACAAGCAACCAGATCTTTTTCGTTTTCCATAATTGTGAAGGGTGGGGCAGAAATTGGCAAAACTTTTAGGTCGTCGATTTTTTCAGATTTTGGTAAGTCAGGATGAAAAAATATATTTACTTTGTGATCGAGTGACTTTTCTAGTAGTGAAATGTGAGAATAGGCTAACAGGCTATCTTTTTTGGTAATGATGACAGCGTGAATATCGTAAAAAAATAATTGGTTACGATGAAGGTTTTCAATAAAATGGGTGCAGGGGTTAATTGCAATACCAAGGCCATTCCAGTGGAGAAAATATCCACTAGATTTTGATTCTACCATATCGCTAATAAGAAAATAGTCCCCATCGTGGCGTTTCCACCCATTGAAGGATAGCAAGAAGTTTGAGGTTAAGGGGCCTCGACTACTGTATCGAGCCGAGTATATTTTTATGCGTTGCTGTTGTTTTCCCTGAGAGAATCTACACTCGCTATCATGAGCAAAAGAGTATAGTCTTTTTGTCAATGAAGTAGCTTCTTGTACGTTGTTTGCAGAGTGTGAAAATAGCTCACAGCCTGCAGGCATGACAAAGTTTTCATCACTATTGGAATGTATTTCTTCGTAGGGAGTTGTCGATTTATGGGGCTCTTCAAGAGAAAATAGAGAATCATCTTCAGAAATGCCTTCAGAAAAAATTTGATTCAGCTCGTCCATCTCTTCTTTACCCACAGGGATGTACTGATGAAAGTCATCGGCAGCTTCAGGTGTATCCGTCTCGAGTTCAGATTCGAGAAGTGATTGAATTTTTTTGTTGAAAATTTCAGCTTTATCTTGTTCGTTGATAGTTGAGTAGATTTCAATAAGAATTTTTAAAGTGGCATAGTCATCGGGTTTGATACTTATAGCTTTTTGCGCAAACTCAAGAGCTTTTTCTTTTTGACCCATCATATTGGAAACATAGGCTGATGCACGAAAGCAAAAAAATTGGAAGTTAGGTATTTCCTTAGCTTGTAAATAATTTTTTAATGCGACTTGGTATTTTCTTTGATAAAAGGCTCTTTCTGCGAGAAAAAAATTGTCCATAGAGGGGGTATCTTGAGATTCAGACATTTGTTGCTGTACGAAATCAACAAGCTCAATGTCGTTATTACGAAGGGCGTAGCTTTGAGTGGTATTTAAATACCGATCTATTTTTTGGAGATTCACTTTATTTTTCCTCGCTTGAGTATATGTTTATTTTTTACATGGTAATTGAAATTTTATCAATATTCTCTTATGATAAGTCTTCGATTACACTAAAATAATAAAGTAGATTTATGACTGACTTTTTTCCGTACGCTAAGCAATCCATTAACAGTGATGACATCACCGCAGTTACCGATATTTTAACAAACGGTTTTATCACCCGAGGACCAAAAGTAACTGAATTTGAACAAGCGATTGCAGAATACTGCGGAGCTAAATTTGCTGTAGCATTTAATAGTGGATCATCTGCTCTTATAGCTTCTGGTAATGCTGCAGGAGTCTCTAAGCATGATCGAATTATTACAACACCCAATACTTTTGTCGCAACGATAGCTGGAGGGTGGCATCGAGGTGCGGAGCCACTGTTTATCGATATTGATCCCGCAACCGGCAATATCGATCTCGAAGAGTTAGAGCCAAATTTACAATTTCAATCCTTAAGTGGTAGGAACATTTTGATGCCTGTACATTTTTCCGGAATCCCTGTGGATATGGAAAAATTAGATGGCATGATTAAAGATCCTGATACCGTCGTTATTGAAGATGCTGCTCATGCATTGGGGTCTAGTTATAAAGACGGACAAAAAGTAGGCTGTTGCGCTTGGAGTGATATGACGGTTTTTAGCTTTCACCCAGCAAAAAATATCACTTCAGGGGAAGGGGGGATGGTTCTTACAAATGATGAGACTTTATTCAAGCGATTGCAGCAATTTAGGAATAATGGGATAGATCACGAAAAAAATAACTCTAGTGAGGATTGTGGTCCTTGGTTCTATGAAGTTGCTGAGGTTACTGGGAATTATCATATGACAGATATTCAAGCAGCTCTTGGCTTGTCCCAACTCAGTAGAATTGGAGATTTCGCCAAAAAGAGAAGAAAATTGATGGAACTTTATAGAAAAGAGCTTAAAAAGGAAAAAGGCGTTTCCTTTTTTGAGGTCGAAAATGATGATCAGGTAATGTATCATCTATGTGTTCTTAAAATCGACTTTGAAAAATATGAAACAACTCGGGTGAAGGTGATGGATGAACTCAAAGAAAAAGGGATTGGTACGCAGGTCCATTACATCCCGCTTTATCGTCATCCTTTTTTTACTAAATCACATCGCAGGATAGAAGAGTATTTTCCAAAAACAGAAGAGTATTATTCCCAGGCCCTTTCATTCCCTTTATACTATGACCTTAGTGAAAAAGATGTCAAAATGATCACTAAAACTTTGAAGGAAATATTAAAAATGAAGAGCCCTACTAAAGTGTAGATTGGTCCTTTCTAGGTGTTGGTGCAGTTAACGGGGCGCGGTATATCAGAATGATTGATATCATCTGAAAAAGTAACCTCTACATGTTTTGTAATTTCGTAGAGTTCTATCATCATTGGGATAGGCCTTTCCATAAGTGAAATTTTAGCAGCTATTCGACTAATTGTGTCATAAGGCTTTTCAAAGTCTTGAGTATGCATTTTCAAGAATCGATTACAGGTTTTGAATCGTTCAATATGTTTTGATAGGTGATAAATGTAACTTTCAATTTCTTTGTGGAAAATTGCTCTGCCTTGAACATCGTATACCTCACTATTAAAATGCAGTCTCCTGTACGCCTCAGCTAAAGGGAAAGTTCCCCAAAAGAAGACGTCATAAATGTATTGACGATTGGGAATTTTGTGAACAAGTTGAACTGTATCGAGCATGATACTAATTTTGTGCCTTAACGATTGTGATAAAAAATCTTCATTAAAAACATTAAGTTCATGCTCCAAATTATTGATTATGCTCTTGCATATCATCTCGCTTCTTTTGTCTTCGAGAGAGTTGTACAGTGACGAGAATAGTTGTTTTACACACTTGTTAACCTTGTGATGAGAACACTCATCCTCTAATAACTGCGTACATTTTTCCATTTCATCAATATCATTCATATCTTTGAATTGATGAATTTTATTTAATTGGTTTGATAGATGTTCACTGAGTTGTTGGTTAATGCCTCTTCCCTTTATGATCGTTGCGAGTTTTTGGAGTTGTTTAAATAAATTTGGAAGTGACGCTGTTTGATTTGAAAGGTGCGAGTGTTTAACGCCTTCAGAGGACTCATTGCTCTCTTCATGAGTTTGAGTAGGTGTCAAATATAAGTTGTTTGTAACTTTTACAGATTGGTCAGTAATCATAAAAACTCCTACCATCCTGTGTGATTTGTGATTAATTGCACTATAGCAAATTTGTTAAATAAAGAGGGGAGGGGGATTACTCGTAAGCAAGGATTAATGCCCAGGCAGAGTTCGCAATCTTAGGGTCAGACTCGTTTTTTAACATTTTTGCAAGCTTTAACCCTTCACTTTTTTTGCCGAGCATAAAAAGAGCTTTGGTGAAATTTAGCAAGGTGGGAGCATGATCGGTTTCGAGCTTCAGGGCTCTGTCTAAAGCTTTTGCAGCTTTTGCAGGTTGGCCTAGCTCTAAAAAGAGAGCGCCCAAGGTTTGCGCATCGTAGGCATTTTCTTTGTTTAAAACAGTGAGGGCTTCAAAAATAGGTAGGGCTATATCATACTTACCTTGACGGATGTATGCATACCCCGCATAGCGCAAGTCTTCAAGCTGCTCTTCAGTCCAGCCAAGGAGTTCTTTCCACTCAATTTTACTCATTTCTACCCTTGTAACAGTCTACCAAGATTACCGACAATATAGCCAAGCCACTCGTTGATTTGATTTATCTGCTTAAAACATTTTTGTAGAATTTCTCTTTCCTTTTTCTCTTTGGCTGTGTGGCACTCGATTTCGGCCAAGAGAGTTTCAGTTTCTTCTTGTTCTTCGAGTGTGCCTAAGGATGGAGCAACGCGGTGGCGCACAAAAGGGGATCTTCGAATAAAGCGGAAACGTTTGGGCGGGTAAAAATAAGCGAAAGAGGCGTAAGCGGGAATAAACCCAAGAGCTAGATCAAGTTCGGAAGGGGTAGGGACGTAGTTTAGTATCTGAGTGTGAGTAGGTATAGAGGTCGCTTGATCGAGGTGGATCTTTGCGTTGAATCCTTCGATCATGCTCATGCGGATGGCGTATCCGTTGTTTACGCTGATATCCAGCTGGTCTATGGTTGTTGGAGCTGGTGCAGTCATAGCATGCCTTCTAAAAGGTTAAAATTCAGGGAGCTAGTGGTTATTTCCCACAACTCCTCTTATCCGTATTTTAACAGTTAAGCCATTTTTTAGCAATCTGCTACTTTTATGTTCACTCATCTACCAGTGATCGTGCATGGGAGTTTGAACGACAGAAAAAAAGGATAGTTTGAGCTCGGCAACTTCGAATACATGGTCCCAACTTGCCTCTTTTGAAGAAATCACTTCACTTTGTAGTCCGTTGAGTAAAGAATATGTCCAAAGCCCGCCGAAGAGACTATTATTAGCGTATGAATATTGGCCTGGAATTGATGCAGCAGTAATGATGGTTCCCTTTGTATTACAGAATAATTTTGTGTAGTTTTCTCGTTTTAGCTCTTTCAGGTCCATAGGACTTAGCTCAAGGCTTTTCATATGCATTAGAGGGGGAGCGTGTTTTTCAGATAAAATAGAGTTACAAGTATCGGTAATAGATATTGTTAAAGAAGGAGACTTTTTTTCTATAAGTAATGTGAGTTCGAGTTGGTCAATGCCTGTCCAGTCATTTGCAAATGCAAAATTAGGCCAAGGGTTGTTTTTAGATTCCGTTCTATAACCGTGTCCGCTCCAATAAAATATTACCACATCGTCACTATTAACGTTCAATTTGTTAATGTAGTCAACAAAGTTGTGGTTAGCTTCTAGGTCGTAGAAAATTTTCATATTGAGTTGCATGTCAGTATAGTAGGCGATATCAGCCATTTCCTTTTGCATTGATTGCATATTAATAGCGACTCCTCCTTGGATGTTTTTTGCTTGGGTATCACAAACCATGATGACGTGGAGAGTGCTAGCAGTCGCTACAGTTGTCATTAGTAGTAATAGACAGAAGATTAGTTTTTTTATAACGTTCATTTTGTGTCTCTCTTTATTGAAATATTTTGTTTTATTTTATCCTGTTTTTATTTTTATTTTGTTTAATTTGTGTTAAGAATGAATTAATAGATGTTCGATTTTAAAATGGCGGTGATATCGATAAAATTGATGAAAATTAATAAAATTATATTTTACCAGCGTGCTAGCAGATGGGAAGGAGAAGCTTTGGTTGTAATTTCTTATAGATTATGTCATAATTTGGCTTAATTAATTAACGAATACGGCTATGAAAGAAGAACATATATCTGTTTTACGCGATGAAGTCCTCTCTATTTTTCAGGATATCAAACTCAAAACTTACATCGATGGAACTTTGGGTGCCGGCGGACATGCTAGCGCGATTTTAGAGCAACATCCTGAAATAGAAAGTCTAATAGGTGTCGATCAGGATGACGATGCCATTGCACTTGCTCAAGAAAAGCTTAAAAACTGGGGAAGTCAGGTCGTTATCCATCGCGGGAATTTCGCAGAAGTGATTCCAAATTTATTTGAACAAGGTATTCGTGTTGATGGAATTCTTCTTGATTTAGGGGTTTCATCGATGCAGTTAGATCGTGCAGAGCGTGGATTTAGTTTTATGCGTGAGGGCCCTTTGGATATGCGCATGGATACAACAGCTTCGTTGACTGCTGCCGAAGTCGTAAATACGTGGAGTCAAAGAGATCTCGAAAGAGTTTTTCGTGATTATGGGGAAGAAAAACGCTGGCGAGCAGCGGCTCGCGCCGTAATTGAAGCTCGAAAAGAGAAATCAATCAACACCACGAAAGAGCTGGGAGATGTTTTATTTCCGGTTCTGCGGGTTAGGAAAAAAGGGAAAGAGATTAATCCATTGACCTTAGTGTTTCAAGGACTCCGTATTTGTGTTAATCGTGAGCTAGAAGTTATCGAGAAGACATTACCTCTATGTATAGATATGCTTCGTCCCGGCGGACGTTTGGCAGTAATCACTTTTCATAGTTTAGAAGATCGCATCGTCAAGAAAATTTTTAGGTATAGTGCAAGCGATAAAGCAGAAACTTCTGGATTTGGTGGAGTCTTCATTGACAAGGAACCTCTTGTAGTAGATATTACTCGTAAGCCTATCATCGCAACAGATGAAGAGATCGCTTTGAATCCTAGGAGTCGCAGCGCCAAGCTTAGGGGTGTTGAGAGGGTATGTTATTAAGAAGAAAGAAAAGCTCAGTACTTACTGTAGTTGTACAGCTCGTCATAAGTACAACTGTATTGTTGCTCCTTATTAAGCAATTTATTGAACATCAGAATTTAATCACTGAAGTAAGTCGAGAAATTCCCAAAATAGAGAAATCATTACGTAATATTACAGAGCAGAATACGAGTCTTTTGTATGAAATTGAGAGGTTTGAAAATCCTCTTCATCTGATGGAGCTCTCAAAACAACCAGAGTTTAGCCACCTTCGTTTTCCGACTTATGAAGAAGTGTTGATTATCAAAGATAATGCCCGGAGGGACCTTGAACAGTGATCACCCCAATAAAAAACCTCCAGTTCATTTCTTCCGTTTAATAGTTATTGCTATTGGAATATTTTCCTGTTTTACACTTCTGATTTTACAGTTTTATCATATTCAAATTAGCGAAAATGACAAATGGCAACAACGAGCAGACCGACAGCATTACTTTACTGTCTCTGAGCCCTTTGTGAGAGGGACGTTTTTCTCGAATACTACTTTGCAGAAAGGTCATGTACAAGAAGATCAGCCCCTTGTTTTTGACATTAAAAAATATCACTTATACGTAGACCCAATGTCAATACAAGAACATTTTCGAGACACTATTTCAGAACGGCTACTTAGGATCTTGAACCCTTCAGAAGAAGAGTTGGTTGTCTTTAGGAAACAGTTCGATTGGAAAAGCCGCAGTCGGAAGCTTGTTTCGTGGTTGGATCAAGAGGAAAAGGATTTAATTCTTTCTTGGTGGTTACCCTATGCTAGAAAAAATAAAATAGCGAGAAATGCTCTTTATTTTGTTAATGACTATCGTCGTTCATATCCCTTTGGAAAACTATTGGGGCAGTTGCTTCACACAATTCGCGATCGGAAAGATGAGACCAGTAAACAAGCTGTCCCTACAGGTGGATTAGAGTATCGTTTTCATAGCTATCTTAAAGGTAAGCAGGGAAAGCGTAAAATGATGCGTTCACCCAGAAGCTCTTTCGATATTGGTGAAGTTATCGAGGCGCCCGAGCATGGTTGTGATATATATTTAACTGTCAACCATATCCTTCAAGCTATCTGTGAGCAGGAAATTGAGAAAGGTGTGAATAATGTAGGGGCAAAAGGTGGATGGGCTGTTATGATGGAACCATCAACTGGTGATATTCTAGCTCTCGCTCAGTATCCTTTTTTTTATCCACCCGATTATCAAAAATACTATAACGACAAAGATCTTATCGAGCATACTCGAATAAAAGCAGCTACAGATGCTCAAGAGCCCGCTTCGGTTATGAAAGGAATTACTGCAGCAACAGCTCTTCTTGCAAATGAAGAACTGGTGAAGCGTGGTGAAAAACCTTTATTTGATCCAGAAGAAAAAATGCCAACTGCGAATGGTGTATTTCCTGGAAGGTCTGCACCTATTAAGGACACACGTCAACATAACTACTTGAATATGGATATGGCAATTCAGAAGTCATCAAATATCTACGTTGCGAGGCTTATGCAGCAAGTTGTTAATAGGCTTGGCAACGAATGGTACCGAAACATTTTGATCGATGTTTTTGGATTTGGTAAAAAAACCGGAATAGAGCTTCCCTCTGAAAGTCCAGGTGTTCTTCCAAAACCAGGCCGTAAACACCCTAATGGTAAACTTGAATGGTCGGTTCCCACCCCTTTTTCTATGGCCATGGGACATAATTTGCAGTCGAATACATTTCAAATGTTAAGAGCTTTTAGCACTTTAGCAAATGGCGGCTACCTTGTTCAGCCTAATCTAGTTAGGAAGATTGTGAGAACTATGCCAGATGGTAAGCGTGAGGTAATTGTTGATAGAACAACTCCTGAATGGTATAGTAACTTTCCACAAGTCCTTCCAAAACATATTGTCGAACGTGTTGTTCAATCAATAAAATATGTGACTAAACCGGGAGGCGGTGGATGGCGCGGTGACGTCTGGGGGTATACAGAAGCTGGGAAAACGGGAACAGCAAAGAAAATCATCGATGGTAGGTACTCAAGTGCCAAATACTGTGCTAGTTTTATTGGATTTACCCCTGTGGAAAAGCCGGCTTTTATATTAATGGTTGTGATTGATGAGCCTGATATCACCTATCGTCCAGGTGTAGGAAGTACCTATTACGGATCAGTAGCAGCCGCTCCCGTATTTAAAAGGATTGCTCAGCGCTCTTTGGAGTATCTAGGTGTTCCTGTTGATGACCCCTATGGTTATTCATCAAATGATCCGCGTTACGACGCAGAAAAGGCTGACTGGAAGAAACAAGCGAGGTTACTAAAGGAAAAGTATGAAATGTGGAATAAATAAATGAAATTAAAAAAAATACTAAAAATAATACCTGAAGCTTCTATCAAAGGTGGAAAAGAGATTGAAATTACAGGAATTTGCTCCAATTCTAAAATTATTTCAATGGGAAATTTATTTGTAGCTAGAAGGGGATTAACGACAGATGGTTCGAAATACATTCCAGAAGCTATAGAAGGTGGAGCTGCCACCATACTCACTGATATATTTGATCCGACTTACAAAAATATTACACAAATCGTTGTTCCTAATGTTCAAGTTGCTGAAGCTTTGATATCCTCGCACTTTTATGGCGACCCAAGTCGAACGCTACACACTGTAGGGATTACAGGCACGAATGGAAAGACCACGGTAGCATATTTAACAAAACACATTTTAGATAATACTGTCGGAAAGTGTGGATTGATCGGCACCATTGAATATATCACAGGGGATCGCACGCACCCAGCCACTCACACAACCCCAGACGTGACTCGTAACCACAAACTACTTCATGAAATGGTAAGCAGCGAATGTAAGGCAGCAGTGATGGAAGTCACTTCACATGCTTTAGAGCAAGGGCGCGTAGACCAAATTCATTTTAATGTTGCAGTGTTTACTAACCTTTCGCAGGATCATCTTGATTATCATGAAACTATGGAAAAATATTGTCAGGCAAAAAATTTATTGTTTCGTGGGATGGATCAAGGGTATTGCGTTGCTAATTTTGACGATTCCTATATGTCTCAAATTATTGAGGGAAGTTGTTGTCCATTGATAACTTATGGTATTGATTCAAATGCAGATTTAGCAGCTTTTGATCTTCAATACAAAGCAGAAGGAACAACTTTCTCTGTTAGGTACTCTGAAAAAACATACCTTTGTATGATTCCGTTACAAGGTAAACATAATGTTTATAACGCCCTTGCAGCGATTGGGGTAGGATTGGCAAGCGGTATAGATATTGAGTTGTTAATTCGAGCAGCTGCTACATTTCCTCAAGTTAAGGGCCGTTTAGAGTCAATTCCTAATAAATTAGGGATTCATATATTTGTTGATTTTGCCCATACGGATGATGCATTAAAAAATATTCTTCTATCCTTGAAAGAAATTCCGCATCGTAACATCATCACCGTATTTGGGTGTGGTGGGAATCGCGACACAAAGAAGAGACCCAAAATGGCGCAAATCGCTGAAAAACACTCTTCTTTTTGTATTGTTACATCAGATAATCCGAGGAAAGAAGATCCTATGAAGATTATTGATGATATAACGGCAGGTTTTAGCCCACAGGCTAAATATGCCATCGAGGAAGATCGAAAACAGGCGATAAAACGCGCCTTGGAGCATGCACAGCAAGGAGATGTTGTGATAATTGCAGGAAAGGGACATGAGGGACTACAAATCCTTTCTAACAAAACAGTAGAATTTTATGACGCAGCTGTTGTTGAGGACCTTTGCAAAGAGCTTGCGATACATTAAGAGCCTAAAATTAAGGGTAAAAATGAAACTATTTCGAACTATTCTATTTCTTCCATTATTAGCACTTATTCTATCAGGGTGCTCCAACTCTACTCATTATGAGCGTGTCTATATCCCTAAGCAAGGCCCTCATAGAACCAAAGAAAAGGTGACATTAGCCCCCTTAATTCCAAAGGAAGACACTAGACTCCTTATTGTTATTGATGCAGGACACGGAGGGAAAGATGAAGGGACTAAGTGTCCAGTGAATCCAAAATATCAGGAAAAGGATATGACACTGTCTACAGCCCGCATGCTTGATGAGATTCTTCAAGGTTTTGGCTATCAAACGATAATGACAAGAAAAGATGATCGGTTTATAGAATTAAGTGATCGAGCAAAATTTGCGAATGACCGTAGACCCAAGCTTTTTGTGAGTGTACACTACAATGCTGCAGATAATCGAGCGGCCAAAGGTATAGAAGTGTATTACTATAAATCTGAAAAAGACCGATTAAGAAGTGAAGAGTCTAAAAAACTTGCTGCATCAGTACTGGATACGGTGATTAGCTCGACAAAAGCAAAATCTCGAGGTGTTAAGCATGGAAATTTTGCCGTTATTAGAGAGACCAATATGCCAGCAATTCTTGTTGAAGGGGGCTTTATGACAAATAACGAGGAAATGATAAAAATTCGAGATGCAAGTTATATGAAAAAAATAGCTTGGGGAATTGCTCAAGGGATAAAAAATTATCTCAATCAAAGTTTACACGGGAATAAGTGAAAATGTCCACGGCGCGATTCGAACGCGCGACCTGTTGCTTAGGAGGCAACTGCTCTATCCAGCTGAGCTACATGAACACAGAAAGACGATGGTAACCGAAATATACCTTTTTTGCAAATAACTAGATTTTTCTACAGCAGCTCTTTTTACTTTGATAGCTCAAATAATTTTTGTGAAGCTTGTTGGTCGTAGCGGAGAATCCAGGCAAGAATGAACCACCTCGCTGTCATAAAAATTAGCATGCATCCCCACAAAGCATGATTTTCATACTGATGCATTAAGCCGTAGGAAATAAAATAAACTGCAGAGGCAAAGATCATACCATTTCGCATTTCTCTTCCAAGTGTGGCCCCGACAAATATACCGTCGAGTAAAAAGCTCCACATGGATATGAGAGGAAAGGCCACTAGCCAGGGAAAGTATATGTTCGATTCAATTCTAACTTCAGTAATGGAAGTCATGAAATTGATAATCATTTTTCCAAATAGAGCAAACATAAATGTGCAGATTAAAGAGATAATGAGGCTCCAAAAAGTTGTAATAAGAAGAGAACTTTGGAGCTTTTGTCTGTTTTTTGAGCCTAAAGAACTGCCGACGACAGCTTCCATAGAAAATGCAAAGCCATCCATCAGGTAGGAAGTGAAAAATAAAAAGTTCATTATTATCGCATTTGCAGCAGCAATATCATCACCAAATGTAGCTCCTTTAAAAATCATAAAACTAAAGACTATTTGCAGAAATAGGCTTCTGATAAAGATGTCGAGGTTAAATTTTAGAAACACTAAAATGTCTTCAAAGATACTATTGAAGTTTATTTTCATTTTTGGAAATTGTTGGTTAATCCAGGTAATATAGATAAAGTATATTCCTAATCCAAAGCCTAAATAGTCAGCAATAGCTGAGGCTAACGCGGCACCTTTTACTCCCATTTCTAAACCGGGAACAAAAATAAGGTCTAAAATGATATTAATGAAATTAACGCAGACTAATAACCACATGGCTTTTTTTGCTTGGTGATTACCTAATAACCATCCCATAAAAACAAGATTTAATAACGCAGCAGGGCAACTAAATATCCGAATTGTAAAATATTGTTCGGAATAATATTTAATTGCATCACTCGCGTCGCTAAAGCTTAAAATTAAATGAGTTACAGGCTTACTGACAACTAAAGTGACTATCGAGAATGCTAGCGCTATTGTCAACCCCTGTAGGAGTATTTTCGCCTGTTTTTTTTTTGTCTTTTGCTCCATATGCCTGTGCGGTAACTCCGGTAGTTGCCATACGCAAAAATCCAAATAACCATAGTATGACATTGATCATTGTTCCGCCGATAGCGACGCCGCCTAGATAACTAGCATGCTCTAGGTGACCAATAACTGTCGCATCAACTAGTCCCAGTAACGGAACAGTAATATTTGAGAGTATCATGGGGATAGCGATTGACATCACTTCAATATGATTATTTTTGTTCAGTAAATCGGATAAATATTTATTTTGACTTTGTGGCATTGTATTCAGCTTATTTCTTATTCTCAATAGTGCGATAATATCATTCATTCGCTTAAAATTAACTTAACTTATTGGGTTTGGTATAATTCAGTATATAGGGATTTGAAAAATAGCAGTCCTACGTTGTTCAGTTTTTGATAGATATCTACACACTTTGTCAGAAGCAAAAATCTCTAATTATCAAGCATAATTTTCAATTTCATTCAGTATAAGTGACGAATAATTATTCTATATTTTTTATTTTGTTGTTTTTTTAACAGTTCAAGGAGAAGTTGATCCTTTTTGATATGTTCTTTGATTTGCTCTTCATCGAAGCTGGTTTTAGAGATCTTTTCAATCAGAGAAGAGTTAAAAAGTTGTAGCTCTTTTTCTACTTCATTGACGTATTTTATTAATTTATCTAAGGGAAGAGAACTTATTTTTTCATGTATTTTGTTGAATGGGGGATGAGTGTGATAAATATGATAACCATTTGGTTGAGAAGAGATACTTGCTATCTTTTCTTTAAAAGTATGTTGAATCTCAGTTTTTTGAAGTCTATCCATTTCATGATCCTTTTCCTCCTCTTCTTCATCACTGAAGTAAACTAATCTATCACAGGTACTTGGAGGTATAGTGTTAAATTCCCAACCCATAATCAATACTCTTTTGGTTGTTAGTGAAAATAAGCTTTTATGATTATTCAAATAACCTATCTTAACTCTCTTTGGAAAGAGAAAAGATAGGCTTAATTCATAAATGACTGAAATAGACGGGTGTAGGTCTTGCAGGATTATAAAAGCTTTCTCTTTCTATATTCCAGCAGTTCAGGTATTCTGACCCTTAGAAAGGTAATATGTATTTATAGGGGTTTTGCTATGCCTGAAGCTGATGTTGGTCTTATAGGTCTCGCCGTTATGGGACAAAATTTAGTTTTAAATATTCACGATCATGGGTTTAAAGTCGCGGTCTTTAATAGGACTGTATCCAAAGTCGATAAGTTTATGGAAGGCCCTGCAAAGGGAACTGGTGTCATTCCTTCACATTCTATCGAAGAATTTTTATCAAAACTAAAAAGACCACGCCGAATTATTCTTATGGTAAAAGCAGGAAAACCTGTAGATGCCTTTATCGAAATGCTTTTACCTCATTTGGATAAAGGAGATATCATTATTGATGGTGGAAATAGCCTATATACAGATACGATTCGCCGAGTTAACGATCTAAAAGAAAAAGGGATAAGCTATGTAGGCTCAGGGATTTCAGGTGGCGAAGTGGGTGCTCGGTTTGGTCCTTCGATTATGCCTGGAGGAGATCCCGATGCATGGCCACATATTAAGGATATTCTTCAGTCTATTGCTGCTAAAGTTGATAACAATGAACCTTGTTGCGATTGGGTTGGTCCTGAGGGAGCTGGTCACTATGTAAAAATGGTGCATAACGGTATAGAATATGGTGATATGCAGCTTATCTGTGAAGCTTATAATTTGATGAAGCTCGCTTTGGGATTAAATACTAAAGAGCTGCACGAAGTCTTTCAAAAATGGAATCAAGAAGAACTTGATAGTTATCTTATCGAAATAACAAGCCAGATTTTTTCTGTTGATGATGAAGATGGTGAACCTCTCGTAGATAAAATTTTAGATGTGGCAGGTCAGAAAGGTACTGGTAAGTGGACAGTAATGAATGCATTAGAAATGGGAATGCCATTGACACTTATTGGAGAAGCTGTTTTTGCTCGATGCCTTTCAGCAATGAAAGAAGAAAGAGTTGAAGCAAGCAAAGTTCTTGTAGGTCCTTCTACTCGTTTTGAGATTGATAAACAAGAGTTTATTAACAGTATCATGCATGCATTATATGCTTCAAAGATTATTAGTTATGCCCAAGGATTCATGCTTATGCGCCAGGCTGCAGCAGAGTTTAATTGGGATCTTAACTATGGTGGTGTTGCCCTTATGTGGAGAGGGGGATGTATTATACGTAGCGCCTTCTTAGGGAAAATTAAAGAAGCCTATGACAAAAATTCGGAAATTAAAAACTTATTACTGGATGACTATTTCCGTGGAGAAATCGAAAGATGTCAGGAAGGTTGGCGTAAAGTCGTAGCTACAGCTGCCCTCATGGGGATACCTACACCATGCTTTAGTACAGCTTTGGCATATTATGACGGTTACCGATCTGAACGTCTACCGGCAAATTTACTGCAAGCGCAGCGCGACTTTTTTGGAGCTCACACTTACGAACGAGTTGATAAACCTCGCGGAGAATTTTTTCATACTGACTGGTCAGGAACGGGTGGTAAGGTCAGTGCTGGGACATATAATGCGTAGTCTTAGATGATAAAAGGCTTTGTGTTGTCTAGTTTAATTTCCAGTCTAAGTGAAAAGAGGGAGTATATCCCTCTTAAGTTTGCGGCTGTAGTTTCTTTAAGTAGACTTTAAGAGTCATTTGAATAGATTTTTTTATCTTTTTTAAATCTTTTAAAGTTTCACTTTGATGCTTAACCATTTTAGCAATTCTTGTAAGTTCATTATTTTTGTTTTCCAGAACTTCCTTTATCATTTCAATTTGCTGCTCATGAGAAATCAACGCCATTCCTGTATTAGTTGTTTCATTAATTTCATATAGAGGCACATCTTTTCCAAATTTATCGATTACAGCTAATCGCTTTCCAACACCCATGAGACGCATATATAAATCATAGTCTTTATTTTTGCGGTGCTCAGCAACCGTCTCGTGCTCGAGTGGTCCCCAGTCCATTTGATCGTTAACTTCATCAAATTGTTTTATTCTATTTGTGTAGGTAGGAAGTCCTCGTGAGAAGGTATAAACTCCTACAATCCCTTTGTTGTGAATTGACCCGTTGATTTCGTTAAATGGCATAAAAACATCAGCATTTTTTTTATTTTTCTTAATGAGGTTATCCATCGTAATGTGATGAGCTTTATTTTTGCTGAAAGCAATTGCCTTTTTTGCATCATTTTTTAAGCGGTTATTAAATTCACTCGAATTGACTTGTCTTTCCGTATACTCTTTTTTCCAAAATGAGTTTGTATCGACGTGAGCATCATATTCGTAGACGAATTTATCCTCTTTAACTTGACATTCATTTCGATCAAAAAGAAGGCCAACTCGATTAAGGCTTGGCTGGTCGTGTGGAACGTAAGGAATGATTTTTCCGGTAGGTGGGACTAAGGATAGAGATCTTTTTTTCGATCCTTTATACAACTTGGAACGTTGGTGAGGCTTAAAAATTTTTTCGTTGTAGTCAAGATCATATTTATATTTATTTTCTGTAGAGTTATCTTTCTTTTTCCGCTCTTTATTGACTTTACTGATATTAATATCAGTTAGAAAATTTGTAGACCGTTTGAATTTATTGTCACCAAAAGGATCTTCAAGTGAGTAGCTCGTTCTATAGCTTCTTGCACCATGAAGCATTAACTGATTGGATTTCATTAATTTTTGAACATTCTCATTTTGTTTATTTCTTTCTTCTGCAGCAACGGTTTTAGCGTACTCAGAAGAAAGGTAATAGTCAGGAAGCTCGAATCCTTTTTTTCTTTGAGACTCTTCGAGCTTTGGAATAAGTTGTTCGTTTAGTTGAGGGAATATTTGTTTGTAGTAATCGGGGCTTGGAGTATAAGGGACGTTAAACGATTTAGCAGCTGTCATAATCTCGTGGGCTGTGTGGTCTTGATGTGCAGTCATCCAGGGAATGTACAATCCTCTAAGGTCACTTAGCTCTTCAATTGAGTTCACTCCCACAGC
Organism: Chlamydiota bacterium; assembly: GCA_036164375.1. Lineage (GTDB taxonomy): Bacteria > Chlamydiota > Chlamydiia > Chlamydiales > Criblamydiaceae > JAYZJO01. Next base: position 32,456 of record JAYZJO010000003.1, on the reverse strand, counting down.
GCCGGCCATTGTCAGTGTTTGATCAGTACTCCCTGATATACTTGTTAGAGTAGGTAATCCTAAATCTTCTACAGCATCTAAATAAGGGGAACCGCACTCATTTTTTGTAGTCGTTTTCCATAGGTGTTTCCCTGTATTCCAAGGGTTTTGCGTAGTTCGTTTTTTGTAGTCTAGATATGACTCACCAAAATGTGTATCTGCTTTTCCATTTTTTTCTAAATCGCGTTCTCCAAATTCGGACAATAGGGTTTCACGACTTTTCATTTCTCGGCTGTCAAACTGACTTTCTGTACCAAAGAATAACATTTCTTCTGCAGGGTAAAGAGGAAAGCGAAATCTATGCATATGATCATCTTTCAGTACATTTTCACCTTTAGCAATCCTCTCGTAATCAGCAAATGTTTTATTTTCGTCTTTTAGCTTGGCTTCTTCAGCCTCTTGAAGTGTGGGTCTTCGTCGAAGGTTATTTATGGTACCTTGGCTACCTGCAGATTTAATATGGTTTTCTTTTGCATAGGTTCCTAGTCTGTAAATGGGATCTTTCGCAGATTTCTCGCGCTGCACCTTTGTGAGCTCCTCGTCAAGTTGCCATCCTTTTCCTTTTTCAGAGAGTTTGGTGTTAATTTTTTGTACAAGAGATTCAGATCTGGCAACTTCATTGATCATATTCTTTGAACCATAAATGAAAAACAATTTTGCTCTAAAATTAGAGTCTGTAGATTCTGCATCATGATCACCACGTACGGTATTTAGGAGTTTTAATGGTGAGCCTATATATCCAGGTTCGCCTTCTTGCCATTCAAATCTTTGACGAAGTTCTTGGATAAGGCGATGCTTCGCATCCTTACTAAATGCGGTTGAGAACTGCTTAAAGTTTGTATCAGCAATTAGAGTTTTCATTTCCTCTTTCTCACTTTGCTTCATAAGGGGCTTTGCAAAAGCGATTCTTCGGTCAAAATCTTTAATTATTTTTAAATTATCTTTGTTTGTATTTAATACTTGACTGAACTGTTTTGATAAACTTTCGATTGTACCGGAAAATTTTGCTTCACTATTATTTTTGTGTAACAAACTATAAATATTTTTTTCTAATTCATTTGTGTTGTCTTCGTTGCTTTTGGGGTTTGACCATTTATATGATTTTGAAGCGACATACTCTACAAGATGTTGGGTATCTTTTTCATGGACACCTGCTGCAACGAGGTCTGACTTATATTTATTGGCGAGGTCATCATACCATTTACAGGGCTCTTCTAAGTCAAGAATCTCATCGTGAGTAAATCCGGACGCTTTAATAAAGCCTATTTCAAGAGGTATTTCAGGAGTGTTCTCTTCCATTTGTACTTCTACGTATGCTTCATAGGTATCCATAACCCGATTACAGAAATTGTTGAGAGTTTTTTCAGCTCTTGGTAGAGATCCCTCCTTCATAAGCCCCTTGATGCCGTCTACGAGAGAAGGATCGAGCGCTTTCATCGATGCACGCATCTTTTCAAGGCAGCGCTTCTCCACTTTTTCTTTTAAGTTAGAATCCTCACTTCCAAGGAAACTCAGGTCGACCTTTGGTTTAACGTAATCAAATTCCCGTGGTTTTGCAGTTGTATCGGGATATATTTTCCAGCCATTTGGCGCTTCGATATGGCGCGTTTCTTCTGTCACATCGATGGGAGTCACTTGATGGTTAGAGTGGATGGAAGGTTCTGAAGTTTTCGTTAGCGTAGGGGAGATAATCGGTTTTGAGGATGAGTATAAGTGGTTTTTTATGACTTTGTTAGCTAGAAAATTTTTTTGGATGAAATAGTTAAATAAATGGTTGATTTTTTGGTTTAAAAAGAGTCTCTTGTTTTGTTGAGTTTTAAAATAGATCTTTTGAAATTTGGAGTGGATGTTCCAATTTTTGGAAAAATAGTTAATTAAAAATATTTTACTATCCATTAAACTGCCTATAGTTAGTAATTTGTAATTAGCTAATCGTATCAGTTCAATATTTTTGTATTTTTTATGTTTAGTAAAGATGTGAATAAGATTGGAAAAATATTTTTTTTAATGAAGGGAGACTGTCTTAAAAAATGTAATATAATTCTTATTTATGAGTGATTACGTATCCAAATGGATTTACGATTTTTTGAAATAATTTATTTAATATGGATGTTTTTGTAGGGGAGATTATTTCAATAGAAGAACGAATACTTGATGAAGAATAGGTTTTTAACTCTCCTTTTAGAGGGATAGTTGAACTTTCATTCAAATTAGTTTTGTTTAGCAGGTTGATTTTAGTCATTTTAATATATCGTTAGTTTTTATTAAAAATATATAATAACATTTATATTAAATAAAGATCAAGTTAATTATTAAAACATGTTTATTTGTTTAATCTAATGTTTTTTCTTTGTATTCTAATATTTGACTTACTACTTCATCAATTGACAAGTGTGATGTATCGACTATATAGGCATCTTCTGCTTGTCGAAGTGGCGATATTTCGCGTGTTGTATCGTAATGATCTCGCTCATCAATGCTTTTAATCGTCTCTTCGAGAGTCAAATTAGCAAACTCTTCAGGATATTTCTTTTTCAGTTCATTATATCTTCGTCTGGCTCTAACTTCAGTATTCCCGGTAAGAAATATTTTTAGTTCAGCATTTGGGAAAACCACAGTTCCCATATCTCTGCCCTCCACAACAGCATTTACCCCTTCGGAAACTTCTCTTTGAAGAGTAACGAGTTGTTTGCGAACAAAGTCGAGAGCAGAGACTTTTGACACATTTGAGGTAACAGAGGTGCTACTTATAGCATCCGTTGCATCATCTTTTCCGACAAAATAGCGTCTTTCGCCATTTTTAACTTTGATATCGAAAGTAAAATTTTTTAGAAAAGATTGAATCGCTTCGGTATCGTCCAAATCAATATTATCTTTGAGGAGTCCATAAGTAAGACCACGATACATGGCTCCTGTATTTAAGTAGATAAATCCTATTTCATGAGCAAGCTTTTTTGCTATTGTACTTTTTCCTGTAGCCACTGGGCCATCAATTGTGATGATCATATTACCTCTTTTAGTATGTCAATTTTAAAACAAAATATAGGAAGGGACAGGTAAAGATGATGGAGTCTACCACATCGAGGAAACCACCCAAGCCTGGAAGTTGGCTACTGTCTTTTACTCCAACATCACGTTTAAGTAAGGATTCCGCAAGGTCGCCAAATTGAGCAAGTAAGCTAATTGACGCGGCTATCCATACACTCCCAAAATATGTTAAAGTAATTGGAGGGGTTTCGAAAGTAGTGCCAACTGTATAATAGAACACTAGACTGGTTAGAATAGCCGTTACGAGGCCTCCCGCCGCTCCTTCCCAGGACTTTTTTGGGCTAATGTAGGGAACCATCTTTGAAACACCCCATTTTTTACCAATAAAATATGCTCCGGTATCGGTTATTTTCGTGATGAGCAATAAGTAAAACAACCACCACCGACCATCTTGCGGTTGGTCATCAGGAAAGTAATAGGTGATATTTAATACGAGTGATAAAGGAATTGTTAGGTAGATAATACCAAAAATGGTAATAGCCAGATTATTGAAGGGGTCACTTCCTTTAATAAAATAGTAAGAAAAAGCTGTGATAAGTGTTATCCACAAGACAATTTGTGGTAGAATAGAAACGACAGGATATTGGACTCCAAAAAAATTAGCGAAAACGTACGCTATCGAGCCAATGATTCCAAGTGTCGTTAATGGAGTGTACCCTTTTCCGTGCGCAATATGGTAGTACTCCCACTGTGCAAAGCATATGACACCAGCGGTAATAAGTGTGAAGATTGGTCGGAATAGAGGATTGTGAGAATAACATATCGAAAAGAGAAGAATGGTTATTCCAAATAGACTTATGGTAAGCCGTTGTTTCATATTGCTCATGTTGTTTAAAATCATAAATAACCTTTAAGTCTAATTTCCGAGTCTTCGCTCTCTAATTTGGTAGTCTTTTACAGCACGGTAAAGATGTTGAGGGGTAAAGTCAGGCCAAAGCACTTCTACACTTTGTATTTCAGAGTATGAAACCTGCCAAATGAGAAAGTTGCTAATCCGTTCTTCGCCGCTTGTTCTAATAAGTAGGTCAGGATCTTTCCAACCTGAAGTATCAAGGTATCGGTTAACGGTAGCTTCCGTGATCGATTCTTTATCTAGAATGCCTTTCTCGGTGTCTGCCAACATCCGTTTAAATGCTCTTGTTATTTCATCACGTCCACCATAGTTGATTGCCAAGATCAGGTCAACTTCATTACATTTTGCTGTAGATATTTTTGTTTTGTTGATAGTTGCAGTTAACGAGGGTGAGAGTTTGCTTTGATCGCCTATTGTATGCAGGCGTATGCCACCATCGATCATGGTTTCTGTTTGTTCTGTAAGGTATGTTTCAAGTAGCCACATAAAAGCATCAACTTCTTCTTGAGGGCGCAGCCAATTTTCAGTAGAGAAAACATAAAATGTTATTGTTTTTACTCCGATTTCTTTTGCTGCTTTGACGATGTCGATGATAATATCAGCGCCGTGCTCATGACCGCTCGAAGTAGTTGTTTCATGCCTATTTGCCCAGCGGCGATTTCCATCAGGGATAATAGCGATATGTTCTGGTACATGAGAAGGATTTAACGCACTAAGTTCTTCTTTTGTGTAGTATGTATTAGGTGTTTTGTTTGGCTGTGGGATGTCGATTAAGAACTCGTCTAAAGCGGGCGTCGTTTGATTCATGCAAACACTCCTTTGTTTTCAAAAATATCTTGGATAAGTAAAGTTTTTTCTCTTTCTGGGCCAAAGGATAGAATACTTATTGGAATTCCACATAGCTGCTGAATTCGTTCTAGGTAGCGAAGAGCGTTTTTTGGTAAATCCTCGATGGAGGTTAAGTTGGTCGTTGGGGACCGCCATCCAGGTAAAACTTCATAAATGGCTTCAACTCTTTCGAGCTCATCGGCAAGGTAGGGGAAGTTATGAATTTCTATTCCATCGATTTTGTAACCAATGCAAATTTTTATTTCATCAAGTGTATCGAGGATGTCAAGTTTCGTTAGAGCTAGAGAGTCAAGGCCGTTTAGATTTACGGCAGTTTTAGCGATCATAGCATCGAACCATCCTATACGACGTTTTCGTCCTGTTGTGGTCCCAAATTCACGAGCTTTTTGATGTTCTAGAAAAGATTCATCTTCAGGAATTTCTGATGGTAAAGGTCCGTTTCCTACGCGTGTTGTATATGCTTTTATCACGCCGATAGTATGATGGATATGGCTGGGTCCAACGCCTGCGCCAACGGCGATTCCTCCAGCTAGAGTGTTTGAGGAGGTGACAAAGGGGTAAGTCCCATGAGTGCCATCAAGAAACGTTCCTTGTGCTCCTTCTAAGAGGGTGTTTTCATGATTGGCAAGCGCATTGTGTATCATTGACTCTACGGGGGCAACGTATTGGTTGAGAGTTTCGGCATAGGAAGTATATTCTTTGAGGAGTGGTTGATAACTGATCGGATCTTCACCATATAGTTTTTGAAGTTCTTCATTTTTAAGTTCTAGCACGCTACTTAGTAATCGAGGGAACAGATTTTTATCGGTAAGTTCGCCAATACGAATTCCCAAGCGATTCGCTTTGTCGACGTAACAAGGGCCGATACCTCTACCTGTTGTGCCTATGCGACGTTCACCCTTTTTATCTTCAAGGAGTCGATCCAAAGTGCAGTGGTAAGGGAAAATAATATGAGCTGCAGGTGAAATCCATAGTCGATTTTTGGTTCTGATTCCTCGATCTTCAATTCCTTGAATTTCTTGAATTAATACTTTTGGATCGATCACCGTCCCAGCACCAATATAGCATGTGGTATGTGACTGAAGAATGCCAGAAGGAATAAGGTGTAGCTTAAACTCTTGACCATCAAATTTTATAGTATGGCCAGCATTGTTTCCGCCTTGTGCTCTGACAATATGCTTAGCTTGAGTAGTTAGAAGGTCGATGATTTTTCCCTTACCTTCGTCACCCCATTGAGTTCCTACTACGATAACGCCTGGCATGAATACTCCATTGCTCACCTGTTAAATTATAACGATGAATTTTTAATTATTATGAAGAGCTGATGGTAGCACATTTTTTTCTGCATGTGAAGAGCTATTTTATTTCTCTTGATAGTAGTTCCAATTGCTAAAAAATGGTGTTTATTTTTTACATACGAATTCCCGCTATAGTTCAGACGGTGTTATTAATCTGCATGTATAGATGGGGTAGTACTGACAAGTTACGTTATTATGAACAGCCTTAATTTGATGCCTTTGAATGGCAATCAGGTTGTAAGGTTCAAATTGGATAAAGTGTCAGTTTATAAATGTTTTCTACTCTTCGGCTTTAAGTACATCCATGAAGGCATTTTGCGGAATATTGACTTTTCCAATTTCCTTCATACGTTTCTTACCCTTTTTTTGCTTTTCCCATAGCTTACGTTTTCTAGAGATATCGCCACCGTAACATTTTGCTGTCACATTTTTTGCGAGGGCACTAATTGTTTCTCTAGCTATAATTTTTCCGCCGATAGCGGCTTGGATGGGCACTTTAAAAAGTTGTCTTGGAATGACATCTTTAAGCTTTGCGCAAATTGCTCGACCTTTGGATTGAGCTTTACTACGGTGTACTAAACATGAAAACGCATCGACAGGTTCGTCGTTTACACGAATTTCAAGTTTGACAATGTCGCTAGCTTCATAATTGTTAATCTCGTAATCAAATGAGCCGTACCCTTTTGTGACAGACTTTAATTTGTCATTAAAATCGGTAATGATTTCATTCAGAGGGAACTTGTAGGTGAGCATTAAACGTCTAGAGTCTAATGTTTCTGTATTATCAAGATGACCGCGCTTATCTTTGGCAAGGCTCATGACCGCCCCAAGATAGTCGTTGGGGATCATAATATGAGAAACAACCCAAGGCTCTTCAATTATTTCTATGGTTGCAGGATCAGGGAAGTGAGCAGGACTTTCAATCTCTGTAACTGATCCATCACCCAACATACATTTATAGATTACGCTTGGAGATGTGGAAATGATATCTAAGTCAAACTCTCTTTGCAACCTCTCAAAGGTTATTTCGAGGTGAAGTAGACCCAAAAATCCGCAGCGGAATCCAAAACCTAAAGCTAGACTGCTTTCTTGCTCTATATGGAGTGCAGAATCGTTTAATTGTAGTTTTTCCAAAGCATCTCGTAAGTCTTCAAAGTCGGGGGAGTCGACTGGGTAGATTCCCGCAAATACTACCGGCTTGATGTTTTTAAATCCGGGTAATGGCTTTGAGGCAGGTGTTTTTTGGTGAGTGATCGTATCGCCAATTTTTACGTCTGCAGTTTTTTTCATATTAGCAATGATATAACCAACTTCGCCAGGCTTTAAGCTTTCGACAGGTGTCTCTTGAGGTGCAAATATACCAACCTCTAAAACTTCATAATTTTTATCTGTTGCCATCATTTTGATGAGTGACTTTTTCTTTATCTCTCCACTGATGACACGGATGTATACCATTACCCCTCTATAGTTGTCATAGTGAGAGTCGAAGACGAGAGCTCGAAGTTTTTCATCTTCAGGTTCTTTTGGACAGGGGAAGTCGCGAATAATGTGTTCGAGGATTTCTTCTATCCCTTTCCCTGTTTTTGCTGAGCAACGCACAGCGTTTTTAGCTTCTAGTCCAATAAAGTCTTCAATTTGATGAATTGCTTCGTCGGGGTCTGCAGCTGGAAGATCGATTTTATTTAAGACAGGGATAATTTCAAGGTCTCGCTCGATGGCAAGGTGTACATTAGCCATCGTTTGAGCTTGAACTCCTTGTGCAGCATCGACGACGAGAAGGGCACCTTCACATGCAGAGAGTGAGCGTGAAACTTCATAAGAAAAATCGACGTGGCCTGGAGTGTCAATAAAATTTATTTGATAAATTTCGCCATCCGCTGCTTTGTAATACATGGTTACAGGGTGGGCTTTAATGGTAATACCACGTTCGCGTTCTAGCTCCATATCGTCGAGCAGTTGTTCTTTCATTTCTCTTTGGGAAACGGTTTGTGTGGTTTCCAAAAGACGGTCAGCAATAGTAGACTTACCATGGTCGATATGAGCGATAATGGAGAAGTTTCGAATTTTTTTTATATTGTACTTAAACATAATAGCTTGGGTGATGTAATAATTCCTTTATTCTAGCTATAAAATAACTCATATTCAAATACTTTTAAAGGATTATTCCATTTCGTGACATTATCTCCCCAACTAGTACCAGTCACTATAAAATTACGTAATTAGGAGCAGAGGGAGCAAAGTGCTATCCCATCATGTACTATGATTTCAAATTTTCCTTCAGGACAAACATTTGAGATGCTCATAAATCTTTCATTTAATTGAGTGTTTTCGACGTCCCACTTTAGCCCTTTGGTTGTAATAGTGCACCCATTTGCACTGATCGAAAATAAGGAAACGGTCTGATTTTTTGAGGTACGTATTATTTGAGTGTTTGCTATCGCGTGAATTGTTTCATATTGCGATTCGATAGTGATGATTTCAGGGTGGCGACATAATAATTGTAAATTACTTATACTATGATCAATACGGCGCCCCAAAGCTCCAAATAGAGTTATGGAATTAGTCCCATCTTTAAGTGCTTTTTCTACAGCGAGCTCTAGGTCAGTTTTATCTTTATCTTTTGGGAAGGTAACCTTTTCGCAATTAGAATAAATTAGAAGTTCCTCTTCAGAAATCGAGTCCATATCCCCAATTACCAGATCAGGCATCACAGCCATACTTTTACAGTGAAGAAGGCCCCCATCAGCAGCGATAATGCGGTCAAAATTAGTAAGACGTTCTTTGGTTTTAGGGTAGTTTAGGATGCTTCCATTGGCAATAATAGCGACTTGCATAATTCTACTAAGTTTAGAGATCTGTAATTGCGGCCAAGATGACTCGAACATCCACCGGGTTTCCCCGACTAGGACCTGAACCTAGCGCGTCTACCAATTCCGCCATGGCCGCAAGGTGATGAAGATCGAGTATATTAAGTCCCGCGAATTTAAAGCTAGAGAATAACATTCAGTGAAAGTTTAAAAAAGGGGTTGCATGCCAAGATTAAAATTGTTAGTTTGCATTTAGTAATGTTTACGAGCTAAATTATGGATGATAAAGATCACATTACCAGTAAAAGAGAAAGTTCAGAACGAACCTCTGTTTTAGCGAATGAGCGGACGTATGCTGCTTGGCTACGAACGGGGTTGACTGCTCTGGCTGCAGGGCTTGGAATAGAGAAGTTTCTCGGAGATGGATCAGTTATTCCAATAAATCTAATACGAATCGTTTCTATATCTTTACTATCATTGAGTACAGCGTGTTTTTATCTTGCTGCGTGGCGTTACCAACATGTCGGGGTAAGGTTAGTCAGCTCTCATGTTTCAGGAGCGCCTGTTTGGTTGCTTGTTTTAATAAGTGGAATATTATGTTGTGTAACACTCATTACTTTAGTGGGGTTATGGTTTTAAACTAAAGGGTACTAAATTAGTATGGGAAATATGGGGTTAATGTCTTCATCAAAAGTAAAAATTTATCCAGATAAAATTCATGCTGTCATATTCGATATGGACGGGGTCGTCACTCAAACAGCAGAAGTACACGCAATTGCGTGGAAAATGATGTTCGATGACTTTCTTAAAAACTATTCTGAAGAAAATCAAATTCCGTTTGTTCCTTTTGACTCTGACAAAGATTACAATATGTACGTTGATGGTAAGCCGCGGTTTGATGGAATCCGTAGTTTTCTTGAGTCTCGTTCCATAGAATTACCGATGGGATCTGTCGACGATGGAGGAGAGAAGCAAACCATTTATGGAATGGGGAAAAAAAAGAATGGCTACTTCTTAGAGTATCTTGAAAAAAATGGGATTGAGCCCTTCCAATCTACAGTGCAATTGATCAAAGATTTAAAAGCTAATGGAATAAAAGTTGGGATTATTTCTTCTAGTAAAAACTGCAAGCACGTACTCAGTGGAGCCGGAGTTTTGGATCTATTTGAAGTGCGAATTGACGGTGAATATTCTGAGGCTCATCAGATTACAGGGAAACCTGCGCCCGATATTTTTTTAGAGGCAGCAAGTCAGTTAGGCGTGGAACCTTCTTATAGTATTGTTGTTGAAGATGCAATCTCAGGTGTACAAGCTGGCAGCAGTGGAAATTTTGCGCTAGTGATAGGTGTCGACAGAGTCGATCAAGAGCAAGAATTATTAAATCACGGTGCAGATGTTGTCGTTAAAGATTTAGCCGAAGTTTCAGTTGTCCCCGCAAAAGCAAAAAAAGATGCAATTGATTCCATTAAAGAAATTAAACAGCTTATTAAAGGTAAGCAAGTAGCAGTATTTCTCGACTATGACGGAACGATGACACCGATAGTCAGTCGACCCGACTTAGCAATACTTTCTGAAGAAATGCGAGAAACGTTACAAAATCTTATAGATGTCCATACGGTAGCTATCATTAGTGGGCGCGACTGCTTAGATGTGCAAAATTTAGTAGGTCTTGATGGAATATTTTATGCAGGGAGTCATGGTAACGATATTCGGGGACCTGGGCGAGAGAATTTTCAAAATAATGAGGCTGAAAGTTTTGTCTCCTCAATCAATGAGGCTGAAAAAGAACTAAGGGATAGACTGAGTCACATTGATGGAGCTTTGATTGAGCGAAAAAAATATGGGGTCGCAGCTCACTATAGATTAGTGGATAAAGGGCTTGTTAATGAATTTAAAAAAATCGTTGAAGAAGTGCATCATAAACATACGAATTTAAGACAAACGACAGGGAAGAAAGTTATTGAGTTGCTACCAAAAATCAACTGGAACAAAGGCAAGGCATTACTATGGCTACTTTCATGTTTGCAACTTGATCGGGAAGCAGTTATTCCATTTTATATCGGTGACGATGTTACGGATGAAGATGCTTTTAAAGTGTTAATTAATAAAGGTGTCGGCGTTGCGGTGCAGGACGTTCCCAAGTCTACCTTTGCTAAATATACTTTAAAGGATCCAAGTGCTGTGCAGAAATTTTTACAATTATTAGCTAATGAGGGAAATTTTGGATAAAGAAAATCATTCTAATTGGTCATTAGTTTATAATGATTTCATTCCCGAGCAAGAGGGCTTACGAGAAACACTTTGTACATTAGGAAACGGATATTTTGCAACTAGAGGGGCTGGCTGTGAAGCTAAAGCCGATAATATACACTACCCAGGCACTTATTTAGCTGGTGGATATAATCGACTTGAAACAGAAGTTCTAGGAAGGATTATTGAAAATGAAGACCTTGTCAATATGCCAAACTGGCTCTGTCTCAACTATAAAATTGATGATGGTGAGTGGTTTAGTCTTAGTGCCGTAAAAATACTATCTTATCGTCAAGAACTTGATTTGAAAAAAGGGGTATTACAACGAAAAATTAAATTTCGCGATGCCCATAATAGAACCAGTGTACTTCATGAAGAGCGTTTCATCCATATGCAACTAGCACACTTGGCGGCTATTCAGTGGGAACTTCAGCCTATCGATTGGTCAGGAAAAGTCGAAATTTGTTCCGCTCTCGATGGTACAGTCGAAAATTTGGGCGTGGCAAGATACAGGGATCTTAGCCATAGTCATTTAGATCCAGTGAGAGAAGGTGGGGAAGATGATGGAAACATGCTCCTTGAAATAAAAACTTCTCAATCCGATATTCGAGTGTCTCAAGGGGCTCGAACAAAAGTTTTATATCGCGAGAGTTCTCGAACAATACCTGAAAAAAACATCACTAAAGAGGGCTATGTTGCTCAACATTTCGTTGTCAACGTTGAAAAAGGAAATCCTTTAAAGATAGAAAAAACCGTCTCATTTTACACCTCAAAAGATCATTCTTGTACTGAATGCTATTTGGAAGCAAAGAATGCAATTATCAATGCTCCTTCTTTTGACGAACTACTCTCTAGCCATATTCATGCAATGGATGCCCTATGGCATCGATTTAACATAGATATCGAAATGGAATCTAGTGAGCTAGAAAAACATCCTCTTTTAATTTTAAGAATACATTTGTTTCATTTAATCCAGACCGTTTCCATCAATACTCTAGACCTTGATGTGGGCGTTCCAGCAAGAGGTTGGCATGGTGAAGCTTATCGTGGGCATATTTTTTGGGATGAAATTTTTATTTTTCCAATCTTAAATTTAAGAATGCCCGAAATTACACAAGCTTTACTCAAATACCGTTACCGTCGCTTAAATGAAGCTCGTAAAAGAGCTAAAGAAGAAGGGTTTGAGGGCGCCATGTACCCATGGCAAAGTGGTAGTAATGGTCGTGAAGAAAGTCAACTTCTTCACTTAAATCCGAAATCAGGTCGATGGCACCCAGATAATTCAAGTATTCAACGTCATGTCAATGTAGCTATTGCTTACAGTGTGTGGCGTTATTATGAAGCTACAGGGAATTTTGATTTTCTGTACTCCTACGGTGCAGAAATGATTCTTGAAATTGCTCGGTTCTGGGCAAGTATTTCTGCATATAATCAGGACATCGATCGTTACGAAATTAAAGGAGTGATGGGCCCTGATGAATATCACGATGCGTATCCAAATACAGAGACCCCTGGGATCAATAATAACGCATACACCAATTTGATGGCGGTATGGGTGATTATGAGAGCTATTGAAACACTTGAAATTTTACCTGAAAATCACAGGCAAGAGCTTTGTGAAATGTTAAATATACAACAAAATGAAATTTCGAGTTGGCATGATATCAGTCAAAAGATGCGTATTTGTTTTCATGAAAACGGTATTATCAGCCAGTTTGAAGGTTACGAGAATTTAAAGGAATTTGACTGGGATGGATATAGAAAAAAATATGGAGATATCCAACGTCTCGATAGAATTCTAGAGTCTGAAGGTGATTCGGCTAACAACTATAAACTATCGAAACAAGCTGATGTCCTGATGCTTTTATACCTCTTTTCTTATGAAGAACTTGCCCAACTCTTCGAAAAATTAGACTACCCATTTGACAAAGAGATGATTCAGAAAAATGTCGAGTACTACATGACAAGAACATCTCATGGTTCTACCCTTAGTAGAGTCGTACATTCATGGGTGATTATGAGAATGATGCGTGCTGAATCGTGGAATCTTTTTATCCAAGCTTTAGAAAGTGACGTTGCTGATATTCAAGGAGGAACAACTCCTGAGGGGATTCATTTGGGAGCGATGGCAGGAACTGTTGATATTATTCAGCGCTGTTATACCGGAATAGAGACTCGTAATGATGTATTGTGGTTTAAACCTCATTTACCGGAAGTTCTCAACTACTTACATATGCGATTACATTACAGAGGTCACTCTATAGAAGTGGAACTCACACAAGAAAAACTCAAGCTTTCCATACAAAGAAGCATCGTAAATCCTATAAAAATAGGGTTCCATAATGATATTTTTGAAATGAAAGCTGGTGATTATAAAGAATTTAATTTACTAGAAAAAGTGGTTAACGAAACGTAAGAGGTAAGGTATGGACATTTCAATATTTTTGGCAAAAGTTTTTGGGATTTATTTAATCGTAAGTGGTTTATTGTATGCTTTCAAGCACAACACTATGCGCTATGTCATTAATGATTACTTTGATAACAACGCTGTAGTCATGTTAGGTGGCATAATGAGTCTAATGATTGGGATATTATTGATGGTTTCCCATTCTGTGTGGGAACCCAATTGGAAAATAGTGATTACAGTATTTGGTTACATGACATTTTTTAAAGGAATCATGCATTTATTTTTCCCAAGTACAGCATCATCGTGGGCTAGTAAAATGACAGATGGTAGTTATTTTGTTTATATTTCAATAGTTACACTTATGCTTGGAATTTATCTTACTTATGTAGGGTATTTCGCCTAGAATTTCAAAATGGGTTTTATACTGAATTAAATTGGAAATTGCGCGATAAGTGTTCTTAGCCTCGAATTTTTCAGTGATGAAGCCATATAAGAATAACAGCAATTATTCCTTATTGGTATTAGGTAGTAAATGAGCGCTGGGAGTCGTTAAAAGAATTGACTTTCTTTTTTTGGCGTACTCATGCAGCAAAAAAATAAAGCAGCGATTTTGCTCACCTTTGATTTTTTTTTAACTTTTATCTTGAGAGAAGAGATAGAGTCGTTAGCATGATTTTTTCCGGAGCTTTCATCTAAAAAATAGAAATACTCATTCTCTGAAGTATGACTGTTTTCCGCAGTTAGCTCACACACTTCAGCTATATGGTAATTGAATTTTAAGGGTTGAAAGTCAGAATACTCTAAGCTTTTATTTTGAAGGGATGCTGGATCGTAGGGCATTTATAAAATCTCCTTTACATTCTAAAAGCGCAGACTATAGATACCGCTTACTTTATGGTCAAGAGATTAACATTGACAGCAATAAACCAATTTTTAAAATCTATCTATTTATAGTTTCTAGATATACTGGATCAGCGATCCCATTCACAGGCAAGGTTCAAGTCTATTTACGAAATAGTGTACTTGCTTATTAAGCATTTGTAATTTATATATGTAATTTATTTTATCATACTTTTTGTGGGTGTATCTATGGTGAAAATTAGTGTACGTATAGCTCTAGTGCTTAGTACTCTACTTTTCTTTCTTTCTTTAACAGGATGTAAAGTTCATCGAGTACATAACTTTAATCGACCAGCAGTAGAAATCCCTTCGGAGTTTCTGGTAGGAGAAGGTGGAAACGGTAAAATCTCTGAGTGGTGGAAAGAGTTTAATGAACCTGAGTTGAACTATGTTGTCAGCCAAGCTCTAGAAAATAACTTGGATGTTAAACAAGCCTGGAGCCGACTCCATCAAGCGCGTGCATCAGCTTGTATTGTGAGTTCGGATTTTATTCCAAACCTCGACTTAACAACCAGCGCTGCGTATACAAGCGAAGTAAAGCGCCTCAGCAGTACAGATACATCCTTCGCAACCTATTTAGTTGCACCAACGTTGTCTTATGAAGTCGACCTTTGGAGACGTATCGACTCTAGAGTTCAAGCTGCTGATTTGAATTATTATGCAACTTATGAAGACCTAGAAGCAACAGCTCTTTTTTTAACAGGCTCTGTTGTGAATCTATGGTTTACGATTTATGAGCAAAAAGCTCTTCTGGAGTTGATTCATCACCAAATCGAAGTGAGTGAGACCCTTTTAGAGCTTGTAGAGTTAAGGTTTATGGTAGGGGAG
Source organism: Chlamydiota bacterium (assembly GCA_036164375.1). GTDB lineage: Bacteria > Chlamydiota > Chlamydiia > Chlamydiales > Criblamydiaceae > JAYZJO01. The sequence continues at coordinate 17,177 of JAYZJO010000003.1, read as the reverse complement.
TCTTCAGCATTAAGCGTTTTTCAGCAACGTTTACAACTTGAAGAAACACGACTAACCTTGATTCCCGTGCACGCAGCATTGAAAAATGCGCAGCATCAGCTTAACGTGTTGATGGGCCTTCCTCCAGAAGAACAATTGGTTAGTGACTATAGTATTGTTGAAATTCAAATGCCTGAGTTTCCATATATGGGTACACCTGCCGATTTGATAGCACGGCGACCCGATCTACGAGCTGCGCATTATAAAGTGAAGAGCGCAGATTACGAAGTGGCAGCAGCAGTTGCTGACATGTACCCCAAGCTCACCTTACCTACAGCTTATGATTTAAGCACTCAAGATCTTGGTCAAATTTTTCAACAAGAAATATTCAAAATAACAGCAAGGTTTGTCACTCCTATCATTGATGGGGGCCGACGTCGCTGTGAAGTGAATAGACGACAAGCAATCGTAAAAGAACGTTTAGATAACTTTGGTCAGAAATTTTTAATTGCCCTTAGAGAAGTTGAAGATGCAATTGTTAATGAATCTGCATCAATTGAGCTTTTACAGCAGCTGGAAAAGCAAATCACTATAGCGCAACTCAATTTGAATGAAGCTCGGCAAAGGTACGCAGCAGGTCTTGATGATTATTTAACTGTAATATCCGCGATTCAGTCTCTCCAAAGGCTTGAAAGAAGAATGATTTTGGAACATCGGAACATGTTGACTAGTCGCGCGAATTTATATCGAGCATTAGGCGGACCGTGCCTAATACGATGCTCTGACAGAGATTGTAAAATAGAGTGTAACGAATGAGAAGGTTACTTTGGAGTTATTTGTGAATAAATTGATGAAAATTGGAAAATCAACCCGCCGTTATTATTCACAGACGTGGATAGGCGTAGGAATCGTTTTAGCAGCTGTAATAGCCTCTCTTACCCTATATTTTTTAAAACCAACGCCAGAAAAGTCTATACCTCAAGTTAAAGCATCGTTAGTTGAGAGTGTGGAAATCGAACGTAGAAATACACCGCTCACAATATCAGCATTTGGTACAGTTCAACCTCATAGAAAACTTACAGTACAAGCAGAAGTCAAAGGACGTATTATAGAACAATCTCCAAACCTCGATGCAGGGGGGATACTTAAAAATAACGAAATTCTTTTAAAATTAGATCCACGCGATTATATCGTAGCTGTTGAGCAAAGCCGAGCAAAAGTAGAAAAGGCTGAATTTGATTTAATCGTTGAAAAAGGAAAAAAAGTCGTTGCTGAAAAGGAATGGTCTCTTCTTGATACATCTCTAAAAGAAGGGGGAATCGGTAAAAACCTTGCACTTCGTATTCCTCATTTGAGAGAAAAAGAAGCGGCTCTTCAAGCAGCGCAGAGTAATTTCGAAAAATCAATGGTCGACTTAAAAAGGACATTATTACGAGCTCCTTTTAACGCCTTAGTTTTAGAAGAATTTGTCGAGATCGGACAGCTTATTTTGCCTCAAACACAAGTAGCAACTCTCGTATCGACTGATGAGTTTCGTGTTCAAGTAAGCATCCCTTACGAACAGCTAGCTCTTGTCGACGTTCCAGCAACTGGAGTCGATGAGAAAACACCGGTCACTATTATCCAAGATCTAGGCGATAACAATAAAATAAAAAGAGAAGGATACGTTCTTAGATTGTTGGGTGATCTTAATCCAAATGGAAGAATGGTTCAATTGCTAATCGTTATTGAGGATCCTCTAGACCTCAATGTTAGTAGTGGCCAAAAAGTTCCATTACTTCTAGGTACATATGTTGAAGTTCAGTTTTTAGGACCTCAATTAAAAAACTCTTTTGAGTTACCTAGAAAAGCTATCCATGAACAAAATAAAATTTGGATAAAATCCAATGACAATAAGTTAGAAATTCGTACAGTGGAAGTTCTTGCCGGTGATAAAGATTCAGTGACTGTCAGAGGTGATAATCTAAAAGATGGTGATCGAGTGATTATCAGCAATTTACCCGCAGCGATTCCAGGAATGGAACTACGAGAATTTTCTGAAGTCTTTCAAAATAATGGCAAATAGTTATGGGTAATGGGACAGACGACTTAAAGAATAGTCCCACAGGACCAATAGCATGGATGGCAAGAAATCGTGTAACAGCGAATCTCTGTATGCTCATTTTTGTTGTTGGTGGAATTATTTTTGCAAGTCGTATTAAGCAGGAAGTCTTTCCTGAAGTAGAACTTGATATCGTACAAGTTTCCGTCATATATCCAGCAGCAAGTCCGTCTGAAGTTGAGCTTGGTATTTTGTTATCGATTGAAGATGAGGTTCTCTCACTTGATGGTGTCAAACGAGTTACGAGTATCGCTGTTGAAGACCGTGGTATTGTTCAAGTGGAACTCCTTCAAGGAAGTGACCCAAGTAAAATTTTACAAGATGTAAAAAACCGTATAGACAGTATCAAGTCTTTTCCAGAAGATGCAGAAAGGCCTATTGTTCAGCTTCTCGAACCAAGAAGACAGGTGATTTCGTTGATCGTTTATGGAGATCAAGATACACGAACACTTCGGCAACTTGCTGAAAATATTCACGATCAACTTATTCAACTTCCAAAAATTACTCTCGTAGAAGTTACTTCAGTACCTGATTATGAAATTGCCGTAGAGGTAGCTCTTGAACAACTAAGAAACAATCAATTAACTCTTGAAGAAATTGCCGACATCATCCGTAGAACAGCTGTAACTATTCCTGCTGGTGGAGTTAAAACTCCAAGTGGAGAAGTCCTCCTTAGAACCCAAGAACGTCGGGATTTTGCTCGTGAATTTTTTGATATTCCCATTATTACTAATCCCAATGGCTCGAATGTTCTTCTTGGGGAAATTGCAGACCTACGTGATACTTTTTCAGAGACTGACGAGGAGTCGTATTATAACGGTAAAAAAGCAATAAAAATTGATGTTTTTAGAGTTGGAGATCAAACCCCTCTGGAGGTTTCAGGAGAGGTAAATGATTTTGTAGAAAAGTTCAAGACCACTCTCCCAGAGGGAGTTGATATTGCTACTTGGAATGATCGTTCTGAAGTTTACAAAGACAGAATCAACTTATTAGTGAAGAATGCACAGATTGGTCTCCTTCTCGTATTGATCTTACTAGCACTTTTTTTAGAACCGCGGTTAGCTTTTTGGGTGACGCTAGGTATTCCTGTTTCTATTATTGGCTCGTTTATTTTCATTCCTCTTACAGGAGCCACTATCAATATGGTGTCATTATTTGCGTTTATCGTTACACTGGGAATCATTGTCGATGATGCTATTGTTGTTGGAGAAAATATTTATCAAAAGCGCGAACAGGGGATGTCTTATTTAAAGGCTTCTATTGTCGGTGCTCGCGAGATTAGTGTTCCTGTTGTCTTTTCAGTCTTAACAAACATTGCAGCTTTTCTTCCTTTGTTTTTTATTCCCGGATCTACAGGTAAGATTTTTTTACAGATTCCATCGATTGTTATTTCAGTGTTTTTAATATCACTTGTTGAGTCTTTATACATCCTACCTGCCCACCTTTCTAAAAAGCACAGGGAATCGAAGTTAATGGCAAAGCTGAGACAGCCAAGCCGTTGGGTTGATCGGTGGTTTAAAAAATATACAGAAACAGTCTTCAAAAAACAGCTACGTGCAGCCCTTAAACACCGCTATATAACCGTAAGCTCGTTTGTTGGAATATTTATTGTTTTTTTAGGACTTGTATTAAGTGGATTTATACCTTTTAGCTATTTACCTCGTGTAGATTCAGACTTAGTTACATCTCAAGTCGTTTTACCATTTGGAGTTCCAATAAGCCAATCTCGTCAAGTTCAGGAAAAGTTAGTCGAAGCCGTAAATGAGGTTCTTCAAGAAAACGGTGGAAGTGGCATAGCAAAAGGAGTCTATAGTCAAATAGGTTCCCCTTTAGGTGCTGGTGGGCCCGCATTAGATAGTATCACCGTCGCCGGTGGAGCTCATTTGGTAGGCGTTCAAGTATTTTTAGTTTCCTCTGATTTAAGAGAAATAAGCGGAGTAGAATTTGCAAGAAAATGGAAAGAAAAAGTTGGAGATATTCCAGGTATAGAAAGTATTAATTTCGACGCTACAATTCAGTCAGGGGAAGGTATGCCAATAAGTATAGAGCTGAGCCACCCTTCTGAACAAGAACTCGAATTTGCAGCTCGGGAAATGGCAGAAGCTCTTTCTACATATAAAGGGGTAAGTGAAATCGATGATGGAGTATCAAAAGGTAAACCTCAACTTAGTTTTAAAATTAAACCAACAGCTCGGAGCTTAGGGCTTACAGCTGGTGACTTAGCAAGACAGGTACGTTCGGCGTTTTATGGAGCAGAAGCACTCCGGCAGCAACGCGGTCGTGATGAGGTTAAAGTTCTTGTTAAATTTCCCAAAAAAGAAAGGGAATCTCTCGAAATAATTGAAAAACTTGTTATCTTAACACCTAATGGTGGAGAAATTCCTTTTTCTGAAGCAGTCGATGTGGAATCAGGCCGCGCTTATACTGATATTAAGCGAGCTGATGGTCGTCGCGTTCTGGCCATAACGAGTGATGTTGACGAGTCTGTTGCTAATGCCAATCAAATCGTTGCAGACATTCAAGAAAATGTTATTCCCAAACTTGAAAATAAATATCGAGGTCTTACATACACTCTGCAAGGACAACTACGCGCTCAAAAAGAATCTCTTGACGCAATGGGAGTCGGATTTCTTGTAGCTCTTGTTGCGATTTATGTGATGCTTGCAATCCCTTTCAAAAGTTATATACAACCCTTTATTGTGATGTTAAGTATCCCTTTTGGTGCCGTTGGTGCCGTTATAGGACATATGTTGTTAGGGTATGAGCTTAGTATTATTAGTATATTTGGTTTGGTAGCATTAACCGGTGTTGTTGTAAACGACTCACTTGTATTGGTCGTCACGACTAACCGTATTCGAAGGAAGAGTGCAGTCACTTCCTTTGACGCTTTGATGAGTGCCGCTGTATTGCGTTTTCGTCCCATTCTTTTGACTTCTTTGACGACATTTTTTGGATTGTCACCAATGATTTTTGAGCGGTCTATGCAAGCGCGATTTCTTATCCCAATGGCGATTTCATTAGGATTTGGGGTGTTATTTGGAACTTTTATTATTCTGTTAGTTGTCCCAGCTACATACCTGATTATTGTAGACATAAAAAAAGGACTTAAATTGTACAAAGATACAAATTGAAGTGATAAGTTTTAGTAATTTCCAATTTAATTCAGTATAAATGCTTACAAAACAGTTCTTGGCTCTAATCGAATCCATAAATCTTTTGTAAATTTATATGTAAAACTATCATCCATAATAAAAGTTTGCTCTTTTGTTTCGCCATCTTGCGTTATCGGGGGAAGTATTTTGTATTTCATAATGATATGATAAATTAATGAAATTAACGCAGAATTAGCGTGAAAACGTCCCATGCACATATTTTTTCCAGGACTAAAAGGGAAAAAGTTTTTTCTTACATTAGAGTCATTGAATCGTGAAGGATTAAATTCTAATGGGTTTTCCCAATATTGTTCATCATTATTTGCCTGATAGGCAGTAAGGTACACAGTTGTTCCTTTGGGTATTTGTAAAACTTCACTTTTTCCCTCCATATCATACTGTATTTCCATATCATCAACCGCAGTTCTTGCTTGAACAGGAATAGGGGTGTGCATCCGCATCACTTCGTTGAAAAAATTAACTAGGTCTGTGCATTTAAAGAGTTTTTCGTGAATTTCCTCGTTGATGAACTGTAGTTTTAGTTTTTTCAACTCTTCAAATTCCTCTGGAGTAAGTTCAGAAGCCTCTTTGTCTAGTAGTTTTTTTGTTGTTAGGAAATGATTATAGGTATCTACTTTTTGGGCTTCACTAGCTGTGAGTGAGTCTATTTTTTTTGAATGAAGAGAACGTATTTCCTCTTCTGGGTAAGGCTGCTTTAGAGGTATATTTCTGATCAAGTCGATCTCTTCTATTGTTGCAGATGCTAACTCTAGCCGAGTAATTCTTTGCCATTCTTCAGTTGTAGGAACGCGAAGGTCTAACGCAGTGATAGTATTATATAGTCTTTCTTGATATTCGGGATTTTTTAATAAGCAGTAAAATGCGCTGTTTAAAGTACTTTTCGTTGTTCCGGAACCAATCACTAAAATTGTTTTGATCATAGATTCAATTTGATCGTGATCAAACTTATTCTTTTTTTCTTCTTTTAGCATTAGAGTAACTATATGAAGAAATTTATTGATTTCATCATTTTCAGAAAGGGTTGTGAAGTAAAAATCAAAGTTTTCTAAAATCAGCCTTCGGTTTTCTGAAGACGTCATATTGGATAGATGCCTTAGTTGATTAACATTTAGATTTTCTTTTTCTGCAATATCGAAAAAATGACCAAGGTAGGTGTGATTTGTAACTAAGCTGTATATTGAAGAAACGATTCTTTTTTTATCATCTTGATCAATAATGCTTTCTTTAACCATCGTCATTCGGTTGAGTTGTTCACTTGAGAACTTACCTTCCTTTTTCATTTGTGAAACTAAACCATCTTGGTTATCGGGAAGGTCGATGATTTTTTTTACGGTTCGCGTTAACTTATCTTTGCTTATTTTTTTGTTTAAGGCTACCATTTCGGGCACAAAAGCTTGTGGCTTATAAAGGATACAGTCGCTAATAATCTGTTCGAGTGTACTTAGAGCTCCAGGAATTTCGTCTAGTTTTTTATCCGTACCAAAAATAATTTTTTTGGAAACCTGTATCGAATACTCAGGAAGAATGTTAGTAATATTAAACGTATGATAATTCTGATTGGGCGTGAGTCTTTCAGAGATGAACTTTTCAGCTTCTCCAAGAAATGTTATTGTTTTTTGTCGGATACTATTATGACCAAAGAGGTGGTTAAGTGCCCAAGATTTTTGTGCGCGCTGTTTAGAAATGTTTTTCTCTGTTAATGGGTTATTATTTCCTATAATTGATCCTAGAATTTGAAATTCAGGGCCCCCTGAGAAGGTGGAACCATCGCGAAATTCGAGGAGTATTTTTTTTATAATTGTGGGGTGAGAAACTAAGAGTAGTTGTTGAGTGTTTACAACAGTTCCTTCATTCAGAAGAGGAATACCTACTCTATGAGCAACCGGAAACCAGCAATAGGGACGGTAACTTTCTGTTCCTGGAATTTTCATCACTCGATTGAAACTTTCAACACTACCATCTTGGAGATAACGATAGGAATTTACTCCCCAGTCAACAATTTTTCCCGATGTGCTACATATGCTGTCAGCATAAGGACAGGTGTCTTTTACTAAATTGAATACAACCCTAGCAAGTTCGATGGCTTTTCGAGATGCTCCACTCGTGTTTTCTGCGGCAGTTCCCTCTTCTTGTTGGTGTGCAAATGGACAGCTATTGACGTTTGTAACTGACATAATACCCCTCATATATTAAAAATATATTTACCGATTTAGACGGACTATATATTGTTTTGCTAAAACTAATCAATTAAAACTTATTATGTTTCTTTTAGCAAAGAGCTGTACGGATTATTTCACAGCAATATGGGTTTCGTAAAACAGCAATCTTCATTGCATCTCACTATTTTACGAAACTTTTCAGCTTTATTTACTGGGATTGGAATAAATAATATTTGACTATCTTTGAGATATGGATAGACTCATGTTGTATAAAAATTTTGGTCACTCTATGATCATTTTCTCTAATAAAGTAACTCTATCTCATTATTTGTAAATGTTATGCGTAAGAAGAAAATTGTTGTATACTCTGATGAAGGTGTTGGTCCCATTGGCCTTAGACACCTAATGCACTCGCTAAAAAATGAACCACGCTTAGAAAACTTTGAAATAAAACGTTCCAAAAAAGATTTGTTTAATACGGATTCATGGATCGATGATACAGCACTATTAATATTTCCAGGGGGTCGAGACGTTTTTTATCAAAAAGCCTTAAAAGGGTTGGCTAATCAGCGAATCTATGACTACGTCTCAGCAGGCGGCAAATATTTAGGAATTTGCGCAGGGGGATACTACGGGGCTAATTCGATTACTTTTGAAAAAGGATACCCACTCGAAGTTGTAGATACTAGGGAACTCCGATTTTTTCCTGGTGAAGCGAGAGGCTCTGTTTATGGAGGAGGCCTTTTCCGTTATGGATCTGAAAGTGGGTCCAGAGCTGCAAATTTGAAATGGGTCCACCGCGATGAAGATAAAGGCAGTGAATTTACCGTTTACTTCAACGGGGGATGCGCTTTTGTTGATGCAGGCAAATACACCAATGTTCAGACTCTTGCTAAGTATGAAGACATAGCTGAAAGGCCTGCAGCAATTGTAAAGTGTTCAGTTGGTAACGGAACGGCTATCCTGTGTGGTGTTCACCCAGAATACTCTCCAAAGTTTCTGGATCATAATGATCCCTACTTACACATTGTTCACAAAAAGTTGGATCAAGGAGATGTTAAACGGCAGCATCTTTTTGGTAAATTGCTTTTTTATTTACTAGAAAATTAGCTGCCGATAACGTGCGTGAGCTCTTTTTATTTAAATAGTGTCGATACTAAAGCAAATAATGCAGATGTATCAGGTCCGTTACTAGGTATACCTTTTGTGCCAGGTTTTGTTAAGTCACTAACCCAGTCAATTACAGACACTGCAGCTTCAACAAAGAATGTATAAATTTTCTCTGCCCAACCGACAAGTGTTTGGAACGCATCTGGAAAGAAATGAGCAATGGCATAAAACAATACACCAAAGAAAATGAAGTTAAAAATAAACCGTATCATTTTCACCTCTTGGTTGATTGGTCACTAACCTCATTATAGCATATACAGACTTTTCAAAAATCATTTTGTTCCTTAATCGATCTGTGATGCTGAGGTAGTTAAGGCCAAGTGTGAATATTTTGAGGCTTGCAATTCCCTATTTATTTCATATATCATAGAATCTTTATAAAAGTAGAAGTTAACACTGTTAAAGAGAATGACTTATGAAAAATATAATCACCTGGAATGTCAATGGAATAAGAGCGATCGAAAAAAAAGGTTTTGCTGATTGGTTAATGAAAGAAAGTCCCGAAATTCTTTGTATTCAGGAAACGAAAGCACATCCCGAACAATTGGGCCGAAGTCTTTTAGAAATAGGGCCATATAAGTCATATTGGGAATCAGCTGAAAAACGTGGATACTCAGGGGTAGCGACCTATACTAAGTCGAAGCCATTGGAAACAAGGGTGTTGGGCGTTGATGCCTTTGACAGTGAAGGAAGGGTGCAAGTTTTAATCTTTGATCAGTATGCCATTATTAATGGCTATTTCCCTAATAGTCAGGAAGCAGGAAAAAGAATCGATTATAAAATAGCCTATTGTAATACATTGCTAGAACAAGCAGAAAAACTTGTAAAAGAGGGGCACAATGTTATCATTTGCGGTGACTATAATATTGCACATAAGCCTATCGATTTAAAAAATCCTACGCGAAACGAAAAAAATCCAGGCTATCTTCCGCAGGAACGGGAATGGATGGAACATTTTCTTAACTCCGGATTCTCCGATACATTTAGAATGTTTAATCAAGAACCCGATAATTACACATGGTGGTCGTATCGTTTTCGCTCTAGAGAGAAAAACATTGGGTGGAGGATTGACTATCACTGTGTTAATGAATCGTTTAAGTCTAACATTCAAGGTTGTGAGATACTTGCTGATGTTATGGGATCAGACCACTGTCCCGTGCGTATTACAGTAAAATAATCTTCCAACTTTATTCCTATTACGCGAGAATTAGACTAAATGTAGAAGGTTAGGAGGATCTATGTGTAGGTTTCTTGCATACAAAGGAAAAAGGACTTTATTGGCTGATATATTGACACGCCCATATCACTCTCTTATTAAGCAGAGTTATCGAGCCAAAATGCGTGAAGAGCCGTTAAATGGTGATGGATTCGGTGTAGGTTGGTATGATCCTGAGTTAGATGAGTTTCCGGGGCTCTTCACATCATTGGTTCCGGCATGGAGTAACAGAAATTTACATCGGATAGCAGAGAAGTTAAGCTCGCCTTGTGTTTTTGCTCATATTCGTGCTGCCACACCAGGACTGCTTGTAGAAGATGTAAATTGTCATCCATTTCAACATAAGAAACTATTATGGATGCATAATGGATTCATTAATGAATTTATTAAAATCAAGCGCACCTTGAGAGCTTCACTGAAAGATGAGTTCTACCATATGATCGAAGGAACGACAGATTCAGAGCATGCGTTTGCAGTATTTTTGAATTTCCTTCCTGAGGGAAAAGCGGATTACTCCCTAGCTGAAATGAAAGAAGCGATGTTGAAAACAATCAAACAAATTAATGATTGGACTGAAGAAGTTGGAGTAACGGGGCGTTCCAATTATAATTTTGCTGTTACAGACGGTTATAGGATGGTTGTAACAAGGTATGCGACACATACTGATAAAATACCCGAATCTCTTTATTATACGAAAGGATCTCATTTCAAGTGCGCAGAAGGTGTTTGTCACATGGTAGACTCAAAAACCGACGATGGTGCAGTCATCATTTCCTCAGAGCCTTTGACTGAAGAGGTCGATGAATGGACAGTAATTGAACCTAATACACTTGTGACAATTGATGAGTCTAATAAAATGGAGTTCACCCCCATAACCGATTAGGAATCTAGGAATTATTTGATTTCCACGCTTCTAAATAAAACTCGAGCTCTTTTTCTAAAGAGTTCTCTATGTTTTTTGCCTGTCTGAATCCATGTTGTTCTCCATCATAGATAATAAGACTTGTTAAAATGCCCTTGTTTTTTAGCGCCTCATACATTAGTTCCGCTTGATTGGGCAGTACAATTTTATCTTCAGCACCTTGAAAAAAAATGATGGGAACAGCGATTTTTTCTGTGAAATAAATTGGCGAAAGTACTCTGTAGCGATGTTTTGATTCAGGATAAGGCCCTATGAGCCCATCCAGATAGCGTGATTCAAATTTATGGGTTTCTTTACCGAGAAGCTCGAGATCACTGACACCGTAATAGCTAGCGCCTACAGTAAAGACATCGCCAAAAGTAAGGGCATTCAATGTCGTATATCCCCCAGCGCTTCCTCCAGTGATAGCGAGCCTTTTGGAGTCGACTAACCCTTTTTTTACAAGGTGTAGGGCTCCATTTTCAACGTCATCTCTGTCAAATTCGCCCCAGCTATTTTTGAGGAGTGAACGGTACTCTCTTCCGTAACCAGAGCTTCCTCTGTAGTCGACATCTAAAATGGCAAAGCCACGGCTGGTCCAATATTGATAACTCATAGAAAGAGTGTTTCCAGCTTTAGAAGTAGGTCCTCCGTGTGATTTTACGATAAGAGGAGGGAGAAAGCCTTCTGGTGCAGTGTAATCCTTATTAGTAGGAGGGTAGTAATAACCGTAGGCTATTTGTCCCTCGCTGGTTGGAAATGAAATATGTTCGGGTGTGCTAATATAGCCAGGGTCGATGCCGTGATTTTCATTTTGGACGAGGATTTCACTTTCTTGAGTATCTGGAGTGTATTTTAAAATTCTAGGGCTGACAGTTGCAGAGGCTTCAAGAGTAACAAAAAAATCGTTATTGGATTGAATGTGTGCACTACTGGTTCCTTGTAGTTCTATATCACTTACGGAAAGTGTTTTAGAATCAATTAACGAGGCTTTTGTTATGCCGTTTTTTTGATGCAGAGCAATCACACTAGTTTCATAAAAAGCGTAAGTTGACTGCCCCAGTACCCATAGAGGAGCTCCAAATTCGGCTTCTATCTCATAAATATTTTCAGATTTTCCATCGATATCACGGTAAATATTCCACCATCCATTGCTGTCAGAAACGTAGTGAAGAACTCCTTCAGGTGACCATTTTGGATTAATTACAGATGTATTTTCACCCCCAGCGACACGATGTTTATTGGTGATTTTACTCTCTTTAAAATCTGCGACCCATAGCTCGGTAGTATCCCAAGGCATATTTGGATGATTCCACGATACCCAAGTAAGTTGCTGTGTCGGAGAGTGAAATTTTGGAGAAGCGTAAAAATCAGCTCCAGAGTCAATCGTTTCATATGTTCCCGCTTCAGGGTCAATGAGCGCGATAAAATTGATGACCGAATCATTTTCATGGAGCTCAGCGACAGCAAAAATTCCATGTTCTGTAATCTCCATTTCTGCAAAGCGCGGTGAGGGGTGTTCGGTAATCGCTTTTATATCCCCATTGACTGACTGATGATATAATCGTTGGTCATTGAAATTGACAAAGTAGATATTTCCATTTTTTACTGTGTAGGGGGTCCCACCGTACTCATGAACTCGAGTGCGGACATTGTATTCTTTAGGGGTGATGACAATATTTTGACCATCGCTGCCTTTTTTGACGATCACATTTCTGCCCTCTTCAGAAGGTCTAAGCTCGGTCCAGTAAATGTCTTGTTCATCGATGGAAAGGTTGGAGAAAACCTTTAGCCCTTTAGTAATTAGTTCCGGTGTAATCGGAGAATTCCATTGGCCAAAAGGTTGGATTGATTCTTTTTGTTTGATCATGTTTTTTTTGCCTTGTTGTTCAGCTACAATAATTAATATCCCTAAAAATAAGACGCTTAAAATGAAATTTTGTATTTTTTTTAACATAATATTAACCGGTTAGCAATTCCTTGAGTTGAATTGTATCAAAGAATGGAATTGTCGTACACGGCGTATCTTTTAACCGGTTTAGGTAAATTTCATTTTAAATAGGGTTCTCCTTTTAAAACGCATACAGCAGCAAAAGATCGTAAGAGAAGAGAGGTACAAGTAAACGGCTAAAAAAGTTACCAGAGTTGAAAAACCATGATGAATCAAAAAAATATATTTCTGTTACGGGTTGTTGATAAAAGGGCTACCAGGACCACCGTACCCAGAGAACATTTGATGAAATAGCTGAGGTTGAAAGAAATAGGTGTAGGCTATAAACAGCCCAAATGCCACCCAAAAATAAATGATAAATTTCCAAAAATTCATACTTTTTATCCTATTTCAATCTAATACTATAAGACCTTTTATTATCTTAACCCTCAAATAAATGCAAGTATAGCTTTTTGCTGAAAAAAGGGGGGTTTTGATAGCATAAAAGTAACCATGGAAGGTTTACCATGACTGGATTTCCAATAGAATGGAGAAAACAGTTCACTCATTTAGGAGTTGGAGTGCAAGACCCTGCCTCTATTTCATATATTAATATTGAAAGAGAGAGAGGCTTAATCTCTTTGTTTGAGAACATTTTTCAAACGGTTGATGATAAAAACACCTCAGATGAAATGGTTAACTCTATTTGTTCTGAAATATATCCTGGAGGATGTGTCGATTTACTTAGTCAAGAAGTCATGAAAATTTCTGACGAATTTTTTAATGAAAATATTTTATATAAAAGCATTCCTAAAAATATGCTGATGCAAGTGCAGAGGCAAATTATTGAAATAAGCGACAAAAATTTTTTAGATCAAAAGAAGGGATTGGCAAGCCGTTTACATTCTGTAAAAGCACTGATCTTAGCTTGTGAATATGATGATGAAATAAATGAATTGTGTGCTCCAAAGAAGCTAAATGGAGCTTTCGGTCCAAGATTAATATATAGAGTCACAAATATTGAAAATCATAAAACGATTGACGAGACAGCAAAGTCAATCTTAGAGTTCAAACAAAGGAATAGTATTGACGATTTATTAATAGAAGAGGCGTTTATTGTCAAAAATGCTGGTGAACGAACAGATCGTGAAGGTATAGAGCCAGGCCAAGAGGTTATCAGAGAGCAAATGGCTTCTGATTTGCAGGAAATATTAGACATTGATTTTGGAGTGCCAATGACAGTCAATTCTTGGATTGACATTGGTGAAGGGGTTCAGTGGGCTTCTTTGCAGAGCTTTGTTAAAGGGGCTAGTGAATTGGTCAGTAAAAGCGACCAGGAAAAAACATCGATCTCTAACAATGAATTTCATAAGTTTATTTTTGATGTTATCCTTTTTGCGACAGATCGACATTTGAGCAATGTGATGTGTAGCAACAGCGGACGTTTATATCTAATAGATAACGGTTTATCATTTCCAGAGCCTAGCGACTGTTCTCTAAGAGAAGCTCAGTTTGATTGGATGACATTTCCGCAGTCCTATCAACCCTTTGCAGGGTCTATTACTGCAGAAGAATTAAAGAAAATTGATATTGAAAAAACAATTCTAGAGCTTAAGACAAAAAATGAAGAAACAGCCGCTCGATCAAGAGGGGTGAATAACCGTCTTAGTTCTCAAGCGTTAGATTTAGTTCACTTCAATTTATTACTCGTAAAGTTAGGTACTGAACTGGAGGTGCCCATGCGTAACATTGCCGCGACCATAGCTCCAGTACGTGATCCAAAATCAGGTCTTTTATATGGGGGAGAAGTTGTTAGACTGTTTACCCAAGCAGTGCAAAATCAGGAAAAAGATAATCTTATAGATTGGAAAGAAGTAGAACAAAAAATGAAAAAAATACTAACCCAACCACTATTTAAGCGAGAGAAACATCGTCGTATTTCATTTTTGGTAGGGATTAGTGATATTGCTGCAGAGCTATAAATAAAGGAAAAATTGTGGATAAAATGATTGCATTTGTACAGTTTCAAGCAGACTCTTCTAAAGGAACCTATAATAAAAATGAACACCTTGTAGATTTTTATGATGATGGAAGGGTGTCTTTCCATAAAAATTTTCAGATGATAGAGAGGCAGCTGGAGGAAACGGGAATTCAGGTTCCTAAAACCGAGCGAAAAAAGTATAAAACAATAAAAGTATTTCCAAATGTAACAGGGGACTCGTGTACTTTTGCCGAGGTGTTTAAGAAATTTTATTTTCCACGTATAAAAACTTCGTTAAGTATTGAGTGGGTGGATGTTAGCTCATAGTCCCTTTGCTACCATTGGGTGGCAATCAGGTATTTGGACGCAAACCGGGTTTAAATCAATGAGACTGTTTTAGGAGGCTCTACTAATACCTCCTTAAGTTTATTAAAGCTAAGTTTAAGGGTGAAACTAATATGACGGTTAATTTCTAATTCATTAAGATTATCAGCGATCAAGTTTTTTTGAGAATCTAATAGTTGCCCATCTAATATTCCATTACATTTTCTTGATATATGGATAGGTTTGTTTTTTCCTGCGATTGTCATGGAAAGGTTGAATTCATTTTCAAATATTTTTGGCCAATTGTGATCACATTGAAGTCGATAAAAACATTGGTAATTTTTGAAATAAAACGAAATTTTCCAAACTGAATCCATCATAACAAAGGTTGAAGTGTATTTTTGGGAGTAGCGTTGCTTGTCAGAGTAAAGGTTTCCGCAGATGTGCATTGTTATATTTTTGTCTGACTCGTATTTAAAAAATTGAATGGCATGCCTGTGTCTGTTCGGTCTAGTGTAAAATGGGGTGGTAGAGAGGGCCTCGTACTTTTGAGGCATTGTTCCTTTGTTTTCATATTGAAAAGTTAAGTCGGAGAACATGAGTTTTTTTATGTTATCTAGGTGTTCAGATTTTATTATTTCATCCATAAAAATAGAGTGAGGAAACCATTCAAATCGAATATCAGAGATTAAATCAAAGAGGGAGTTTTTGATGATATAACGAAATAGTTGAACTTCAGAAATGTTAATTTTGACATCACTTTGAATAATTTGTGTAAAAATAGGTGTATCAAGCTGTTGATTATGGTTTACCATTCCCTTGATGATAGTTTCAGCTACAATGTCAGTTAATGTTAGAAATTCAGATTGGAGATTATTGACTTCACAATAGCGGTGTTTGATTTGTGTATTGAAGATGTCTTCTTTTTTACAAAATTCTACACAATCGAGATAATTTTTATTGGTAAATTTTCCGAAAAGTAATCTTCGTATAGTTCTAAAACAGTTAGTAATGACGGTCTTTTCATTTACCATACTAGCCAAATATGATACTTGAAATAATGAGGATGCATCTTCGGGATAATCACCTTCATAGATGATTTTTAAGAAACTGAAAAATATCGTAGGATCAATATTGGGAATAGAAACAAGAAGAAATGTTTCTTTCTGTAACTGATTTTTTTTTAAGAAACTACTCCAGGTTGCTGGATATTCACGTGTATAAAATCTATACCTGTGGGCAGGTATTGGAAAATCGTTGCTCCCGACAAGAAAAACCATATCGATACAATTCATAGGGTAGTTACGAGACCTAAGTTTTCTTAAGTCTGATTGGAGAAACTTGGAAACCAAATGTTCAAATTCGATTTTTTCTTCGGATGCTGTTGAGGATCCAGTTTCTAAAGTTTTTGCTCGAATAAGAGCTATTTTTTTGTCTAAGTCTAGATGCTCTATATCATGGCCACATCTGTCATGGGTAAACGACTCTCTAATCCTAGAAAGAAAATCACGATGATTTGAATTGATACATTCGATGTATGCACCACAGCATTCAAAAAACTTACAAGTGGCATTATAGGATTGTTGGATAGCTTCTTTACTAGTAGTTCTAGAGAGCAGGCTTTCGGTTCGTAGTGATGTTACGACAGAAACCATAAGAGGGGATTTACTATCAGTTTGTAAGTATGGGGTGCTTTTGTTATTAATCCAGTATTTGTTGTATGTGTCAATAAGGGAAGTCATTTCTTTTGGTAAAGATGAGGTCATTTGCGTATTTCTCTTTTAGTGAGTGGATATTCAGAGTTGGAAGAAACCATGCCAAAAATTGGGATATTTGTAAATAGAGGCTTATTGCGATTCAGAACTGACGCATCAAAACAACCCCAATAAGCACTTTCTCCAAAAATCAGGTAAATAAGCTGCCTTTTTGAACTTTGAATGGGAGTTTTTTTGGATCAATTTAAAATTTTCGAACAGGATAATCAGGATAGCCTACGGCTGAGGGATAGGTATTTTTTGGAATACTCAGATTTAACGCAAATATTATTGGATTCGTATTTTAACGTTATGAATGACCTTGGATTAGGGTTATTGATAAATTTTGGCAAAAGAAACATTCAATACAAGCGTCTTTGTCACCCTGATTATTATCGTGCCGCCGTAGGCGATCCTGCCCATCTTGATCAATAATTTTTAAATCTCATAGTTCAACCTGCTTTGTCTTCAGTTACGAAATTCTAATCG
>JAYZJO010000002.1:0-9535 GCA_036164375.1 Chlamydiota bacterium | reverse complement strand
TCAAGAGAGAGTTGAGTGTGAATCATTTTTTGATATCACGATAAATTAATTTAAGTCTTTAGTCGAAATACTTGGGGTTGAAAGGTTTTCAGAGCTTTTTCAGATATATTCTACGCGTATTGCTTTTGAGTTATTTGAAAAAATGATTCATAAAGGGCACTTACAATCTAACGAGCAGTTTATTAAGGAAAGTTATGAAACTAGGGTTAATGGAATTAAAAACTCAATGATTCCCCCTACTCCGATGTCTCTTCTGTACATTCACCATACTGCGCAGCAAACTTTAAGTCCCTACTGGAATCTTTATGATCGATTTAGAGCTCGTGAAAATTTCATAAAAGATTATGAAGTTATGGAAAAAGATCTAGAACAACGACTTGAAGCGCGCTCTAAATTACTTAATGAAGCAGATGCTTGTGAAGCGCAGCTTCATGAACAGGATCGTTTGATTCATGACACATATCATAGTCTTTTAAAGCATCGCGATAAAGCTATGTCGCATTTAGATTTTTTGGGAAGGTCTATCAATTTTATTTCACCGTTATTAGAAGCAGAATTACCTGGTGCTGGATATGCAGTACATGGTGCTCAAGGATTAATTGGCCTTGGGATGTCTGAGCATGGAGCTCATAAAAGTAATCTCGAAAAAAAATATCAGCAAAGTTTATCGGCGGCGGAGCAAAATCACTATCAGTTGCAGAATACAAAAGGGACTCTTACCCAACAAGTAAATATTATTAATCAAAATATCATGCAGCATCGTTTGCTTCTTTTGCAATCTGCAGAAATGGCTAATCCCTCAGATTATCTCATTAAACTACGTAAATCGATAGATAAAAATAATCAAAAAATTCAAGACGAAGAAAAATCGATTAAAAGTTTGCAAACTAACATCGAATTTAACACTGACATGGCCTCTAAATTAGACAAACAATCTGCAGGTTTACTAACAGA
Organism: Chlamydiota bacterium; assembly: GCA_036164375.1. GTDB lineage: Bacteria > Chlamydiota > Chlamydiia > Chlamydiales > Criblamydiaceae > JAYZJO01. The sequence continues at coordinate 8,581 of JAYZJO010000002.1, read as the reverse complement.
TCATAATCGAAAACATCATAAGAAACGGTATCAGGATGGGATTAACCAGAGAAATCAGGCTAATGAACTGCGTAACAAAAATATTCAACTTAAGCTAGAACTTACAACAAAACAAGAGAATTTAGGTGCAATAAAGAGGGCGGGAGATGAGTGTCAAGAAGTACTAGAACAGAAAAATCAAACAGAGAATCTTGACCTGTTTTTTTACAATCTTGTTCGCGATGAAGTTAATTCACAGCTTAGCCAAGACCCGAAAACTGCAACGATTCGAGAAACAGTATTTCGAGAATGGTATAATTATCAGTTTGCTAAAGGTCAACGGGTAAACGCGGTCAACCAAATGTTTATGGCTTCTGATGGGGTAATTGGCGAATTGACTGCGCTTGCAGCCAGATGGAATCAACCTGATCTTGCTAAGTATGGGCAAAAGGGACAGATTCTTATGAACATGGGAAGAAATTTGTATGTTGTAACTGATTGCTATTCCACAATGAGTGCAGGTCTTAGTAGTATAACAAAAATTTTAGAGGATAATTCAGGAAGTACATTTATTGATGCCGTCAAGTTAATGGGTCCAACAAATTTTCTGAATTTTTGTCTCAACCCAGGCTTACAAGTGCTTTCTGCTGGGTTAGGGTGTATAAGGCTTGGTAGTTATCTTTTTGGAAATTCTTCTACGGTAAATGATGGCTTGAGCCACCTTCATCAAGTTTTGCAAAGTGTTTCGGATCAAATTCACTTTCAGATGAATCAGATACATGAGAATTTAAAATTCCAGGACCAAAAAACAGAGAAGTTGTTTAAGGAAATGTCTGATCAAATAGAAATCCTTCATAAGGATATCACGAATGAAATTAGAATCTCTAAAGAAGCGATTCTTTCAGAAATTGATCTTAAGAAAAATTTAGATGAAGCAGAAAAATTACAAGAAAAATCAGAAAAAATCCGAAATGAAGTTAGCAAACTATGCGATAAAATGATTTCATCAGAAGACCATAGTATAAAGAGTAAGTACGCAGTTAAGTTAATGTCTTTACTTGATGCTGAGCTGAGAAATTCTCTATCCAATTCCTCTCGAGGGTTAATTAATGTACGTGATAAGCTTGGTGGAGAAAAAATTATACGTCCGGTTGTTAGTGTACATGCTGTCATAGAATATCCTCATTTGTTTTCTGCTGTTCTTGCTAAATATGTTGGTTTGAAGTCGGAAGTTCCTAACACAGATCTTTTGCTTACCATTATCGATTGCTATACTTCTTCTATTCAAACTTTCCCTAAAGAAACTATTGAAAAGAACACTCCGTTAATCGAGAAAATTGAAGAATCAATACGAACACAATCTAAAATGGTACGGAATTTATTTGATTTTATCGATAAGTACACTCAAAAAGTTTATAAACAGCAAGTCAAAGTATTGAATTCATGGAAGAAGCAATTACATAATAATGCAATTTTAGATAATCAATTTGAGATCAATGCATTTATATCGGCAGTGAAAAATATGCCTGCTAATGTTGAAATTTCAGGAAAAGAACGCTATAAGTTAGCCGAACTATTAAAAAATACTTCAATTTATCAGCCAGAGCTTGGTTCAAGTTTAGTAGGTGATACTGGTAAAAGCGTTGGCGTTGTTGGTACGTCTGTAGGTGCCGGTGGTGCAGTTGCTATCAGCGGCAAAGTGGGATTAGCAATTGGTGCAATATCAGCGAAAGCTTCTGCAACGCTTGGTCTTTCTGTTTTATGTCCAGTTGCAGGCATAACTCTTGCTGGTGCTGGTGTTACAGCTGGAGTGATATATGGGGCAGTTAAAGCGGGTCAACATTTTGTTGAGTGGTTAAATGAACCGACTGATGAACAGATAGCGATCTTAAAAAAGTTAACTCCCGCCAACTTTATGTGTGAGTCTGAAAAGTTAGCTCCTTTGAGTGGAAAAAAAGTGGTTAAAATTGAGTTTCACTTTGATGCTGATGGGAAATGTCAATATATCTTTGAGCAACCACCAAAGGAAAAGAAAGAAGACGATGAAAATGTTCATCTTTTAAGCGTTTCTAAAATTTTGCGCGAATCTAACAAACATGATACTACTGTCTTTAAAAATAGTCTTATTTCTATCTCTGAGGCAAGTAAAGTGCAAGACGTAGACTTACCTGAGAACTTAAATGAATATGAAAAGGCAGCAACAGAGCTAGTCAACACTTATAAGTCGTGGCTTAAAAAGGAAGCAGGCATAGAAAGTGGAGGTCAATTAGACAATCCTTTTGATGTATTCCTTGAAGGCGGTAAGCCTGTGACCTCATTGAACCCAACATTAGTTTCACTGGTTTTTCCAAAAGAACTTTTAGATCATTGTGAGCATTTATTAAGTTATGAAAAATGCGTTATGTCAATGAAGGGGGCTGGAGGGTTAGCTCCTTCATATCGATTCGAAAAAAGAAATGATAAGTATGTATTAACTTTGGATTACCACTATATCAACACGATCACGAAAGAACAGTTGGATATCCAAGGTTTTGAAATATTAGAAGTGGATGCTGTAAGTGTAGAATCTTTTTCTAATAGTGAAGTGAGTGGTCAAGACCCTGTTGTCAATTTGAATCAATTTTTAATTCAAGCTATGTATACGTCAGCATTGTCATCTGAAAAGAAAAAAGGAATTTTAGGAATCCCAGGCAATGCAACTGTAATTTTTAATGGGATTAAACAAATTGTACCAAGTGAAAGAGAATTTCCTGGATTTTATATGCTCATGAAGAAGAATCCTCGTGAGAAAATTATCTTTAATTGTTGGGATTTTGATGCGCAAAAAAGTCAAGAGGTTATGAATTACGCGTTTACTAATGATTGCTCGGTTAATCCTTTGGTAACGTTCCGTATTACTGCATGTGCTCTTGCCCAATCTTACAAGTTTAAAAGAGTGACAAAAGAAGTAGGGGATAAGTTAGCTGATAATCTTAAAGCCCTCAAAAAGCACTATAATAATTTGCACGCCTTTTTGTGTTTTGCTTCATCGTTAAGCGATGTTGAAATAAAAATGGCCTTAGAAAGGTATTCGGGAATTATTGAGCCTACTAATGTCGAAACATTGCTACAACTGATTAGTGCTGATTTACTTCCTTTCAATGTAGATCCAAAAGAGAAAGTCGCTCCTAGTAATATTATTCAAAGCTTTTTAAGCAGTGAAATAAAAAAAATATCGGAATTTACTCATTTGTAGACAAAATCAAATTGTTAACGTGAATCTGAAAAAATTTGCGTTAACAATATTTTTCTTAGAGAGAGACTAAGGGAGGAGTTCAACAGGCTCAGCACTAAACTTTCCTTCTTCATCTCTAACGATCTTTGCGCAGGCAGTTTTAGGATCGTGTGTAAAGAAAAGACGGCCATTTCTTTTATAGAGCGACTCGAAGATTGTTTGTTTTTCATCGACAATTCGTTCGGGATAGCGATCGTACCCCATAGTTATAGGGAGGTGAACCCAAGGGGTGCCGGGACAGATATCACTAATGAACACGAGGGGGCCGCTAGGGAGTGCTATTTCTGATGCCATGAGGCCAGAGGTGTGTCCGTTTGAAAAGTAAAATTTAAGGGGAATTCCGATCTTCATTTTCGTACTCTCGTCAACCAGTGTTAAACGCCCACTATTTTCTAAAAGTTCGTGAATAAGGGGAATAAAAGAAGCTTTTTCGCGGATATGTGGTGACTGTGCTCTTTCCCAATGTGCTTTTCCTACATAGTATTTTGCATTTGGAAAAAGAAGCCGTATGGGGTCATCACCATATTCCGGAAGTAGTCCACCAACGTGGTCAAAGTGAAGATGTGAGAGGATAACAGTATCGATATCAGTATGCTTTAGACCTATTTTTTTTAAATTTATGAGAAGTTGATGATTACTTTCAACAATACCGTAACGCTCTTTTAGTTTAGGTTCAAAAAAAGCTCCTATACCTACTTCAAAAAGTATATTTTTTTGGTCATCTGTTTGTATGAGAAGGGCACGTGTTGCAAGATCGATGCGGTTATTTGCGTCTGGATTAGTCCAGCGTTGCCAAAGTGCTTTTGGTGCATTTCCAAACATCGCACCACCGTCGAGTTTCTGACTATTACCATCTATTGCGTATAGTTTCATAACAACACTACATTTCCTCTAACCAATTTGGAGAACGTTTCTCATTAAATGCCAAAAAACCTTCTATTGCTTCTTCTGTATTTCTAATTTTTTCGTGATGTAGTAAAGCTTTTTCTAAATCTTGATCGAAAGAGTTTGGGTATAGTTCATCGATTAACTTTTTTGTTTCTCGAGTAGCTGTGGGGCCTCCACGCATGATTTTTTTTGCTAAATGTATGGACCTCTCATCGAGTGTACCTTGAGGTGTAATAAAGTTAATCAACCCAAGATTAACCGCTTTATTGCAGTCTATAATATCTCCTATAAGAAGTAGTTCGCGTAAGTGTCTTTGACTCAGCTGTCTTGATAAAAAAGTCGAAACCTGTGAGGCAACGAGCCCTTTTTGTGTTTCAGGGAACCCCATTTGTGTACCTTCTTCAGCAATAGCTATATCACAAGCACACATAAGGCCAGCACCCCCAGCAATTGCGTATCCGTGAACAGCGGCAATGGTAACGTGAGGGGAGTGGTATAGTTCCTTAAAGGTTTTAGCAAGAAGTTTTGCAGATTCTGTAGATTTTGTTGTATCAGATGCCTCTTTAAGATCAAGACCAGCACAAAAGAGCGATCCAGCCCCTTTGAGAATAACGACTCTAAGCTCACAATCTCTGTTTAGAGTATTTAAGGTTTGTGATAGTTGAATTAATAAATTAATATTCAACGCATTTCGTTTGTTTGGGCGATTCAATGTAAGAATAGCCACTTTTGGGACTGATTTATCGATTAGGATGAGCTCTTCGTTCATGACACTTACGGGGCTATAATTTAAAACTTATAGATAGCATATCAGATTGTTTTTTTAAAACTTTATGGGAGGTGCTTTTAAAATCTAAGAGGAGCGAAAACCTCAATTATTCTTATATTTTTAAAATTTTCATTGGAATATAACTCCCACAGTTGTAATTTGAGGTTAGGAGAACATGACATTAGAGCTTGTGTTGTAGGTAAACTGTGCAGAAAATTACCACTAAATATAATGCAAAAGTCTTACTTGTAGAAGACTACATTCTCAATCTTCAGCTTGCTACAGAAATGCTTGAGCTGATGGATTGTGTTGTTGATCCTGCAGAAAGTGGTCAAGAAGCATTAGAACAGTTTGATTCAAACGTGTATGATATCATCTTCATGGATATTAATATGCCTGATATGGACGGGATTCAAGTCACTAAATTAATTCGTGCGAAGGAAAAAGAAGCAGGTAAAGAGTACACTCCCATTGTAGCAATTACCGGTATGAGTGCTGAAGTAGCAAAAGAGAAGTGTATTGAAGCAGGAATGAATGACTTTATTAGTAAACCTTTAATGTCTAGTGATTTGGATAGGGTTCTTTCTAAGTTATTACAAGAACATAGCAATCCATTATAATCAATAATAATTCATTGACTTTCTAACTGCAAATTAATATCAATAAAAGTAGGCAGTAGTCTAATTATCTCTGCTTTAATTTTTTTACTACCTTAATTTTAATGAGTTTACGTATTAGTTCAGGGAGGACTCGTTGATGAAAAGGACTGATGACCCAAAGTCTGAAGATGACGGTATCGACGAAGAACTAAAAAAAATACCTAATGATTATGAAGAATCAGAATTAGCAGATTTTTCTTTTGTTACTTTAGAAGAAAGGATTGTACTCGATGCAGCCCTAGTCGCTGACATTGTCGATGCCGTGACTCCTGAACCTCCTGTAGTAGAATCTACTGGTGATGTCTTAAACTCTGATGGAACAGATGCTGCAGAACCAGAAAGCTATCAACAAATAATCGATCCGTCTGTGGATGATGACTCAGAAGTATCTCCTGTCGATGCTCCTAATGCGGCTGAAAAAGTTCATTTATTGATTATTTCAACTGATGTTAATGACCATCAACAGCTTGCAGATAGTGCTGCAGACAATATTCTCATTATTACATTTAACCCAGATTCAACTTCTTTACAAGATTTGAGCAATCAGATTTCTGAAACCCTTGATGGGCGATTGGCTGATACAATAGCCCTAGCTTCACATGGAGAAAATGGTGCATTTCAATTAACTGATGGCATTGAAGTTTCGAGTAGTTCCTTATCTCAAAATGAAAACTTAACTGCATTCTGGCAGGAGATTGGATCGAACATAAAAGACGGCGGTCGTTTCGATTTACTTGGTTGTAACATTGGTACTGATGACCAGGGATTACTTGAAAAAATTGACAATTTGATGGACGTTTCCGACAAAAATATCGATTTAGCCGCTTCAGATGACGTAACGGGAAACGTCGAGTATGGTGGTGACTGGGATCTAGAGGTTGGTAATGTTGATGCTCTGATGTATTTCGATCTGGATGAAATTTATTTGTGGGACGAAACACTTGGCGATGCAACAAATTCTCCAGGAAATGTCGGGCACTGGGAATATGATGACTCTTTTGATGGCTACAATGATTATGTAGAAATACCTCACGATAGTGATATGTTACTGGATGAAGGTACGATTGAACTCGTAGTTAATCCAGATGACCTGAACGGTACAGAAGTGATTTTTTCTAAAGATTCATCAGGCTATGATGATGGTGGACAGGTAACAATCTATCGAAGTGGAGGTAGAATCTATGCTTGGATAGAAAGTAGCTGGTATAGAAATTATGTTTATGGTGGATCTATTTCTGCAGGTGAAGACTCTCATATAGCTCTGACATTTGGTAATTCAGGGATGAGGTTATATGTAAATGGAGTCTATGTCGATTACAATTCATATAGAGGTGGATTAACTGGGAATGAAAATCCAATTGTTATTGGTGCTTATGCAGGTAACTCGGGAAATAATTACACGAGTAATTTAAGTAATTTTTTTGACGGTAAAATCTCTGTAGTGAATATTCACGATAAAGCTTTAGATTCAGATACTATTGCTGATCGTTCAGGTGTCGTTCATAATCATACCCCCGTAGTAAAAAAAGCGATACCAGATGTGACTGCAAATGAAGATGCTGTAAATAAAGTGATAGATCTTTCTAAGGCATTCAAGGATAGTGATAGTGGCGACACACTTGTCTATACTGTAGTTGGAAATACGAATTCAAGCTTAGTTTCGACTTCAATTTCTTCCGGTAATTTAACTCTTGATTATGGAGATAACCAAAATGGAAGCTCAACTATAACTGTTAGAGCAACAGATTCGTTTGGAGCTTATGTTGAAGATACATTCGTAGTGACGGTGAATCCGGTGAACGATGCACCTACAGTGGCGAATGCAATAGCAGATATTACGGTTAGCGAAGATTCGGCAAATACTGTTCTCGATCTATCCCATGCCTTTGAAGATGTGGACATCCTAACAAATAACGATAACCTTACATTTACAGTAGTTAGCAATACCAATAGTAGCCTTGTGGGAGCGTCGCTATCTGGAAACAGCCTGACTCTTGATTATGCAGATAATCAAAATGGTGTGGCAACTATTAAAGTTCGTGCAACCGATTCAACCGGAGCGTATGTTGAAGATACGTTTACAGTCACCGTAAATGCAGTGAACGATGCGCCGATCGTGAATAATGCGATCGCTGATGTGACGGTGAATGAGGACGCAGCAAATACTGTCCTTAATCTGTCACAAGCCTTTACAGATGTCGATATCTTAACAAACAGTGATAATCTTACATTGACAGTTGTTGGCAATACGAACACTAGTTTAGTAGGAGCCTCGCTATTAGGAAGCAATTTAACTCTTGATTATGCAGATAATCAAAATGGTGTCGCGAACATAACGATTCGCGCAACCGATTCGACGGGGGCATTTGTTGAAGATACATTTACAGTAACCTTAAACGCAGTGAACTATGCTCCAACATTAGATAATGCAATCGCCGATGTGACAGTGAATGAAGACGCCGCGAATACTATTCTTGATCTTTCACAAGCGTTTGCGGACGTAGACATCTTAACGAACAGTGATAATCTAACCTTAGAAGTCATAAGCAACACAAATACTGGTTTAGTAGGGGCTTCGCTATCAGGAAATAGTCTAACTCTAGATTATGCAGATAATCAAAATGGAGTTGCGAACATTACAATTCGTGCAACCGATTCGACGGGAGCGTATGTAGAAGATACGTTTACGGTGACAGTGAATGCTGTGAACGATGCTCCAACAGTAGATAATGCAATTGCCGATGTGACGGTGAGTGAAGATGCCGCGAATACAGTCCTTGATCTTTCACAAGCGTTTGCAGATGTGGATATCCTAACAAACAGCGATGAACTTACTTTAGAAGTCGTGACCAACACAAATACTGGTTTAGTAGGTGCTTCGCTATCAGGAAATACTTTAACTCTTGATTATGCAGACAATCAAAATGGTGTCGCGAATATTACGATTCGTGCAACCGATTCAACAGGAGCGTATGTTGAAGATACGTTTACAGTAACCGTGAATGCAGTGAA
>JAYZJO010000001.1:0-44281 GCA_036164375.1 Chlamydiota bacterium | reverse complement strand
TATATGGACAGGTATTTGTAAATTAACCAATTATGCCGACGCATGGGATTTATTTGGTCCAGGAGCATCAAAGTGATTTTTTGTCAAAAAAACTTATGCGTAAAAGTATGTTTGCGTCTTTGCGTTTCAAATTCTTATAAAATTGTCTGAATCTGGATGTTGAAGGCAGAGTTTAGAACTAGAATTAAACGCAAAGACGCAAAGACGCAAAGACGCAAAGAGATTTTATAGTCCATTAACGACTCTGCTGATTCCTTGTTTCAAGCTAATACTAATCGCAATAAATCATGCATTTTTAGTGTATCTCATTTGTCCTAGTTGCGATGGGGATAACTATTCGATACAGGCGAATCCATCTTCAAAGATGGGGCCGTCTTTGCCGATCGGGAGTTCATCATGAAAATAGTCGCGATAGACTTTGATGGCTTGCTCGGCGTTCTGTACGCAGTAAAAGCAGTTACTGACCCACTCTGACCCTTTGATCGTGCCCGCCTTTAAATTAGCTTGGAAGCGCGTCGTTATTTTACTTTGCCAGTACGTTTTTTCTCCCATCAGTATGATAGGGGTAGCTCTTACTGATCCGACCTTTCTTCTGACTTCTTCTAAAGCATATTCAAAGTCCGTGCCTATGCCACCCATAAGAAATATGGGGAAGTCTAGATTAAATTCCGCCTGCCGTTCGACGAGTTTATCGAGCCTATAGGTCATCTTTGCTTCGACATAGGGATTTTGTTTCTGTTCATTGACGACTGCACCATCTTTCGGTCGAAAATCTACAATGTTCGCGCAGGAAAGGATACCTAGTTCTTTGGCTACTTTATTTCCAAGTTCCATAGCACCGGGACCGCCCCCTGTAACTAAAGCAAGTGGGGTGCTTTTGGTGAGAAGCGTGTGGTTGGCGTCATTTTTCATTTCGATAATCCCTTGAAGAAGTGTTCTTAGGGTTTCTTCGAAAGGACCAGACATGAGATTTGATCCGTAAATGCCAAAAATTGTAGCGTGAATAAAGGTGTCGACTTTGTTCAGGGGAACAAACATTCCGGAGTCGCTGCCGGGTCTTTCAATATATTTTAAGATTTTATTTGTGGTTTCATCGACCCAATAGACGGGGACGCCAAAATGCTCTAGGTCGTGTAAGAGAGCGCGGTCTTCAGCGGAAAAGAAAATGTCAGATGTAGCGGAAGGTTTTTGAAAATATAAGCGCTTTAGGGCTCTTTGTTCGTGGTAGCCTAAGAGCATTCTTTTCATCAGAGGGGAGGGGAAGTATTTTGTGAGTAATACTCCTTGGCTGGTAAGTAGACCTTCACTAATGCTTTTGAGGAAAGGGTAGCTTGGCTGTTGTTCGATGTACCGCTCTACCATTAAAGCTTGACGATCTGTCTGGATTGATCCGGGGAATTCAAAGGGACGTGGCTCTCTTGTTATCCAATCTTTTGCTTCTAAGTTTAAGGCTTGCGTTCCTTTTACGATAAAAGTAGCCGCTTTTAGTGATCCTGTTGCTGGCGCTGTTTCAAAGGCTTTAAAGAGTGTTTCTTGGTTTTCTAAAACGACTTGAAGTTGATCGCGATCCGAAAAGAATACGTGTTCTCGGTAGGGTTCTAGAGTGTAAAATTCAAGGGGGATGTCGGTGATTTCTCTTTTGCTATTGCCAAAAACTTCGTAGATATCTCCGGAGGCTGTTGTATCGGGTTGTAATATGGACGCAGAAGTATGTCTATATCCTTCTGATAAAAGTTCCTGAACGACATGAGCAAATACTGTTCTTATGTGTAGCGGTAGCGTTCTTACGAGTAAGATGTCGTCTTCTTCAATATTACGCTGTGCATGCTGATCCCACTCTTGATAGAGTGATAGATAGCGACGGGTGGGGAGCCCATTGACAAGGGCTTTTCCAATCGTTTCTAAGAAGCCTTTGACACCCTCTTGGTACTTTAACCGTCCACTTTGTAGCGATAGGTAGGCTACAGCTCTGCCATCGACAACATCTAATATTAGATTGTCACTTCCATGTAGTCCACCTAAAGATAAAAGAGGTTGCCCATGCATATCGGCACGGCCAAACATTCTAGAAAGATAATAGGGTTCTCGCACGCGGCGGCGATCGTCAGCAGCAAAGAGTTTGCCGATATAGGCGCCCACTCTAAGTTGGGCGAGCATGAGTCTGCCTATTTCACCGTGGGAACGGATGTGTACTTTAACTTGTGCACTCCGACTCTTTGGGTCGAGCTCATATTCAATCCCATGACCATTTAATCCGAGTTGCGCGAGGGTACTTTTTAAGTTGAAAAAGATTTTATCTTGGTCGATTTCAAATCCCACAAAAATGGGGGCGATGTTTTCAATGAAAATGATGGTTTCTACATTGTTTTCGTCAAGCTTGTCGATAGAAATGATTTTTCCATCGGGGGTAACGAGATCAAATAGGGTGGGGTCTAAATAGTTTTCAATCGAAGGCATTGGACTCTATTTGTTAGTGGGGGTTCTTAAATATTAATTCATAACACAGTACGAATAATTGAGAAATGCTTATGTAGCGAGTCAAATAAATTTGTGAGTGTACGCATAATGTACGGTATTTCTACTGGTTTTTATGTAACCCTTTGAGGTTTTTGTGGGAGTTTTGTTTATTGAATGTTTGCGAAGGTGTAAGTAAGAACTAATTTGATGAATTTTTCCTCTCTTTCCTAGGGGGATAAAAGGGGAGCGTGATTACATAAGTCGTTGACTGTTAGTTTTATCTGAGTTGCTTCTCTAGGGGGAGATCTTTGAAGGTGATTGTTGATCGGAGTGATAGGAAGTTGTTCATAACCTTGTTGAGATAGTGTTTTTTTTATCAATCTGGGCTGAAATGTGGATACAATTTTTGCGTAAAGTCATGTGTATGGGTTAGTTTGGAGATTTTTTTTAAAAGGGGCGTTCAAGGTTCTCTTGTAACAACATTTTCAAAATATATATTTCTTTTCACTTTGGCCTTGAATATAAAATATTTTTCTGCGAAGATTCCCCATCTCCAGCTAAAGACTAGGGTTCCGACGATGGCTGTTAAAAAAAATCTTCGTACTTGTGGTACTCACGATGGTACATTTCATGCAGATGAAGTGACAGCGTGTGCGCTTTTGATCATGTTTGACTTAATTGATGAGGACAAAGTGATACGTACGCGTGACCCTGACATTTTGAAAAATTGTGAGTATGTCTGCGATGTTGGCGGTGGGTATGATCCGGATTTAAAGCTGTTTGATCATCATCAAGTCGAGTATCAAGGAAGTCTTAGTAGCGCTGGAATGATTCTTTTATATTTGAAAAATCAAGGGATCATCAACAGTGAAGAGTATCACCTTTTTAACAATAATTTGATCTCAGGAGTGGATGATCACGATAATGGTCACGATCCCCAAATTCCAGGTCTTTGTACCTACTCTCATATCATGTCAAATTATGTCCCTATTCACTATGATTCTCCACCTGTAGAGCAAGAAGCTGCTTTTTTTGAAGCTCTCTCTTTTGCACTAGGTCATCTGAGGCGTATGTATGAACGCTATCTCTACACGCAGTCGTGTCAGGAAATTGTTGCCGCTGCGATGGAAAGCCATGGGGAATATTTGTTATTCGATAAAGCCATCCCTTGGATGGATCCCTTTTTCTCCTTAGGAGGCATACACCATCCAGCTCAATTTGTGATTATGCCGACAGGGACTCACTGGAAACTTCGGGGAATTCCGCCATCACCTGACGACAAAATGGAGGTGCGTCTTCCATTGCCAGTGGAGTGGGCAGGTCATCTCGATCAAGATTTAAAAGCGATAACGGGTATTGATGGGGCTATTTTTTGCCATAAAGGGCGTTTTATTTCTGTTTGGGAGAATCGAGATGATGCAATAGCTGCGATGGAGTTTATTCTGAAAAATGCGAAAAAGGAATTACAATGACAACGATATTCGGAAAAATAGTGCGTGGAGAGCTACCTGCTGACAAGGTGTATGAAGACGAGACAATTCTAGCTTTTAAAGATATCAATCCGATAGCTCCTGTTCACATATTAATTATTCCAAAGAAAGAAATCCCAGATTTACAATCCTTGGCTGCAGAAGATGCGCATCTTGTGTCTAGTATGGTTCAAGTTGCTCAGCAGTTAGCAAAAGAGTTTGGACTTGATGAAGGTTATCGGTTGATTACAAACAATGGTAACGACGCAGGTCAAGAAGTGCAGCACCTTCATTTTCATCTAGTCGGTGGACGTAAACTAGGTAGGATGGGGTAAGTATGATGAAAAATATCATCTTAAAAAAGCCTACGACAGGGCTTATTGTTATCGATATCCAAGATCGCCTTTATGGACATGTAGAGCGTTCGTGTGAGATGTTTCATGCGGTAAAAAAAGTTGTGCAAGGGTTCAAAATCTTGAATTTACCGATCCTAGTTACTGAACAGTCACCAGAGAAAATGGGGCAGACGTTGCTTTCTCTACGTGAAGAGTTGCCTGAATCTGATCATCAATATTTTTCTAAGACGACTTTTTCATGTATGGGCAGCGAGGATTTCAAGAAATCTGTGGAGTCTTCTCCACAGACTCAGTGGGTGTTAGTAGGGATGGAAGCTCACGTGTGTGTGCTGCAGACAGCGAAGGATCTCGTTGCAGCTAAACAAGATGTTGTTGTTTTAAATGATGCGATTACATCGCGCTCAATATACGATTACTCTACAGCGATTGCAGAGATGCGGGATTGTGGGGTACGTTTGAGTAGTGTGGAGACGGTTTTATTTGAATTATTATCAGATTCTGCCGCTCCGGAATTTAGACAAATCAGTCAGCTAATTAAATGAATTTTTTATTGATCTACACGATACTTTTGGCTTGTGGTTTTTCGACTTTGCAAGCAGATCAGGCCAAGGAATTGGCAAAGCGTGTAAGGGCTCATGTATTGATCGAAGATTACCGCTCCGCTTGTCTTGAGGGGAGAAGGGCAATTAAAAAATATCCCCAGTCCAAAGAGTTAATTGAGTCTTACATTTATGCCACAGCTAAAGCTGGTGATGAACAAGAGATGTTTCAGGCTTGGAAGTACTACTGCGGTTTATGTGAAGAGCCTCATAAAAACAGGGAAGTCCTTGAGGTGATGGGCTGGAGTATTATCGATAAGGGATCGAAATCTGCATCGCCCCTGGTACGCATCATGGCATTACTTGGTGCTTATTTTGGCCAAGATGCTCGCGGTGTGCGTATCATCCATCGTTCTTTGCGCGATTATGATGCTATGGTGAGAGATGTTGCCTTGCAAGTATCCTCTTCATTACGTGACGATAGGTTGAAGAAAGAAGTTCTCGATATATTGCGATCAGAGCAAAGCTGGCCTGTGCGTATGTCTGCAATTCGGACTATCGGAAAAATGAAGGTTAAAGAGGCGCTACCCGATTTAATGCGTATGCTTGAAGGGCCGCGATCTGTGTATGAAGTTCGCATGGCGGCATTGCAGGCGATTGCAGAAATTGAAGATGATGTTAGCAGGGAAAAATTAGTGATGTTGGCGTCGAGTCCAAAAATCGGATTCCGTCAGCTTGCTTGTCAGTTATGCGTCGCTTTTCAACGGGAAAGCGATATCGATGTCGTGATTCCTCTCATTAAAGATAGCAACTCGGATGTCAGAGCGGCGGCGCTGTATGCGATAGGGATGATACGTCCACTCGATTACAATGGAAAGCCCATTAGCGATCTTATTACTCCAGCATTGACGGATACTAACGAGGTTGTTGCGATTACTGCATCTTGGTTGATGACCCTCTACGATAGGGATCAAGGATATCGAAATTTTTCAAAATGGTTAAGAAATCCGAATAAAAATACTCGAATTTTTGCTTCGTCTGCGTTGAAGGCAACCGGTCATTATGGGCAGCCTTTTTTATATGAAGCGTTTTCTAGCGCAAAGGATCCCTATGTGCGGATGAATCTCGCTCTCGCTTTGATCACACAAAGAAGTCATGTTGAAGAGGCGTCAGACGCTTTGCATCATCATGTCATTAATGCCGATGAGCGTCTTATGTGGAGGGAGCTTCTCCACTTCAAAGCGATTGCACCTAGCACCATTAAGCATAACCCTTCAGTTCCCCATCTTCCCGAAGCAACCGATCAAATGGTGCGCCTTGAAGTGTTTAATGCTTTGGCGATTGTTAAAGATGCTCAGGCTCTAGAGGCGATAAGAAAATTTTTAGAGGAACGCAACTGGGGGATTACCGCTGCCGCGTCAGCGATGTTGCTCATGGAGGGCGATGATAATTCTATTGCGCTTGTAGAGCAGCTCCTAGAAGATCCGAATCCAAAGATACGTATCCAGTCGGCTTTGATGCTTGCCCTTTGGGGGGAAGGTGAAAAGGCGGCAGCTGTTTTGCAGGAGTCCTATGCAGAGGCAGATAGGAATCTGAAAGAGCGCATTCTTGAAGGGTTGGGACAGATACGAACAAAAGAGACGATTCCATTTTTGACAGATAAACTCGGAGAACAGCATCCTACATTGAGGATTATTGCTGCAGCGGCGCTTCTCAAAGCCATGTACAACTAAAGTTAAGGGTAAAAATGCCAAGGAAGAGAATTTTACTCACATTTCTATTTTTTTTATGTGTTTTCATTTTATGGGAAATTTTAGCAAAGAATTCGACTTCTGTTGCTTTCATTTTGCCCCAGCCTTCGGCTATTCTGGCAACGTTATGGAGTGGGCGCGAGCGCTTTCTATACCATTCGTATATTACATTTAAAGAAATGGCAGGAGGTATTGTTATAGCCCTTTCTTTAGCCTTCCCTTTAGGGTGGGTGATGTATTTCTCTCGTTCTGCTAGGGTTATTATGCAACCTGTCTTTCTCGTTATTCAGTGTATCCCTATGTTTACTCTTGCTCCCATCATGGTGATATGGTTGGGGTGGTCTTATTTTACGATCGTGATCCCCACGGCGTTAATGATTTTTTTCCCACTAACGATGAATATTTTTGAAGGTCTAAAATCAACGCCAGTTGAAATGATCGATTATTTTAGATCGAATAAGGCAACGGCCTGGCAGCTTTTCACTAAATTGCAGCTGCCTTGGGCTTTTCCCTATATCTGTTCAGGACTGAGAATTTCCGCGGCGATTGCTGGAATCGGAGCTGTGGCAGGGGAGTGGGCCGGTGGTCAAGATGGGCTGGGAATTTTAATGCTCGAAAGTCGTCGCTCATTAGATTTAGAAACGTGCTTTGCAGCGCTATTTTCTCTGACCATATTAAGTCTCGGTGTCTATTTCTTTACTGTGGTTTTTGAAAAGATCACGGATAAACAGCGAGAGAGGAACATTATTCTCTTTAGCGGGACAGCATGGGCAGCAGCTATTTCTCTTTTGATTTTCAACTTTAATAGTGGTGCCATAAAGAGTAATCATACCATGGTCCTCGATTGGCTGCCTAACCCCGATCACATTCCGATATATGTCGCTATCCATAAGGGGTTTTTTAGTAAAAATGGTCTTGATATTGAGGTTAAAAAGGTGCCGGATCCCAGCGATAGTATTGGATACGTTGCCTCCGGTAAAGTAGACCTTGCTGTTCATTATTTTCCTGATACTGTGACAGCGTGTCATCGAGGGGCTGCTCTTGTTCCTGTAGGCAAACTTATCGGTGTTCCTTTGCGGGGATTCATTTACCGGAGTGGCGAAGGAATTGCGCGGCCAAGCGATCTCACTGGCAAGGTTGCGGGTTACTGTGTCGATGGATCCTGCTTAAAGACTTTTAAGACGTTGATGAGTGAAAATGCGATTTATCCACAAAAAATGCTCAACGTAAGCTTTGACCTGGTCAGTTCGCTAGGAACAAAGCAGGTCGATTTCACATACGGCGCCTTTTGGAATATTGAATGTGCTCACTTGCAGTCTCTCGGCGTTGCAACCGATTACTTCTCTATTGAAGAGCTAGGATTTCCGAAGTATCCGGAGTTAATTTTTGTTTGCAAAGAAGGAAGTACTTTTTCAAATACTGCAGAGTCTCATCAATTTAAAAAGGCAATCCAAGAAAGTATTAATTTCTGCGTATCTAATCCACAAGAGGCTTTTGAGATATATCTTCAAGCTCATCCAGATAAAGCGGAGAGTGTTCAGAAGTGGGAATGGAATGCATGGTTGGCTACGATACCGCTACTTCCCAAGGACCAGACCTTTGATCAGCAGGAGTGGGAGTCTATGACGCAGTGGATCCTAGATAATATTATGTAAAAAAAGATTGAAGGCATGAGTAGGTCGTTGTTTCTATCAATACTTAGTTATTAACCATTGTGATGCTTTCTATTGTAGCCTGCCTAAGTTCCTCGCTGAGCGTCCCTACTTTGATAGGGTTGCTGCGATCGCTTTCTCTGATATGCCACTCCTTTTTGATTGCTCCTCCCGATAGCTGATAAATGTGATTCGATAAAGAGGTGGCATCTCGAAAGTCGTGCGTGATCATCAATATCGTCGTATTGTGTTTTTTGTGAATAGACTTCAGAAGTTGATACATCTGTTCACGTAAGCATACGTCTAATGATGCAAAAGGTTCATCGAGAAGAAGTAATGAGCGATTTAGGATTAGCGCTCTTGCGAGTGAAACCCTTTGTCGCATCCCTCCGGAAAGCTGGGGTGGGTAACTATTTTCATGTTCGGAGAGCCCCATTTCAGCGAGTAATTCGCGTGCCTGCTGTAAGTGTTTTTCGTGTGTGAAAGTGTGGTTTCCCAGTTCTGCTGGTAGCATCACATTTTCGATAACCGTTCGCCAAGGAAGTAGAAGGTCGTTTTGTGTCATATAGGAGGCAGGTTCATTATTCTCTATTTTTATAGTCCCAATTTTGGGTTTTAATAGGTTTGTCAGTAATTTTAGAAGGGTGGACTTGCCAGAGCCAGAGACTCCGATTAAACTTGCGATTTCCCCTCTGCCAATTTGGAGGTTGAGGCCGTTGATTATGTTTTTAGTGCCGTAGGAGAACGAAAGATCTTTTATACTTAGCATATCTTGATAGCGAATTTTAAGTTAATCATTTACATTAAATTCATAATATTAGCATATCCATAACCAAAATGACAGGGGATCATGGGAATTCAGCATAATCTTGATGATATTCAGAGAAATTTAGCAGCAATACATGTCGATGGGTGGTTGATTTACGATTTTCGTAGATCCAATCGATTTGCTCAGGAGGTTTTGCAAATCCCAAAAAATCGTCACCTTTCGCGACGCTTTTTTTACTGGATCCCTGTGGAGGGGAGTCCTGTCAAACTTGTGCACAGCATAGAGAGTCATGTACTCGACCACTTACCCGGCGATGTACTGACTTATTCGACATGGAGCGCACTGTCTTTACTATTACAGTCTCTATTGTCAAAAGTGGCTACAGTGGCTATGGAGTTTTCTCCAAATTGTGATATTCCCTATATCTCTGTTGTAGATGGGGGAACTGTCGATTTGGTGAGAAATTGCGGTGTCACAGTCGTTAGCTCAGGTGACTTCTTGCAAAAATACTCTGCAACCTTGAACGAGTTCCAGATTCAAAGTCACAAAGAAGCGGCTGATTTTCTAGATGCAACAGTGGAGAAAGCGTGGGAGTTGATACGAAGCTCGATTCGAGACCAGAAAAATATCAACGAATATCTAGTACAGCAGTATATTTTAAATGAATTTGAATTTCACGGATATATGACGAGCGATCCTCCTATTTGTGCAGTAAATGAACATTCAGCAGATCCCCATTACATGCCTACGGAAAACTTTTGTAAAGAAATATCTTTAGGAGACTTTGTTCTTATTGATTTATGGTGTAAGTCGAGAGAGTCGGTGGCTGTTTATGGTGATATCACAAGAGTGGGCGTCGTTGCTAGTCGTCCTTCTGATGAGCAGAAAAAAATATTTGATATTGTTAAAAATGCAAGAGAAGCTGCAATTCACCTTGTAAAAGCCCGATTTGCTGATGAAGAGCGGCTCGAAGGGTGGGAGGTTGATCAGGCTGCTCGCGATGTCATAACAGCAGCAGGTTTCGAAGAATATTTTATTCATCGAACGGGACACAATATAGGTATAGAAACCCACGGTGACGGGGCAAATATGGATAATTATGAGACGTGTGATCGAAGACAAGTCTTGTCATCCACCTGTTTTTCTATTGAGCCGGGAATCTATTTGCCTGGAAAATTTGGGGTGCGACTTGAATGTGACGTTGTGGTGGATGCAACTGGAAGAGTCATCGTTACCGGAGGTGAACAGCAAAATATCGAGATACTCGTATAGTTGCTATTAATAAGAATAAACTGTAGAATATACCTTTTATTATGGTAGTTCCTTGGAGGAAAAGTGAAAACAGATACCGAACCGGGTAAAGGTAGTTTAATATCAGCAATGTTTTTGGTAGCAGGGTGCTGTATAGGTGGCGGTATGCTTGCCTTACCTGTGGGGTCTGGTGTCGGTGGCTTTTTCCCTTCAATTTTAGCAATGGCACTGTCTTGGTTTTGCATGACTGCTTCTGCGCTTTTGCTCATGGAAGTTAGTCTTTGGATGGATGAAGGGGCACATATCATAACGATGACATCGCGTCTTCTTGGTCCGATAGGCAAAGCGGTTGCCTGGGTGTTATTTCTCTATATTTCTTACGCCTCGCAGGTTGCTTATGCTGCCGGAGGAGGTGTTCAAATAGCCTCTTTGTTTAGTAATTATTTTGATTTTCCGATGACTAAAGAGATGGGTGCTGCATTCGTAACGGTAGTTTTTACGACAGTCATCGTTTTTGGTGGGCAAATCGTTGGTCGCGTTAATTCTCTATTTTTTACAGCGCTTATTTTTGCTTATTTTGCTGTTTTGGGGTTTGGAGCGGGTGAAGTTAAATCGAGCTTACTTCTTCATAAGCATTGGTCTGCTGCATGGCTTGCGATTCCTGTGCTACTTACGGCATTCAGTTTTCAGACGATGGTACCTAGTCTAACCCCCATTTTAAAAAGACATACCAATGCATTGCGATTTTCAATTATTGGGGGGACAACCATCGCTTTTGTTGTGTATGCTGTCTGGCAGGCACTCATTTTGGGAATCGTTCCTGTCGATGGAACTCATGGATTGTTAGAAGCCAATGTTCGCTCTGTTCCTCCAACAGAATTTATTAGGAGTCATGTCGAATCGAGCCTCTTTGTTCTTATTGCAGAATTTTTTGGATTTTTTGCGATCATCACTTCGTTTTTAGCTATTGGTCTCGGTCTTTTCGATTTTCTGTCTGATGGACTACACATTAAAGAAAAGGGCAAGGGAAACTTAGCGTTGTGGTTGTTGATGGTGGTGCCAACTTTAATTTGCGCAGTAAAATTTGAGCGAGCTTTTATGTTTGCTATGGAAACATCAGGTGGGTATGGAGACACGATACTCAATGGGATGATTCCCGTCCTCATGGTTTGGATTGGAAGGTATCACTTGGGATATAGTGGAGGGTATCGCGTTCCAGGAGGAAAAGCTTTACTTATTGGAGTATTTATCTTTTTCTTTGGTTCTTTATGCTTGGAAGTTTCGATGCAGACAGGTATCTTACCCACGAGTTATGAAGTTTATGATATTTTAGAAGTACACAACGTAGACGAAATTATTAAAGAATAGTATGTAGGAATGAAATATGAGATTGGTTAACGCATTTAAAGCTTTTTGGAAAGTATTGAAAAATCCAGAGTGTAGCGATAAATTATTGGAAGTACAGCCGCCAAAACAAGAGAAACAAGACCCTTCACATCTTCAGTTACTCTCTCTTCTTCAGCAATCAGGCCGTCTAGTAGATTTCCTAAAAGAAGATATTTCTTCATTTAACGATGCTCAAGTTGGCGCTGCAGTCCGTAAAATCCATCACGATTGTAATAAAAGCTTAGAAGATTTAGTTACCATTCGCCCTGTCATGGAAGAAAAAGAAGGGCAAATGATCGATATCCCTAAAGGGTTTGACCCATCCACAATTAAAATTGTCGGTAAAATTAAGGGAGAGCCTCCCTTTTCTGGAAAACTTGTACACAAGGGCTGGAAGGCGCATAAACGATCGCTTCCAAAGCAGGTAGGTGAGCTTACTACCGAAATTATCCATCCAGCAGAAGTAGAAATTCGTTAACTTACAAGAGATATTATGACAGACCCAACTAAATATGTGATTGGGATCGATTTGGGTACGACTAATTGTACACTTTCGTACGCGCTAATCGATCAAGAAGATGCACAAATTCAACAGTTTAAAATTCCACAAGTTGTTACTGCTGGCACGCAAGATGAACAGTTTTCGCTACCCTCTTTTGTCTATTTCCCTATTGAAGAGGAGTTAGATTCAAAAATTGCGGGCATCGATTGGGAAAATGACAGAAAGTATTGCGTGGGGACATTTGCAAGGGATCGCGGTAGTGAACTTCCCGATAGCTTGATTGCTTCTGCAAAGTCATGGCTTTGCCATTCTGGCATCGATAGGCGAGAAAATATTCTTCCCATAACGGAAAATGATAACGCCAGGAAGATAAGTCCAGTCGACGCTTGCTCGAGATTTCTTTCTCACCTCAAAGAGGCTTGGGACCATAAAATGGGAGATGCGAGCTTTGTAGATCAACAGATTCTTATCACTGTTCCCGCATCATTTGATCCGAGTGCAAGGCAATTAGTTCAAGAAGCAGCAGAGAACGCTGGTTATCCGGAGGTCGTCCTCTTAGAAGAACCGCAAGCCGCATTTTATGCGTGGATTAATAGACAGGGTGATGATTGGAGAAAATTATTAGCTGTAGGTGATCGCGTTCTTGTCGTTGATGTCGGGGGAGGAACGACAGATTTTTCTCTTATCTCTGTAACTGACAATGATGGAGATCTTTCACTAGAGCGTGTTGCTGTGGGATCGCACCTTCTTCTCGGAGGTGATAATATAGATCTTAGCTTAGCATATCAGGCAAAAGATAAGCTGGAAGATCAAGGTCACGATATCGATGAATGGCAGCTTCATGCGCTTCAGTATGCATGTAGAGATGCTAAAGAAAAACTTTTTGCCGAGAATTCTCCAGAAAGTGTCGATGTTACCATTATGGGACGAGGCAGTAGCCTAATTGGTGGAACTCTTTCTACTTCGATTACTAGAGAAGAGATCGATACACTTGTTCTTGACGGATTTCTCCCACAAATTAAGCCTACTGATCGCTCAAATACTGAAAAACGCTCGGGTATGCAACAGGTGGGTCTTCCTTTTGCGCAAGATCCAAGGATCACCTGCCAGCTTGCGAAGTTTCTTTCAATGACGGGAGAGTTAGATTCAGAAACTATGGATCATTTTATACTACCGACGGCCATCTTGTTTAATGGCGGCACCATGAAAGGTTATGCTTTGCAGGAGCGGATTGTAGAGGTGTTAAACAGTTGGGCAAAGGAGTGTGGTGTCGATCCTGTTAGAGTTCTTCCCGAGCACGATCTTGATTTTGCGGTAAGTCACGGAGCCACTTTTTATGGGTTATCTCGTCAGGGAAATGGGATTCGTATTAAAGGGGGAACAAGTCGTAGTTACTTTATTGGTGTTGAAGATGCTGTTCCTACTGTTCCAGGTAGAGAAACTCCCATACGCGCTGTATGTGTAGTCCCTTACGGTATGGAAGAAGGAACTGAGCAGAGTCTTGAAGATAAAGAGTTTGCTGTTGTTCTTGGCGAGCATGCGCAGTTTCGCTTCTTTAGTCATGGGACCACAAAACTCCAGGATGGGACTGAACCCGTCGTGGGAACAACAGTAAGGCGCTGGAAAAATGAGTTAACTGAATTGCATCCTATAGAAACAGTTTTAGACAAGGGGGATGAGGACTCTAAAACAATTCAAGTGAAGCTTCGTTCAAAAGTCACTGAACTTGGGGTGTTAGAATTGTGGTGTGAAGCGGTCGACGGAAGAAAGTGGAAGCTTGAATTTGATATACGAGAATAAAGCGCTTAAAAGGATGCTTTACGATTCTATTAATTGGGTTTATTTACCGTTTAAACCCGTTTATCTGATCGGCTTTTGAGGTGAGCTTTGACCACCTCATAGATAAGGTTATATTGTTTAGCGTTTTCAACGAGGCCATTTCTCTGGGATCGTAGAAAAAAAACGCGCTCGGCAATGGAGATGTTTTTCTCGCACGCACCGGCTTCGAGATCCTCTATGATGCTGTGTGCTGCAGTAAAAGTTCCTGTTCGGCCTATTCCCGCACTGCAGTGGACAACGAGAGGGGTGTTTTGTTTACATGCTTTTCTTATTGTATTGATAACCATCAGAAGCTCGGTAGCAGAAAGAACTCCGAAATCTGGCCACCCCTCAAAGTGGAAATGGGTGAGGGGGCGAGTTTCATTTTCAAATGTCATTATTAATGTTTTTTCAGTAAAACTTCTTCCAACGATTTTTTCATCGGTACACGTGACTATTAAGTTACCAAATATGGCTTCTGTATTCAGCTTCGGGAGATAGGTATGCGCTTTAACTCTCTCTCCTTCGACAATTTTAGTTAGCATTGCTGTTGTAGAACAGCCAGACTCCCAAAGCATTTTCCAGTGTTGATCCCGTGTTTCAGGCAACGGTGCCTGGGTGGCAATATACTGAGCTTCTTTAGTCGGGTGGAGGAAAATTTTACTGCCATTAAAATACCCATCAACATCGAAAAAATTTCGATCGTAGGCCAAGATGTTTTTATATCGGTTATGTTTTAAATGGCGGATGGCTTCTTTGGAGTCGAACAGGTTAGAGTGAATTCCTCGACCGTCCTTATTTATGGCAAAGCATTGAGAGAGCCTTTCAATTTGACGAAACTCTATAGTTGGATTGGAATTGTCTAGCTTATATTTGGATAAAAACTCAAGAGCTTCTTCAAATTGCACAGAGAATGACTCCTTTCAAAAGCTTGATCGTAATTTTCATGTATTTCCTTAATGCAAGAGGGCAATCCCATTCATATTTTGTAAGTATAAAGATGTAAAGTAAATAAAGTAATTTGGGTTTTGGAAATTGATCAAAATGCCTGGGGAAGGTACAATCTCTAGAAAGTAACAAAGAAAGTAGAATTTTTTACCCTGGACCTTAGACCTATGTTTGATTCCTGTCTCAAAAAACAACAGCAAATTAAAGAGCTTTTCAGCGCGTGCTCAAACCAGGAGGAAAAATATGAAAAAATTATTGAACTCGGTAAGAAAAACACGTCTCTAAGCGAAGAATATAAGACGAAGGAAAATTATGTGCATGGATGTCAAAGTACCATGTATCTACACTCCCTTTATGAGGGTGGTAAAGTATATTTTGAAGCTGAGTCGGACGCATTAATATCTTCAGGACTCGCTGTCCTGTTAATCGATGTATATAGTGGTGAATCTCCCGAAACGATCCTTAAATGTGAGCCTAACTACCTTGAGGAGCTGGGCGTAAGTGCCAGTTTAACTCCAAGTAGGGCAAATGGATTGTATAGTATACATCTACGTATGAAGCAAGACGCTCTAAAATTTCTTATGGGGAAAGGTGCCTAGGCTTTTGGGGTACTCTTCGTGACTCTTGCCTTGATAATGATTTCTTGTCGTTCGCTAACTTTAAATTAAACAGGTCAATCTTCAGCTAGTTTGATGTGAGGCTTGTCCTCTGTTCAAATAAGTTCTTTTACTTGACAATAAACAAAAAAAATAGAAATAATGTTAATTCATTTGTTAACGATTATTATAAGGGATTTGGGTTACTAAATTTATGGCTAAAGAAGATACTTTGAAGTTAGACGGGACAGTTGAAGAGCTTTTACCGAACATGCGTTTTCGTGTTAAGTTGCAAAATGGGATGGAAGTCCATGCGCATCTTTGTGGTAAAATGCGTATGCGTAATATTCGCGTGTTAGTTGGTGATGTTGTTACTGTCGAAATGTCTCCGTATGATTTGACGAAGGCACGAATCGTCTATAGAAAAAAATAGAGGAAAATTGAGGGGATTCTTAGCGCTCAAATCAAAATAGTAGGTCGTTCTGTTAAAAATTAAACAAATGCGCTTGCCTTTTTTTTTATGAACCGCTACAATTACAAGCTTTCGAGATAGATAAGTTGATGTCCTTCTAAATCTCTTAATTGGGTGTTTATTTGGTCAAAAAAAACAGGAATCTCGGATCAAAAGTTAATAATTTTGCCCAGATAGCTCAGGGGTAGAGCACTTGCATGGTAAGCAAGCGGTCGTAGGTTCGATTCCTATTCTGGGCAAAAATTAAACATGGTGTTAACGATCTCTCCATATTGGAACGTGTGAGCATCATTAATTGAGGTGTTTTTACTTGTTAGGTATGACCTCAATATAAAGTTAAGTATAGAAACAAAACAAAAATTGCTGATTCCATGGAGGAAGCCAATGGCAAAACAACATTTTGAACGTAATAAAGATCACGTCAACATCGGTACAGTTGGCCACGTTGACCACGGGAAAACAACACTAACTGCAGCTATCTCAGCAACTCTAGCAGAAGCGGCTGGTGGTACAGCGAAAAAATTCGATGAAATCGACAGTGCTCCAGAAGAAAAAGCGCGTGGTATTACCATCAACGCTTCACACGTAGAATACGAAACTGCTGCTCGTCACTATGCACACGTTGACTGTCCAGGTCACGCCGACTACGTTAAAAACATGATTACTGGTGCTGCTCAGATGGACGGAGCTATTCTAGTTGTATCTGCTACTGATGGTGCTATGCCGCAAACACGTGAGCACATTCTTCTTTGCCGTCAGATGCAAGTTCCTGCAATCGTCGTTTTCCTAAACAAAGTCGATCAGCTTGGTGCAGAAGACCAAGAGCTTCTAGACTTGGTTGAAATGGAACTTCAAGAACTACTAGAATCTAAAGGCTATAACGACTGCAAAATAATCCGTGGTTCAGCTCTTAAAGCTCTAGAAGGTGATGCAGAATACAAAAAAGCTATCTTGGAATTAATGGAAGCTGTTGATGCAAACATCCCAACTCCAGTGCGTGAAGTTGATAAGCCATTCCTAATGCCTATCGAAGACGTGTTCTCTATCTCTGGTCGTGGTACTGTTGCTACTGGTCGTGTTGAGCGTGGTGTTATCAAGTTAAACGATAAGATTCAACTTGTTGGTATCGAAGACACAATGGACACTGTTGCTACAGGTCTTGAAATGTTCAACAAAATTCTTGATGAAGCACGTGCTGGGGAAAACGTTGGTGTTCTTATGCGTGGTGTTGACAAAAACCGTGTTCAGCGTGGGATGGTTCTTGCAGCTCCTGGAACATGTACACCACATACAAAGTTCAAAGGTCAGCTTTATGTTCTAAAGAAAGAAGAAGGTGGTCGTCATAAGCCATTCTTCAGTGGTTACCGTCCACAGTTCTACTTCAGAACAACTGACGTAACTGGTACCCTTACACTTCCTGAAGGTGTTGAGATGGTTATGCCAGGTGATAACGTTGAAATTAACGTAGAGTTAATTGCACCTATCGCAATGGAAAAAGGTATGAGATTCGCGATCCGTGAAGGTGGCCGTACTATTGGTGCTGGTACCGTTTCGGATATTATCGAATAATTGAATTGATAATGAACGATGTTCTGGGATTTTCCCAGAACATCCTTGGGTGTGTAGCTCAGCTGGTAGAGCAGCGGTCTCCAAAGCCGCTTGTCGGGGGTTCGAGTCCCTCCGCACTCGTTACATATAACAAAAGCAGTGAGTACTGTGATTGTGAAACGTCCTAGGTGATTTGGGGGTAACAGTGGCGGTAAACGTGAAGACTATGGAAACAAAGAAAACGCAAAAAGCAACGGTAACTAAAACATCTGCCCAGTCGAAGAAAGCACAAAGCTTTTTTAGTGGCGTAAAAGCAGAGTTTAAAAAGATCACCTGGACAAACAAAGCGGAACTGCAGACATATACAAAAATTGTAGTAGGTGCAACTTTTTTGTTTGGAATGGGTGTCTATTTTGTTGATCTTTCCATTCGTGGTTGTTTAGCGACGTTAGAAGCTTTAACATTACTCATTTTTGGATAAATTGGCGTATGTCAAATTATCAGTATATTTATAAATTAGAAGCCAAGATATAACACTCGGTGTGGCAATGCATAAATGGTACGTAGTCCAGGTATTATCTTCGAACGAAAATAAGGTGAAAAAATCTTTGCTTGAGCAAGGTGGTCATGAAACAATGACCGACTTTATCGACAGAGTTTTGGTGCCAACAGAGAATGTATCTGAAGTAAAAAAAGGCGAACAGAAAATAGTAGAGCGCCGCATTTGGCCAGGATACATTTTAATTAAAATGGTTCTCACAGATGAGTCTTGGCAGTACGTTAAAGAGACAAATGGTGTGATCGATTTCTTAGGTGGGGATGCTCCAACGGCGCTTTCCGACGCAGAAGTCGCAGAAATTTTAAGAGAACTTGAGGAAAAGAAAGAGACTGTTACACAAAAACATCAGTTTTCTGTTGGTGATACAGTCAAGATTATCGAAGGTGTCTTCGTTAACTTTCTTGGAACGATTACTGAAATTTTCCCTGAGAAAGGTACATTAAGTTTAAATGTATCCATTTTTGGACGTGAAACTCGCGTTGATGATTTAGAATTTACTCAGGTTGAAGAAATTTCTGAAGAAGAAAAAAATAAACTGACTTAATACAAAGCAACCTTTGAATGCGTTTGTCGCCTCTACAAACGATTACTCAAGTTGTTTATACCAAACATCAAAAAATTCGGGACCTTTATAAAGCGAATGCCGAAGTTTGTGTAGTGCTTGGTATAAGTTAAAACGATTAAACTCATAAGTTATCGAGGATGAGATGGCAAAGAAAAAGCTACAGAAAATAATTAAGCTACAAATCCCAGCTGGAAAAGCGAATCCAGCACCACCAATCGGGCCGGCTCTCGGTGCTGCGGGTGTGAATATCATGGGATTCTGTAAAGAATTTAACGCAAAAACGCAGAGTATGGCAGGAGATATTCTTCCTGTTGTGATTTCCGTTTATCAAGATAAATCATTTACATTTATCTTAAAAAAACCACCCGTAGCTGAGATGCTTAAAAAGTATCTTAAGCTTGAAAAAGGGTCGGCTGTACCAAACCGTGATAAAGTTGCGAAGATTACTCGATCTCAAGCAGGCGAAATTGCCGATGCTAAGATGGAAGATCTTAATGCGCGTGATCGTGAAGCAGCTATTAACATAGTTCTTGGAACAGCTCGCTCAATGGGTATTGAACTCGTCAAAGAGTAAAACTAAAGTAGGTACAATGGGTCGACAAAGTAAAAGAATTCGGGAGATAGCAGGGTTAGTAGATTCTCAAAAGGAATATACTCTCCAAGAAGCTATCGAAGTTTTAAAGAAGTGCCCGGCTGTGAAGTTTGATCAGTCTGTGGAAATTTCTTTAAAAGTTGGCGTTGACCCTCGTAGATCAGACCAGCTTGTGCGCGGCACCGTAACCTTACCGAATGGTACGGGTAAAACGTTGCGCATCCTTGTTTTTACACAAGGAGAAAAGGTTGAAGAAGCCTTAAAAGCTGGCGCGGACTATGCGGGCAATGAAGAACTTTTTGAAAAAGTTAGTAGCGGTTGGACAGATTTTGACGCTGTCGTCGCCACCCCAGACATGATGCGAGATGTTGGTAAACTAGGTAAGGTTCTTGGGCCTCGTGGGTTAATGCCTACGCCTAAAGCTGGAACAGTAACTACCGATGTCGAAAAAGCAGTAACAGAGCTGAAAAGTGGTAAAGTTGAGTTTAAACTCGACCGCCATGGGGTTATTAATAATATAGTAGGTAAGCTTTCTTTCGATGCTGACAAAATTGTAGAAAATATTAAAGATTTTCTTCATGCAATCATCAAAGCAAAGCCTGCAGCAGCTAAAGGTCAATATTTGCGGTCACTTTCCCTTTCATCAACGATGGGGCCAGGGCTGAAAATTGATCTTCGTCAAGCTGACAATTTATAAGGGAGCCCCGAATAATGCGTCCGGAGAAACAACTCCTTCTTGATGAAGTAAAAGAACAGATTAGTGAGTATTCTGACTTTGCAATATTCCAGTATAGTGGAGTAAGTGCCAATAAGATTTCTGATTTTAGAACAGAGATCGCTAAACTTGGTGGTGAAGTTCAGATGGTGCGTAAGCGTATCCTCATTAAAGCCGCTGCAGCTGCTGGTGTCGAACTTGATCTTGCTACCTTACCTGGTCATATCGGATTGGTATACTCAGGTGAAGATGCTGTTGAGATGACTAAGGCTGTCTTTCAATTTAGTAAAGACACTGACAAAGCTCTACAAGTATTAGGTGGTCAATTAGATGGACAGCTATACAACGCTGCTGACGTAGAAACTCTCTCTAAACTCCCTGGTAGGGATGAGATGAGAGCTCAGCTACTTGGACTATTTGAAGCTCCGATGAGCCAAATGGTTTCTGTAGTAAATGCGCTTTTAACATCAGTTCCTTATTGTTTAGAGAACAAATGTAAAGAAGAATCATAAAGTTAAATTAATATTATCAGTCGGCAACTGATGGTGGGCCATTAGTTACGACTAAAGTAAATCAGTGAGGTTTATACCGTGAGTAAAAAATCTGTAGAAACTCTAGTTGACGAGCTCAGCGAATTGACTGTTTTGGAGATGTCTGAGTTAAAGAAAGCTCTTGAAGATAAATGGGGCGTTACTGCTGCAGCACCTGCTGCTGTGATGGCTGCACCTGCTGCTGGCAATGGCGGTGGTGCACAGGAAGAAGAAGCAACTGACTTCGAAGTAACACTTCAAGAAGTTCCAGGAGACAAGAAAATTGCAGTGATTAAACTTGTACGTGAAATTACAGGTTTAGGACTAAAAGAAGCAAAAGAACTTGTTGAATCAGCACCTAAGGTGATTAAAGATTCATCTCCTAAAGCAGAAGCTGACGAAATGAAAAAGAAAATCGAAGAAACAGGTGCAAAAGTGACTTTAAAAGGTCTCTAATCACTAGTTGAATAGATTTATTTTAGAGCAATGAAGAATTTTTCTTCATTGCTCTGATTTTGCTTGCATCAAATTAATAGTTTTGTAATTATATAGCTGCTTGATAAAATGTGGCATGACGTAAGGACGTAAGAATATTTCCATGAAATATTCTTACGTATTTACGTAATCGCACTCAACTTTGGCAGCTTGAATGGAAGAGCGAATCGTCGCTAGAAATACTTACAGATTATATTAGATGTTTATATTGTTGTACCCTTGGGTCAACAATTTTTTTGGTATTTTCTTTAAATTTTCGATTTCTATTCAGTTGTTATTGTTTATGCTTTTACGCTTTGTTTTGTCTCTAATGTTTATATGATTTCAGTAGCGAAATTTTGTAATCTATAGGCAAAGCTTAGTTTAAAGATTAAGTAACTTCACTCAAAGTCATACCACGGAGTCTTTCTTCTATGTTGAAAAGGCCACCTAAAAGAAAAAGTTTTTCTAATGAGGCGGAAATAATTGATCTTCCTAACCTAATCGAAGTTCAGATTAAGTCTTACAATCAGTTCTTACAGTCAAACAAGTTTCCTGAAGAAAGGGAAAATTTTGGATTACAAGAAATTTTCAACGAAATTTTTCCTATTAAGTCTTACGATGAGAAGACTGTTCTCGAATTTATATCCTATATCCTTGGCGTACCAAAGTATGGACCGGATGAATGTATTCGTCGTGGTATCAGCTACAACGTAACGCTCAAAGTCAAATTTCGACTAACTGACGAAACGGGTATCAAAGAGGAAGAAGTCTATATGGGGACGATCCCTGTTATGACTGACAAGGGTACGTTTATCATTAACGGAGCTGAGCGTGTTGTTGTTTCTCAGTTGCACCGATCACCAGGGATCTGTTTTGAGCAAGAACGTCATTTGCGCGGTAATATTCTATACTCCTTCCGCATCATTCCTTATAGAGGAAGTTGGTTAGAGGGTGCTTTTGATACAAATGATCTTATACACATCTATATCGACAGAAAGAAAAGACGTCGAAAAATTCTAGCGACAACATTTATCCGTGCTCTTGGTTATTCCACTAATGCAGATATTATCGAAGAATTTTTCAGTACCCGTAAAGCGAAACTCAATGGTGAAAAAGATATCGCTAAACTCGTTGGTAAAATTCTTGCTGAAGATGTTGTTGATGAAGATAGTGGCCTTGTTTTTGGTAAGTCAGCTGAAAAGCTAACAACAGCGATGCTAAAGCGTATGGTTGATTCAGGTATCAAGTCTCTGCGTATTGCTGAAGATGCCGATGAGACGAGTCCTATCATCAAAATGCTAGCGAAAGATCCTACTGACTCTTATGAATCAGCTCTTAAAGATTTTTATAGAAAGATTCGTCCAGGTGAGCCTGCAACACTTTCTAATGCAAGATCGGCGATGATGCGTCTCTTTTTCGACCCTAAACGCTACAATTTAGGACGTGTTGGTCGTTATAAGTTAAACTCAAAGCTCGAAGTCGAAATTAATGACGAAGTTCTTCAAATGGTTACATTGACCAAAGAAGACGTTATCGGTGCACTTAAGTATCTTATCAAGTTAAAAAGTGGCGATGATAGTGTTGATATTGATGATATCGACCACCTTGGAAATCGTCGTGTCCGTTCTGTAGGGGAGTTGATCCAAAACCAGTGCCGTATTGGTCTGGCTCGTATGGAAAAGATCATTCGTGAAAGAATGAACTTGTTTGATTTCTCCTCTGATACATTGACTCCAGGTAAAATTGTTTCAGCTAAAGGTCTTTCAGGAGTACTCAAAGACTTCTTTGGTCGTTCACAGTTGTCACAGTTTATGGATCAGACAAATCCGATTGCAGAGCTAACGCATAAGAGAAGATTGTCATCTCTTGGGCCAGGTGGTTTGAACAGAGATCGAGCTGGATTCGAAGTGCGAGACGTTCACCCAAGTCATTATGGAAGAATTTGTCCGATTGAAACACCAGAAGGACCGAACATTGGTCTTATCACCTCTTTATCATCTTTTGCGAAAATTAACGAGTTTGGGTTCATTGAAACACCTTACCGTATTGTTCGCGATGGAGTGGTGACCGAAGAGATCGAGTACATGACAGCTGACCAAGAAGAACGCTGCATTATCGCACAGGCATCAGCACCTCTCGATGAATTTAATATGTTCAAAGAAGATATTTGTTGGGCAAGGTGTAAAGGTGAGCCTCTAGAAATTGAATCTAGTAGAGCAACACATATGGACGTATCTCCGAAACAGTTGGTATCCATTGTTACCGGTCTTATTCCATTCCTTGAGCATGACGATGCGAACCGTGCTTTGATGGGTTCTAACATGCAACGTCAAGGTGTTCCTCTATTATGTCCTCAAGCTCCAGTTGTGGGTACAGGTCTCGAAAAGAGAGCTGCTAAAGACTCTGGCGCTGTTATGATTGCAGAAGAAGATGGGGTAGTCGACTATGTTGATGGTTCCATTATCGTGATGCGTCCTAAGGACAATCCGCTCGAAAGAAAGACTTATCAGCTTAAGAAGTTTATGCGTTCAAACTCAGGAACTTGCGTAAACCAAAAACCTCTTGTCAACGTTGGCGATAAAATTGTTGCCGGTGACGTTATTGCAGACGGTCCGGGTACAGACAAAGGAGAAATCGCTCTTGGCCGAAATGTACTTGTAGCTTTCATGCCATGGAATGGTTACAACTATGAAGATGCGATCATTATTTCAGAGAAACTCTTGAAAAATGACTCTTATACTTCTATTCATGTCGAAGAATTCGAGATTACTGCTAGAGATACTAAACTTGGTAAGGAAGAGATTACCCGTGATATTCCTAACGTTTCTGAGGAAGCTCTTCTAAATCTTGGCGATGATGGTATTGTACGCATCGGTGCTGAGGTGAAAGCAGGTGACATTCTTGTTGGAAAGATCACTCCTAAGTCCGAGACGGAGTTAGCTCCTGAAGAGCGTCTTCTTCGAGCAATTTTTGGTGAAAAAGCTGCTGATGTTAAAGATGCTTCTCTTACTGTACCTCCGGGGACAGAAGGTGTCGTGATGTATGTGAAGATTTTCAGTCGTCGTGATCGTCTTTCTAAAACTGATGAAGAGCTTGTTGAAGAAGCGAGCCGTTTGAAAGAGCTGCAGAAAGAATACAAGCAAAAGAAAAGTGAAATTCGCTTAGAACGTCGTGAGCGTTTAGGTGCTCTACTTCTTAATGAGCCAGCACCTGCGACTATCGTTCACCGTAAAACTGCGGAAGTTGTCTTAGAAGAGGGTGAAATATTCTCTTACGAAATTATTGAAGCGCTTGAGCAAGAGCAGATTGAAGATCTTCTTATGCCGGCTATAGATATTTATGATACATTAAAACAACTTCTTCAAGATTACGATGTCAAACTCCAAACACTTGAAACACAGTATAAAACTGAAGTGGAACAGATGCGTAAAGGGGATACTGAACTTGATCCAGGTGTCATTAGACAGGTGAAAGTGTATGTAGCTTCTAAGCGTAAGCTCCAAGTTGGGGATAAGATGGCTGGACGCCACGGTAACAAAGGGGTCGTCTCCAAAATTGTTCCTGAAGCAGATATGCCATTTATTGCTAACGGTCAAACCATTGAAATTATACTTAACCCACTTGGGGTGCCATCTCGTATGAACCTCGGTCAGGTTTTCGAAACACACCTTGGGTTCGCAGCACTTCGTGCAGGTATTTTCATCAAGGCGCCAGTTTTTGAAGGTTTCCCTGAAGAAGAAATCTGGAAAATGATGCGTGAGCAAGGCCTGCCTGAAGATGGTAAGTTTTATCTGTATGATGGTACAACTGGTGAGCGCTTCGATAATAAGGTCGTTGTAGGGTATATTTACATGCTTAAGTTGGGTCACCTTGTTGCCGATAAAATTCACGCGCGTTCCGTTGGTCCTTATTCATTGGTCACACAGCAGCCACTCGGTGGTAAAGCTCAAATGGGTGGTCAGAGATTCGGAGAGATGGAGGTGTGGGCAGCTAAAGCTTATGGTGCCGCGCATCTGTTGCAGGAATTACTAACAGTGAAATCCGATGACGTTTCAGGACGTACACGAATCTATGAATCCATCGTCAAAGGAGACAACCTCCTTAGAGCTGGAACACCAGAGTCGTTTAACGTTCTCATTAAGGAGATGCAGGGTCTTGGCCTTGATATCCGTGCAGAGACTGCAAGTGAATAAAATTTAATGAAATACAAAGTATCGTTACCGAGTTACCCGCAGCAAACCACGTAATGCGGGAACTCTGGTAGCAAATTCTGGGGAGACTATATGTCAGATAAAGAAGAGTTACAAGAGCAGTTTGACAGGTTAAGCATTCAAATTGCCTCTGACGATGTTATTCGTAATCAGTGGTCCAGAGGAGAAATCAAGAAGCCTGAAACGATCAACTACCGAACCTTCAAGCCTGAGAAGGGCGGACTATTTTGTGAAAAAATCTTTGGTCCAACACATGACTGGGAATGTGCATGTGGAAAATACAAAAAAATTAAGCACAAAGGAATCGTCTGCGACCGTTGTGGTGTAGAAGTTACTCTTGCAAAAGTGCGTCGTGAGAGAATGGCTCATATCGATCTTGCTGTTCCTGTTGTGCATATTTGGTTCTTCAAGACGATGCCTTCACGTATCGGTAACGTTCTTGGAATGTCTTCGACAGATCTAGAAAGAGTTATTTACTATGAAGAGTATGTCGTTATTGATCCGGGCATGACAGACCTAAAGAAAAAGCAGCTCTTAAACGACACTGAATTCAGAGAAGCTCAAGAAAAATGGGGTAGAGATGCTTTCATCGCAAAAATGGGTGGTGAAGCTATTCGAGACCTTCTTGCGACTGAAGAATTACAGGTGACTCTTGTTGAGTTAAAAGAAAAATTACGTAAAACAAAATCGCAGCAAGCGCGAATGAAGTTAGCGAAGCGTCTAAAAATTATTGAGAGTTTCACAACTTCTGAGAATGATCCCGCTTGGATGGTGATGGGTGCAGTTCCTGTAATTCCACCGGAATTACGTCCACTTGTCCCTCTAGATGGTGGTAGATTTGCAACTTCTGACTTGAACGATTTATATCGTCGCGTGATTAACAGAAACAACCGTCTAAAAGCGATCCTTAAGCTAAAGACTCCAGATGTCATTGTCCGTAACGAAAAGCGTATGCTTCAGGAAGCTGTCGATGCGTTGTTCGATAATGGAAGGCACGGACATCCCGTAATGGGAGCGGGCAATCGCCCTCTTAAATCCTTATCTGAAATGCTTAAAGGAAAACAAGGTCGATTCCGTCAAAACCTTCTTGGTAAACGTGTGGACTACTCTGGACGTTCTGTTATTATTGTTGGTCCGGAGCTAAAATTCAATCAGTGCGGATTGCCTAAGTTGATGGCGCTTGTTCTATTTGAACCCTTTATTGTAAAGCGTCTAAAAGACCTCGGGTATGTCTATACAATTCGTTCTGCTAAGAAAATGATTCAAAGGCACGCTACTGAAGTTTGGGATGTGTTGGAAGATATCATTAAAGGACATCCGGTTCTTCTTAACCGTGCACCAACGCTTCACCGCCTTGGTATACAAGCTTTCCAACCAGTGCTTATTGAAGGTAAAGCTATCCGTATTCACCCGCTCGTCTGTTCTGCGTTCAACGCCGACTTCGATGGTGACCAAATGGCGGTTTATGTACCATTGTCAGTGGAAGCACAGCTGGAAGCGAAGCTCTTGATGATGGCACCTGATAATATATTCTTACCATCTTCAGGTAAACCTGTTGCTGTACCTTCGCAGGATATGACTTTGGGTCTTTATTACATTATGTGTGACCCTATGTATCATCCAGAGAAAGAAGGTCGTAAGATCCGCATTTTCCGTGACTCTACTGAAGTCTTGATGGCTTTACAGTCAAGTGGAAGTTATAACTGGTATGAAAAGGTTGAAGACACTGTCACGATAGATGCAGAATCTTCCTTCAGAGATAAAGAAAACTATTTTGTGCGTGGACTTCGTATTCACGAAAAAATCAAGTTACGTACAGAAGCAGGTATTATTGAAACAACTCCAGGACGTGTGTTATTCAATACCATCGTTCCCAAAGAATTAGGGTTCCAAAACTATAGCTTACCTAAGAAAAGAATGAGTGAGCTCATCATGGAATGCTATAAAAAGGTTGGTTTAGAACGCACTGTTAGATTCTTGGACGACCTGAAGAATCTTGGATTCTCTGAAGCGACAAAGGCTGCTATTTCCATGGGTATATGTGATGTGCGTATCCCAGAAAATAAAAAGCGTATTATTGATGATGCTCATAAACGTGTAGACCTTGTTAAAAAAGAATATGAAGAAGGTATCATTACTGAAGGTGAGCGTTCCTCGAAAACAATTAGTATTTGGACGGAAGTTTCCGATGTTTTATCAGAGCAAATTTATGATAAAATTAAAGAAATAAAGCACCATGCTCACAACCCTCTATATCTCATGCTTGATTCTGGAGCTCGTGGTAACAAGTCTATGCTTAAGCAGTTGGGAGCTTTAAGGGGATTGATGGCGAAACCTTCTGGTGCGATTATTGAATCACCGATTACTTCTAACTTCCGTGAAGGATTGACGGTTCTTGAATACTCTTTATCATCTCACGGTGCTCGTAAGGGTCTTGCCGATACCGCTCTTAAAACTGCGGACTCCGGTTACTTAACAAGACGTCTTGTTGACGTGTCACAAGATGTGATCGTCACAGAAGAGGATTGTGGTACACTGAATGGTATTGAAGTATCAGCTATTAAGCAGGGTCAAGAAGAGCTTCTTCCATTAAAAGACCGTATTTTTGGTAGAACTGTTAACGATGACATTTACCAGCCTGGAGATAGAACGAAGGTTCTTGCTCACGCAGGGGATACACTGAATATCTTACAAGCTGAAGCTATTGACGATGCTGGTATTGAGACGGTGAAGATCCGTTCCGTATTGACGTGTGAAGCTCATAGGGGTATTTGCTCTAAGTGTCATGGTGTAAACCTCGCTAACGGAAAAAGGGTAAGTCAAGGTGAAGCTGTTGGTATTATTGCCGCTCAGTCGATCGGGGAGCCTGGAACGCAGTTGACGATGCGTACATTCCACTTGGGTGGTATCGCTGCAGCGTCTGTTACACCTGAACTTGTATCTGAACAAGAGGGTATCCTTGTTTATACAGATCTACGTACTGTTAAAAATGATGATGGTCAGTGGATAGCACTAAACAAGAAAGGAGCTCTTAATGTTGTAAGGGATGAAGGACGTACTCTCGAAGAATATAAAAAGCTTCTAAGTACCAAATCGCTCGAGCCAATGCAGACATTTACTGTAGAGTTAGGAACAAAAATTCTTGTTCCCGATGGTTCATCAGTTAAAGCTGGTCAAAAGTTTGCAGAGTGGGAACAGCACAATATTCCTATTATTTGTGATAGACCTGGTTATGTTAAATACGAAGACCTCGTTGAAGGGATCTCAACTGAAAGAGATGTTAACAAACAGACTGGTCAGTCAGAGCTTACTGTTAAGCAGCATCGTGGTGAACTTCATCCGCAAATTGTCATTTATTCTGACAAAGAGTGCACAGAACTTATCGGTACGTATCCGATTCCTTCTGGTGCTATTATCTCTGTTAAAGAAGGACAGTATGCTTCTGCAGGTACATTGTTAGCTAGACTACCTCGCGGTATGATGAAAACAAAAGATATTACCGGTGGTCTACCTCGTGTTGCCGAACTTTTCGAAGCGCGTAAGCCTAAGGATTCAGCAGAAATCGCTAAGATCGATGGTGTCGTTGACTTCCGTGGTGTGCAGAAAAATAAGCGTATCGTAATTGTTCGCGATGAAATTTCTGGTATGGAAGAGGAACACCTCATTCCACACACGAAGCACCTTATCGTTCAGCGTGGAGACCATGTGATCAAGGGGCAGCAGCTTACTGATGGTGTGGTTATTCCTCATGAGATTCTCGAGATCTGCGGTGTTAGAGAGCTACAAAAGTACCTTGTAAACCAGGTTCAAGAGGTTTATCGTCTACAGGGTGTGGACATTAACGATAAACATATTGAAATTATTGTCCGTCAAATGCTGAAGAAAGTGCGTGTGACTGATCCAGGTGATACGAGCTTGCTCTTTGGTGAAGAAGTTGATAAGAAAACGTTTGAGTTTGAGAACAAGAAAGCTGCTTCAGAAGGTGGAAAAGCTTCTCAGGCTGCGCCTTTACTTCTTGGTATCACTAAAGCGTCCTTGAGTACTGACTCCTTTATCTCAGCGGCATCCTTCCAAGACACTACGCGTGTTCTTACAGAAGCTGCTTGTGCTGGTAAGACGGATAACTTACTTGGACTAAAAGAAAACGTGATCATGGGTCATATTGTTCCTGTTGGAACGGGGTATGATAAGATGAATCAGAAATACGTTGATAAAGAGCGTGAAGAACCTCTTATTTTCGATTTCGAAAGTCTACCAACAGGAGAGGTTATACCTCCTTGTGCCTAACCGTTTTTTTAGCTTAGTCTACTGAGTAAAACGCGACTCATTTTGGGTCGCGTTTTTTTTTGTCTTTGTTTTTTTACAAAAGTTTTTTTTGTTTAAGGAAAAAAACGCCAAACTTGAGTATGCCCACGAAGTGGGTATTAGAATGGTAGCCCAGGGCAAGCTTGCGCAGCCCTGGGAAAAAACATCATCGATTATTTGCACCCTCGAAGAGGGTGCTGGAATATCTAAGCCGAACTAAGTGTTTAAAACCCGGTTTGTGTCCAAATCTCTTACCTATGCACCACTTAAATACACAATCTTTTCGCTTCAAGATTGTGTATTTAAGTGGTGCATAGGTAAGAATGACTCCCATAAACAATGAAAGTTATAGGAGACAACTTTGGATTTCGAAACTCAAATGATATTGATTTACAGCGTCTGCGATGAATCTGTAAAAATTTACAATATTAAAGATGATTCTCAGTGTAAAATGAGCACTGCAGAAGTCATGACAGTGAGTATTGTAAGTGCACAATTTTTTTATGGAAATTTTCGTAGGGCAAGGTTGATTCTTAAACATGGACGATTTATGAAGCATGTTCTTAGTGAATCTCAACTTAATAGAAGGTGGCATGCTATTAAAGAGGAATTATAGTGGACGAATATTTCGTTCGTTAAATTGTTATCCGATCCAAGCAGGAGGAATGCTTGATCACATCCATATTTTGGTAAAAATACCACCTTCTAGTTCTTGTTTCGGGAACAGAGTATAGTAAAAAAAAATGTGATGCTAAGAGCTTATTCCGGCACCCTCTTCGAGGGTGCGATCTTTTGGGGTGGTTTTACCCAGGGCTGCGCAAGCTTGCCCTGGGCTACCATTCTAATACCCACTTCGTGGGTATACTCAAGTTTGGCGGTTTTTTTCCTAAGCAAAAAAAACTTTTGTAAAAAAAGAAGAGGCATAATATTTTTAATACCCACTTCGTGGGTATAATTATAACGCAATCGAAATTACCCACTGAGGTAGTTGACGATTGATGCTCAGTGGATTTGTTTTCTAGGATCTTTGATTTTTTGGAGAGTTTTTTAAAATTTATGTCATACACAGTTTTAGATATGATTTTAGTTTAATTCTAAAACAAATGTTTTTCTTTGTAGTAAATAACTTTAAAATAATTTGTATATTAAACTTTGTCTAGTCTGTGTTTGAAGAGAGACGTTGAAACAGGTGAATAACTCAAAATATCTTTGTATTTTTGGATAGATGTCTCCTAATATCCTATTATTTCTATGGATATCCCTAAATTTAAAATTTTTACTATTAATCATCTTAATAGAATATTTATATTAACTTTACCGATAGTTAATGTGGTTAAGAGATAATTATAACTTCACAGGGTTTTCTATCTTAAAGGAATTCTCTTGTGTTTAGTAAATTATTAATATAATTGTTGAGGTGGCCCATGGCTGGTGAGGGAAAATACCAAGGTTTCAGTATTGAAACACTACAAACTACACTAAAAGAGGCAGAATCTCTTGTTATTGATAAGCTTTCAGCTATCAAAGCAAAAGCTGCAGATAAAATTGATATTGGTGATCTATTCGACATGCAGTGGATGATGAACAAGTTTTCACAGCTATCGGAAATGTCCTCAGCTGTGCTTGCTGGTGCTCACCAAGCAATTTCAGCGATGAACAGAAATATTAAGTAATAATTTCTAATCCGAGAGGGTTATATTTATATTCTCTCGGATAATTATTTATTCTTCTTTCATTATATTTGAACTCTATAGAAATTCCTCTTGCATGCTTATCTAGTACTCAGGCATAATCCTACTCTGGGGACGGTTCAAAGCCCGTTTTC
The DNA here is from genome assembly GCA_036164375.1 of Chlamydiota bacterium. GTDB lineage: Bacteria > Chlamydiota > Chlamydiia > Chlamydiales > Criblamydiaceae > JAYZJO01. The sequence continues at coordinate 12,988 of JAYZJO010000001.1, read as the reverse complement.
TTCAAATTTTTTTTGAATCGGTAAAAATTTTTTGATTTTTACAACACTCTAATGAGGTGGATAATGGCTGATCAACAAAATACAGGTGGTTTCAAAATTGAATCACTTCAAGAAACGATTAAGGATGCTGAACAACTTGTCATCGAAAAGCTTTCTTCTATAAAAGAAAAGTCTGCCGATAAGATTGATATTGGAGACCTCTTCGATATGCAGTGGATGATGAATAAGTTCTCTCAGTTAACTGAAATGTCTTCGGCTGTCCTAGCAGGAGCTCACCAGGCAATTTCAGCAATGAACAGAAATATCAAGTAGGTTTTTCTTCCGAGAGAAGTTCTCTCTCGGAACTTTCTCGCGCTCTTTTTTATTAACATCGCAGTTATTTGTTTTCGTGTATTTATGCATTTATACCCTGTACCCACCGTAAATCAAAAATACCGTGATCAGATCTTCATGATGGTGTTTGGCTCTGTTTTTTTAACGATGAGATCGATATAAACGATTAGTATGGCTGTGACGCAGAGAAAGTTGCATATCAAATTTCGTGTCCAATACAAAGCGGTAATTGCGCCATTTCGACTTCTGCGTTTAAGTTGATATCAAAAAGGGAGTAAATAGTTGCACGCATTGTTGCTAAAACACATCTTCTTGCAGAAGATGTGTTATCATTTATTGGTCTACACCTAAAATTACTCGTGATGTTCAATAGGGGAACATTACCGTAGGGATACCTGATAGGTGGAGGAGCTATTCTGGAGTTTTCTGTAAGACAAGATAATGCACACCGTATTGTACCCAATAAGATTCCTCTTTTAGTAGAGATTTAAATTCTTGATGCATGGCCTCTAAGTCAATTGTATCAATGTGAAACTGCTCTTTGAAAATACTGCTTATAAGTAGCATATTATTAAAGTGTGTTGTTCTTTCGTGCTCTTCTGAAAAAATAGGGTTAAAGCCAGTTAGTTTTCCCTCTGTATTAATATTTGAATATAATATATTTATTTGCGGATCAGGGTTTAAGGTCTGATTCTTATAAAATTCGAATGAAAATTCCCGATTTTTATTTTGATTTTGCATTTGTATTTTAAGTCTTTCTTGAAGACCCTGCATTTGAATTGATTGATGTGATTCATTTCTTACAGGATCATATGAATCAATAATAAACAAGACTCCCCCAGGTTTTAATCTTCCAACAGCATTTTGAATTGCATTTATAGGTTGTTTGAGGTGCTGTAGAACAAGTCTCAAGGTAATGATATCATAACAAGGGGGGTGATTGTGTTTGATTATTTCGATATCTTCGTAAGAACAATTAATGTTGCGTTCATTGCACTGTGAAATATAACGGTCATTTTTTTCAACAGAGATGAATTTTTTGTCTAGGCAATGTTCTTGCATTTGACTTAGGTATGCTCCGTTTCCTGAGCCAATGTCTAAAACTACTGTATTCTCATTTGGGTTTTTTAGGTTCCACCAGTTTTGTGTATCTAGCCATTCTAAATCATGCGGTGCTTGTATTTTAGCTTGCCCGTTAAGAAGGTGATTCCATTTTTCACTAAGGGAGACTTCTTCAAGCAGTTTTACAGCTTCTTTTTGATCAATCGAGAGTAGTGCCTCTAATTTGTTCGGTACTGACTCTTTTATCACATAATTATGTGAATTTGCTAAGGTGTTTATTGGTGTAGTCATAAATTCTCCATTGTTAAATTAATCTCATACGCTTTAAAAAAAGTGATGCTTTGAACAACTCTCTTTTGTCGATACAGTTTAATTTGTTTTTCGCTCTTTCGATATGAGACTCGACAGTTCTAAATGATAGGTGGAGTTTTTTGGCTGTTTCTTTAGCTGTATCACCGTTTAACAAGTGGTTGATGCATTCCTTTTCTCGGCTTGATAGTAAGTATATTCCTTGCAGGTAGTCTTCTTTTTTATCCAATTCAGAAAAGTCCAACTTCTGATGATCTCTTAAATTTTTTAGTTTTAAAAGTAGCCCTTGTAAATCCCAGCCTTGCCACACTTCGCAGATTTTACCCTTCTCCAAACGATATATGGTCATGGCTTCAATGAGAACTTTAAGGTTGGTCGCTGGAATTGGTTTTTCAGTAAAAACTTTGAGTTCTCCGGTATGAATCGCCTCCATTTCCCAAAGAACGACAACCTTTTCTTCTGAAGAAAAAATTTCTTTAATTGCTAAATGGTTCCTTTTAAATGCTTTTGAGAATCCAAGGTCAATTTCTTTTATATTATCAAGTCCAAAGGTTTTTTGATTGCTAGAAGGGCCGTGAACGACTACATTTGCAGAAACAAGTTCGTTGCATCTTTCCATATGGCCTTCGATAAAGGCATTTTCAAGAAAGTGGCGAATAATTTCGATATTGTTGTTAGTATTGCTCATAAGCTCCTAAATAGAGTTACTTGGTTCATGCATATGATTATAGCGGATTATTATGAGTGAAGATACAGTATTGACTACGGAATTTTGTTATAGACTCATTTAAAGTGACGGTAATAAAGTATTCTATTTAAGAATTTTTTCTATTCGGAAAGGGGCTCGAATAGCCCCTTTTTATAAATTAGTTATGACCTGAGAAAAAATAAAAAAATAGAGTGATAAGGTTTCAACTTTTAATTTCTACCATTCCCTCATAATTTTTATAGATTTCCTCAAAATCCTCACCGGTAACGTGCGGATAATTATCAATGTGAATTTTTCTTAGACTCGGCATATTGTAGAGCACTGGGTCAATTTTGAATTCCTCATTACAATCATACACATTTAAGGTTTGTAATTTTTTAAGGTCATAAAGATGAATTATAGAATCGTTTGTTACTCCTTCACAATGCATTAAATTGAGTTTTACTAGGTTTTTTATCTTGCTGATTTCAGCCAATCCATCACCAGAAATTCTTCTGCAGCCGGTTAGGTTTAATTGAGTAAGGTGTTGTAATTTTCTTAGGTTTTTTAATCCCTCATCGGTAATGCACTGTCTTCTTGCAAGGTTAAGATTTTCCAGTTCAGGGAGATTGCCTATGATTTCGAGGCCTGTATCTGAGATGCAGTTGAAGGAGATGTTATGCTTTTTTTCTATAGATGTTTTGAGTGTTGAGTTGTAGGACTGTAGTAAGTATGAATCATTTGGGTCGACAGTTCGGTAAATCCAATGATTTCGATTTCTTGTACCTAGATTAAGTACTTTAAGTTTTTTAAAGTGTCTTAGAGGAGTCAGGGACTCATCATTGATGTCTTTGCAATTATATAGATTGAGTTTTTGTAAGTTCACAAGACTTTTTAACTCATCGATGCATGCACCTGTAATCCTTTCACATTCTGATAGTGTTAATTTTTTAAGATTAACTAGAGTTGATAGTTTCTGAATTCCTTGGTCAGTGATATCCTCAGATTTTGTTACAGAAAGTTTTTTTAAATGATCGAGAGTACTAATCTCTTCCAGAAAGTTGTCAGAGACTTTATTACACTTGTATAGATTTAATTCTTTTAGATTTTTGAAGTTGTGTAGACCAGCAAATCTTATGTCGGTAAACTCAAAAAGGGTGAGTTTTTTAAGTTTACTTAATTTGTTTAGCGGCGCTAGTTCACATTGATTACCCGAGCGATTAGTCCAGACCTCTAGCTTTTTCAGTTTTTTTAATTTGTTAAAGGTTTCCCAGTTTACGTTGGAGGCAAGTCCAATACTTAGTTTTTGTAGATTGGGCAACTCTGATATGAAATTTAGGTCACTGTCAGAGACGTTTCCTATGGATAGTTTTTTCAATGTATGTAGATGTTTTAGGTGCTTGAGAGCATCTTTACTAAAGCTACAATAGTCGCTGAATATGAGCTTCTTAAGGTTTGTATATTTAGTGATTTTCTTTATGTCGGAATCTTCAAGTTCGAGCTCATTAGATAGGTCAATAACCTTTATATCCGATGGGTTTTGTGATGCGGTACTATAATAATCGCCGCTGTTTCTAGAAAGAGGATTCATTAATGGTTTCTCCTATAAATTGATGTTTTTCTTTAAATATTATTAAAATAGCCGAGGATAATTTTTTTACGATTTTCATTATCCTGAAGTAAGAGGTAACGTATTAAATGCGCTAAACCTGAGAGGTTGTAAAGTTTGAAAGCACAACCTCTCAGAAAACTCCATTGTGGATGCAGTTTCAGGCTATTTGGTTAGGTTATTCCAGTCGTTGAACATTCTTGCTATAATATCAATTCCCAAGGCTGTTTCATACTTTTCTTTACTCATTCCAATTTCAGTAAATTTTCGCTCGGGAAGGTCCTCTGCTAGTAAGAAAGTATTTTCTTGCTTTATGCCTTTCTGTTGGAGGAGAGGGAGTATTTGATTGCATTGATAGTTGCCAAAGTAAGAGTCTGAAACAAACAGCACTTTAAGGGTACTGTGGTCAGTATCTTTAGGTAAGCTGTTGAACCAGGTAGTTACTGTGTCGTTTGTAGAGGGTTTTACTACATTACCATTTTTGCCTATGAGCTTGGTTGCGAGGACTGTTGTAGGGATGTTTATGGGAGTGAATATATGCTGACTCAATTCACTAGCAGCTTCTTCTTCAGTGGTCGCTGAAGTGATATTATATTTTGAGTTTTTCAAGATGTCGTATTCATCTTCTTCTTTTTCACTTTTGTATAGGCCTTGTGTTCCAGCTAGGATATAAATATGGTCGGTAGTAATTTTTCCAGTCGAGATTTTTTCCTGAAGAGAAAGCATTCGACCAGTCATAACATTGACGCGTGCTGAAAGGAGTAAAATGTAAGGGTAGTGTCCATCTGGAGCACTTACAGGACTTGCGTGGCCAAGTTCATTATAGCAACTTTCAATGCTTTTTTTGTTAGATATGATTTCAGGAGTATCACAGATCGTCCAGCGTTGACGGACAAACCAGTGTTTTTGGGTTAAATCGACCACTCTCTGAAGGGTTAAAGGTTGTAATGAGAGTTCTTCTTTTGGGATGCAGAGCTCTAGTAATCGCTGTAGAGCGGTGGAAGGGGTGTCGTTTTTACAGTCCCAGTAGTTATGGAATGGATCAGCGTCACCTAAATTTCTTGTCTCGAGTAGTTTTCTAAGATTCGTATTGTGTGTGGGTATTGTCATTTCATCTCCTTGAGTTTGAAATTTGTAAATAAGAATGAATTCGTTTTCTGGTTATAAAGATGCGCCCACTTTAGCAGAACAGGGGAATGTTGTACACAGTATTTACTACGGTATTGACACAAGATGATGTTCAAATTATTTCGAAAAGAAGGGCTCGACAAAGAAATTATCGACTTTTTTTATAAAGTGACTAACGATACATCCGTTCAAGGTCTTTACTATGAACGGATGTTTCATTTTTTGATTTTAGCTGAAGTTGTAGTCGGATGCGATTGTCTTTTCTAGTTTTCTGTAGTCGGCAGCGAATTTGCGGATCCCTTCAGATAACTTCTCGATAGCCATAGCGTCGTCGTTCATCATCCATCGGAAGGCTTGTTCGTTCATTTCGATGCGTTCTATTGTCATCTCTTTTGATTTGTTTGCGTCGAGCTTCTGAGGGACAGAGCCTTCAGAATTATTGAGTTCTTCCAATAATTTTGGTGAAATTGTTAGCAAGTCGCATCCCGCAAGTTCTGTGATCTCTTCAGCGTTTCTGAAGCTAGCACCCATCACTTGTGTCTTATACCCAAATTTTTTGTAGTAGTTGTAGATTTCTGTTACGGATAGCACTCCAGGATCTTCAGCAGGTGGGTAACTTTCTTTACCTGTGCTTTTCTTGTACCAGTCTAGAATTCTACCAACGAAAGGGGAGATAAGTGTCGCTTTTGCTTCGGCGCACTCGATAGCTTGCGCAAGGCTAAACATAAGTGTCATGTTACAATGGATTCCTTCTTTTTCCAAGGCGCATGCGGCTTTTGTTCCTTCCCATGTCGAGGCTAGTTTGATTAAAATTCGCTTTCGATCGATGCCTGCTTCTTCATACAGCTTGATGAGTTCGTGGGCTTTATCGATACTACCTTGAACATCAAAAGAGAGGTGGGCATCTACCTCGGTAGAGACTCTGCCCGGAACGTATTTTAGGATTTCTACCCCAAAATTGACGAATAGTTTGTCCATTGTTAAAGAAAGGGACTCTTTTGAAGATGAGCCATGTTGCTTTCCATATGAGGCAGCTTCTTCTATCAGATGTTTGTATTGAGATTGCTGTGTTGCAGCGAGGATTAATGAAGGGTTCGTTGTAGCATCTGTAGGGGAATGTTCTTTGATCGCATCAATGTCACCTGTGTCAACCACAATAGTCGTTAGATTTCGAAGTTGGTCTAGTTTGCTCATAAAAGTTTCTCCTTATCTGTTAGTTTGAACAAGCTCATCTTTTAAATCTAGAGCAGGTTCGATCCTAAAAGCGATACTACAAGGTTGATCGCCTATTTGTAAATCAAGAGTCGAGCTCAACCGCGTTAAAAGTAGTTTGTAAGGGATTTTGACATGGTTGTTGCCGACGTTAATACCTACTGCTGTGTTACTAAGAATTTCTTCAGATTCTAGTAATTGCAAGCAAAGTTTTTCGAATTTTTCTAACTGCCTTAGTAAAGTAGGGTCTTCAAAGTGAAATTTATTTTCACAGTTTGGGCAAGAAATCATATGGTTCTTTTCTTTGAGAGAAAAAAGAGAAAATGAAATTTTACTAGAGCATTTTGTGCAATTTATTTCGAGTGTATGTCCTTTTTGCATCGAATTCCTTATATGTGGGTATACTTCTATAGAATATCAATTCTATGGAAAAATATTGCAAGAGTCCACTAATAATTGCTATATTCAATGGAAAAAGAGGTGAGGGGTGCCAATTATTGATTTTATTAGGCTATTTGGACGTTTCCTTTTGCAGCATAAAATTCTATTTTGTAGAATATAGTTATCTGTATCGCGTCGATGCGTAGGGGAACACATATATGACTTGGCAGCCTATTGATTTTCAGAGAATTGTTGCATTGGATAGAACTCTTGTTGATCAACTTAAAAAATACCTTCAAGAAAAAGAGGCCGATCTCGGGAATGCTCTTTTGTATTCTGTACCGCAGGTTACCTCGGCAACACCTGTAATTCCACCAGCAAGAACTTTGAGTTTGAAAATTTCCGATGCTGTAGAAGGATTTGGGAAAAAACTTCGTCAAGTTACTGCGGATTCTAATGACTCCCTTTCTCCCGATACTTGGAAAGAGGTCGCGCAATCGATCAATGCAGCATTTTGGGATTATGAAGAGGTATTGGAAGGTTGCGTTAAAGAGCTATTTCAGCAGCTCGACCAGATAGGTATCGAGCAATGGAATACTGAATTGTCTTTGGTTCTCGATTCAATTAAAGAAATGTTGCTACATGCGATTGAGGATTTTGTTTGGGTACTTCGCCGCGTAGAAAGTCAAATAGCGGAGTTTAGGCTCGCACAAGATGCGCAACAGGGTAAGTGGGTGTTTATCCGTCAAATAATCAATTATTGGAGACCTGTAATTGATCGTTCATTAAGTGGAAACTTAATTCAAACAGAGAAATACCTTAAAATTCATCATAAACAGTATGCACATCGTCTGGCAGAGTATATAAGCCTCGACGAAAAGGTGCGTTATATCATGAAAAAGCTGAATGGGTACCAGGTGCTCAACAGTTTAGATGAGAATTTAAAGACAAAGTTTGAAACTATTTATTACTATGTCAAATTGTGGGGCAGTAACCAGAAAAGCAAGGCTGTACCCGTTCAAGATATGATCAGAGCTCTTAGCTATGCAGTCAGTGTCGAACAAACGATAGACCTCTTTGGAAAGTACACTCAAGCACTTAAGGCTGCTTTGTTCCATCAAAGTAGAGTTTTGAAAAAGAAAAACCTGCGTTACCTCAAAGAGGCTTCTGGAAAGAAAATGATTAGAGAGGTGATGAAGGGGTATAGAGCTGAGTTGTTGACTCTTGGTTCTACAGTTGCAAAGTACCGTGAGTTTTTATTGAGAACAGATCCAAATCCTTACGTACGTTCTCGTTGGGGCTTTACAGAGTGGGTTGTTGGTCCTGAGCCTGAGCAGACTAAGCAGTTGCTTAACATCGAATATGAAGTAGAGAATCTCGAAAACTTATTTGAGCGAATACAAGAGTCTATAGAAAAAGGTCCAAAGAAAAATGCGCCAAAACTTGTACGTTTGAGTTCGGATATCCAAAGAGTTCTTCATGAGATGGGGCAGCCACTTACATCTTATAACATGACAAAAACTCGTGCCGAGTACGTTGTTGAACACTTGCAAGAGCTTGATGAGTTAGGGTCTTTTGATCACAACACTATTGAGTATGCTAGTAATCTGTTTTCCAAGGTTCTTCGTGCTGACTGGAAGCATCATGTTCTTCACGAACTTCCTTTGTTTCACGATCTTTTTAATATTCATATGGGACTTGTCGGACCAAGTAGCGATCGAAATCATCAAAATAGGATGAATAAGTTTAGACATCTTATACAGGAGATTGAATCCTGGGTCAAAAATCGAGAAATTAGACGTCATGAACATGATATAGAGCTCGATATGAATGACTTAAAAGGGTATTTGCAGGACTTTTTGGCGCAGGTCCAGAGAACGGCTAAAGATGATAAAGTCAATTCAGACAATGCTAAGCGTGTTATTAGCGAGCTGTCTCATCAGCTTCTTGTTTATCGTTACCTTTTTGGGGAGTTTTTCCACTTTTTAGGGCGTTTTACTCCGGATGGGAAGCGTATTCGAAATAAGCTGTTGTTTGTTGATCAGTATTTTGAGTCCGTTGAAAATAAGTTGCATGTATTGAGAAATATGTCTTGGCCGGCGCCTTAGTTTCGAGCTTAAAAAGCATCGTACTGCGCCAGCTCTCATTCTTATTTTGTAGGTTTGTTACTTGGAATTGGTGTTAAGGTTGTGGTGGAAAGCCCTTGCTCCATTCTGGCGTTTTTATTAAGTTTGCTATTCCAAAAGATTCTGTTTCAGACCAAGAATTATGAGTTTTAACTCTAGATGTATCTAAGGTTACCGAAACGTAGTGGTTTAGTAGAAGGTTCGAAAGTGCGCGTCCTGCTTTTAAACAAGGTTGTGTATTTTGAAGGCAGGCTACAATCGGAGCTATTTTACGTTTATTCGGGTCGGCAAGCGATTCTAAAAAATAATTATCTACTTCGGATAGAGAAGTTTTTTTTAGCGGCATTAATACCGCTAATGAGACGCTTTGAATTTTTAATGTAACCTCAACTTGAGAGTTGTTTTGATACTCTTGCTTTTCAGATAGAGATAGCAGCCAGTCTGTGGCTTGTTGTGCGGTTGAAAATGTTTTGTCTTTTATAATGAAACTACTCATACTTTCGCTCGTTTTTTGAGATGTGAAGTTATTTTACTTATAGTAAGTTACATGTATTAAACTGAGTCGTAATGTTAACTTGTGACTCATCAAGGTCAGTAGTTCCAAAAGTTAGGGGATTTCTTTCGTTGACTGTTGAGTGGAAAATACCTGAGTGGTCTGTTTTATATTTTTCATTTTTAACTTTTTCCATTAAACTTAACTCATTTAAAAATTTACTTCTCTGTACTACATATTTATTGTTATGTTCGTCATAAGTGGTAAGTTTTTCAAGTAGTGAGCTATTGCTGGGGTCATTCATTTTATCGGCTAAATTCAAAGTGTCTTTTACATGTTCTGCAATTATATAATCGGCTTTTCTTGCTATCCCTGCGCTAATAACTAGGGGTACGAATGAATTAGACTTCCTCTTAATTGATAATATGGCACCGATGGTTAAGGGAACGTAGTAGTAAGGTGAGGGTTGATTGTATAGTTTAAAGCAGCGTGATTTAATTTTTTTTATAAGTTCCTCTCGGGCCTTTTCTTTTGGGGTAGGTTGACTTTCTTTAGGTTCAGTGACTAATGCTTTATCATTACTGTTGGGTGTGGTCGGTTCCATAGTTTTTTCTCCTTGTGGATTGTTCTGTCAATTACCATATATAAAGTTTTCAATAGAGATCATCTGCACTACAACCTTTGGGTAGTCTTTATTCTGTCATATAAACATCAAAAGTGTGGTTAAATTCGGAAGTAGCTTCTCCTTCTTATTGGAAACTTTGTTTATTGCGATTGGTATTAGGGAGTTATATGAAAATTTTAAAACAATGTCAATAGAGATGTAGTTGTTTTCACAACTGACGCATCAAAATTTTAAATCGTGATAGTTTCTATTGTTTTTAACTATGAGATTTAAAAATTCTTGATCAAGATGAGCAGGATCGCCTACGGCGGCACGATAATAATCAGGGTGACAAAGACGGTTGTATTGAATGATCAAAAAAATATTTATCATGCAGCCGTAGGCTATCCTGATTATCTTGTTCGAAAATTTTAAATTGATCTTCATTTAAACCCGGTTTGCGTCCCTGCGTTGAGTCCTGTTGTGGTTTTATTTTTCTTGGCGCTGGGATTGGATGCAAAACAGGTTTAAAAGAAGTTTCACAGCGAGGTTAAAGGCCAAATTTTGAGAGGTGAGGACTTGGTGGTAAAAAGCCTTTAGTCCAAGTATGCTCTTTGGCTATGCCTCCGATCCCGCCACAGTCGTCGTATCCACATACAGTACTACCTATTTTAACCCAAGATGCATCTATCGATGCTGTAAAGCAATGCTTTTGTAAAAGCTTAGCAAGTGTTCTTCCCATTTCTAGGCAGGATCGAGAGTCTTCCAGGCAAGCTACAATGGGAGCGACTATTCGTATGTTCTTATTTTGAGAAAGCTCCTTTAGCTCCTGTATATTCAAATCAAAGTTTGCTTCTTCTTTGAGTGGCATTAATATGGCCAGTGATATGTTATTTATGTTTATCATTGCTTCTACTTGCGAATGACCTTTATACTCTTGTTTTTCAAAAAGATTTAGTGCCCAAGTTGTAGCTTCTTCTGCGGTTGAAAATTCTATGGGTTGTCTAATTTGTATGCTCATATTTTATCCTTTATTTTGAAAGTGTTTATTTTAGTAGTTTATTGCAAATAAGTAGTTGAATAGTAGGGTGATCATAAGAAAAAGTCAATTAAAATATGTTGTTTAGCTAGAAACGAAAGGGGGTTAGTGCTTGAAGCCTTTTGGAGAAAGTACTGTTTTATATCTCCCGACTTTTATGGTAACGGATTTGTTGTTATTGAGTGCGTCGACGATCAGTTTGCGTGAGTCATCGTCGAGAAGGAGCCTTTGTCCACCCTGGAGTCGATATGCCGAGGTTTCAATTTCTTCGTCGTCGATAGTGATGTGGACTTTTGATTTATCTGGATGTTCTTTTTGAGCTGGAAATTCAAGTGTGTGGGCGTTTATGTAAAGAAGAGAGGTATCAGAAGTATTGATTAACTCGATTTCAAGAGGTCTTGTAGAGGTAGGGTCTTTGTAGTGTACTTTCGAGGAAGAATACTCTGAGCAAGTTCCATATGACTTAGAGTGCTTCCACATCACAGGAGATTTTGAGCACGAAAATAGAAGAAGGAAAAGGGTAAACGGAACCCCTTTCCATAATTTCTTGTGTGTAGTCACAGCTAAAGTTTAGTTGCTGTGACTGTGGTCGCAAGATGAGTTTTGTATTGCGATAGCGATTACTGCTGCGAGAGCTATTGCGCCTAGTGCAACACATGGTGCGATGCAAGGTGCACGTCTGCATTCTTCATAGCCACAGCCACCACAGTCGTCATAACAATCTGCACTAGCACTACCTGACACAGCCATAGCGGCTAATGTGACGATAGAACATAGTTTTTTTACTAGTTTCATTGGAGTACTCCTCATTCAAAAGGCATTCATACAGTTAATTTTGCGTTTGAAAATATATATTACACAGGGAAATATAAAATGCAAATTTTTTTTGTCAATTTTTTTGAGGTCTCATCTTTGAGAGATATGACATGTTGTGGTTTAGTAGTTTGTGTTTCATGATCATTGTGGGTCATTTTTTTATTTTGTTTGAGTCATGAGTTCGTTCTGGATCTGATTTAGTAGTTGTTTTTGCCAGCCCTTTCCCATGTCTTTATAATCTGTTGAAATCATCTCTTTAAAAGGAGTCCAGTATTGCTCTTGAAATTCTTTGCTCGCAAAGATTTTTTCTACCTTTGTTTCCGGTGATTTCTCATCACATAGTGAGCGGGCTTTTTTGTAGAAAGCTTGCCATGCTTTTTTCAGTTTGTCGTTCTCTTGCTTTAATACGTTTTGTCGGGCGCTGCTTCCTATCATATCGTACACATCTTTGTTAAAGCGTAGAGATCTCATCGACTTGAAAAAGTCCTTGTAAAATTTTGAAAACTCTTCTTTTAAGGCAGCTGCCGTTAGTATGTAAGCTGTTGTTTCTCTTACAAGAATAACATGCATCATGCGTATTTCCCCCCACTCTGTCTTTGCATCGACTTGTGAAAGACTTGCAGTTCCGGCTTGTGTACGGATCGTTCCTAAATCTTTCCAGTCTGATCCTTGGGATTCATTGATCGACTTGATCATGTTTAGGTATTTTTTTAAATTGCCATCAAACTTTTCTGTTCCAAGGTTAATGGAGGGGGGAAAACTACTTGCACTTTGACCGACGACCATAAGCTTAACGCTAGGGGGTAGCGCTTTAGGGTCTGCAAGGTGCCATCCTTCTGGAGGATTGAACATGACCGAGCCAGGGTTTTGTGCATTGTTAAAATAGTTTTGCTCGATGGTTTCATTCGATATGTTGTTGTCTAATTCATCAGAAAATGATTGGCTTGATAATGATATTGCAGTGATACCTAGGAAAATAGACAGTTTCGTTGAGCGTTTCATAGTTACAATCCTAAATTAATGATTAATATTGTGTGTGACAACAGGAATAACACCAGTACGGTTTTATTGCAATCATTGTTGTGGTAAGTGTCAGTAACCTATCTGATGGCTTGCGAAAAAACTGTTTATAGGGGACTTCTGAAGTGGTGTAAGGTCTGCTTTATAATACAATATTTAATTATGTTA